>JAUIDW010000114.1 GCA_030428395.1 bacterium | reverse complement strand
CGGCGGCGGCGGGCGGCGCGCCCACCAGGCCGAGGCCCGCCGCGGACAGCACGCCGTCCGCGTCGCGCCGCGCGCGGCCGCGCAGGCCCTCCAGCTCGACGGCCGCGACGTGGACGAGGCCCGGCTCGAGCGCGGCGAGGTCGACGGCCAGGCGCTCGAGCGTCAGCGTCGGCTCGAGGTCGGCGGAGAGCGCCACGTCGCGGACCTCGAGGTCCCCGGTCAGGCGCAGGGAGACGTCCTCCTCGGCCTCCGGGTCGCGCGCGTCGGCCAGGCGCAGCGACGTCTTCGCGCCGAAGGAGACCTGGCGCGCGCGGGCCTCGAGGCCGAGCGGGCGCAGGTACCCGCCGAGGGCGCGCGCGTGGAGCCCGTCGACCTCGACCTCGAGCTGGATCGCCAGCGCGTCCTCGACCACCGCGGCGTTGCCCTCGACGCGCGCCGCGTTCAGCACGCCGGGCGCCAGCGCCACGACCTGCAGGCGGGTGCGGCGCCGCCGCGAGCCGACGTCCGAGAGCCGCACCGACACCTCCAGGCGCGTGTCCACGGCCGGCTCGACGGTCGGGTCCTGGACGCGCACGTTGAGGTGCTGCACGCGCACCGCGGACACCTCGAGCGCGCGCGCGAGCCGCAGCAGGGGCGCCAGCGCGGCGAGCGGGCCCTCGGCGGGCTCCTCCTCGTCCTCCTCGGGCTGGGGCAGCTCCACCTCGAGCGCCTGGCCGTCGCGGGGCACGAGGTACTGCTGCAGCTCCCACACGCCGTCCTCGCCGCGCCGGGCGAGCACGTCCATGCCGTCGAGCTCGACGCGCGTCGCGCGCAGCTTGCCGAGCAGCAGCGCGTACAGCACGGCGTCGAACTCCAGGAACTCGAGGTGCGCGAGCGAGGACTCCGGGTCGGGGTGCTCCGAGCGCTCCTCGCCCTCCGCCGGCAGCGGGCGCAGGTTCGCGTGCCACAGCTCCACCGAGCCGTCGAGCACGCCGATGTTCAGGTCCTCGTAGGTCAGCTCGAGGCCGCGCTCGCGCGCCCACGACTGCAGGAAGAACGGGATCGTGAACGGCAGCGCGAAGCGCAGCAGCACGAGGCACGCGAGCGCGATCAGACCGCGCCGCAGCCAGCGGCGCAGGCGTCCGGGCGGGCGGGGCTCGCTCACCGCGGCTCCTCCGTCTCGGCCTCGGCGTCCTCGAGCGCGCGCAGCGCCGCGCGGCGCGCGTCGCGGTCGGCCAGCGGGTCGTAGCCCGCCGGCGCCTCGCCGCGGAGCTCCAGCCAGTCGTAGGCGCGCACGCGCGCCGCCGGGCTCGAGTCCTCGAGGAAGATGCGGTTCTCCTCGGCGAAGCGCCGCTCGAGGTCGGGCACGCCGCGGGCGGCCGCGATCGCGTCCTCGATCGACCCGGGGAAGCGCCCGGCCTCGCCGGCGTGGCGCACGAGCAGCGCGGCGAGCTCCGGCTCGAGCTCCCCGCGGGACGCGCGGTCGGCCAGCAGGCGGTAGGCCGCGGACTCGAAGTGCCAGGCGAGCGCGGCGTCGTCGGCGAGCAGGGCGAGGGCCGGCTCGTCCAGCTCGTCGAAGGCCGCCAGTACGGCCGCCGCGTACGCCCCGAGCAGCGCGTCCGTGCCCGCGAGGGCGAGGTCGTCGGCGAGCGGCGTGCCCAGGCCCTGCGCGTAGAACAGCAGCGCCTCGCGGCGGGTGCCCGGTGTGGCCAGGGCCTCGAGCGCGCTCGTGCGGCGCAGCGCCGTGAGCTGCGCCTCCGTGTAGGGCTCGGACCGCGCGCGCTCCTCGCCGGCGGCGCGCAGCGCGCCCAGCCGCTCCGCCAGGGCGGCGAGCGCCTCGGCGTCGTCCGCGGGCGCGTCGACGGTGACCACGCAGGCGAACGCCTCGACCTCGCCCTTGCGGTAGATGCGCGGGACGAGCACCAGCAGCGGGCCCTCGCCCGGCCGGGGCGCGACGTCGAGCAGGACGATCTCGCGGCGCAGCACGCGGCGCGCGTCCGGCGGCGCGGGCGCGGGCTCAGGCTCCGCCGCCGCGGCGTCGTCCCCCGCCTCGGCGGACTGGGCCGCGGCCAGCGCGGAGGCGACGTCCTGCTCCTCCTCGACCGGGCGCCACCAGCCCGGCTGCACGTCCTCGATGAGGAACGCGACGCCCGGACCCGCCGCGGCGTTGCCGACGAGGACCTGCACGGCCTTGCGGACCGGTTCGCCGTCGGGCACCTCGTCCAGCCAGTCCAGCGGGTTCTCGACCTGCTCGGCGCCGAGCAGCCCGAGCGCGGCGGTGGCGCCCAGCGGGAGCGTCTCGTCGAGGGCGGCGACCTCGACCGTGCGGCCGGCCTCGCCCGCGTCCCAGCGCTCGAGGGCGCCGGTCGCCTCGTCGCCGGTGGCGAAGCGCGCGCCCGCGAGGAGCTCGGGCGTGCCGACCAGCGGGTCGGTGCCGAGCAGGTCCGCGACGAAGCGCGAGCGGGACGAGAGCGGCGTCCAGGAGACGGCGGGCATGCGCTCGAGCGCCACGATGCGCACCCGGACGCGCAGGGCGCGGGCGGGGTCCGCGTCGAGCTCCTCGCCGGGGCCCGCGTCTCCCCGCAGCGACGAGCCGGCGAACACGGCGGCGGTCGCCTCGAGCTCGGGGACGACCAGGTCCATCGGCGGAGCCGGAGCGGGCGCGCGGCAGGCGGCGACGAGCGCGAGCGCGGCGGCGCCGCAGCGGGCCGCCCGGGGCCAGGCCCGCCCCCGGAGGCGGTGGAGGAGGAGCGCGGAGGACACGGGCCGGGGATTGTGCCGCAGGCCGCCCGGACGCGCACCCCGCGGTCGATGACGATCGCGCGAGGTTCCCGGATCCGGCGACGAGGCGTTCAGGAACCGGCGGGGGCGGGCGCTCCGTCCCCCGGCGCCTCCGCGCGGCTCTCCTCGCGGTAGGCGTCGCGGAACGGCGTGCCCGCGGCCGCGCGCTGCAGGGCGCGGCGGGTCGCGTGCAGCTCGGGCGCGTCGCCGGCGGCGCGGAGGGCGTCGGCGTCGAGCTCGATCCCGCGCAGCAGCCGGGCGGCGATCCCCAGCGCGGCCAGGGTGCGGTCGTGGGCGCGGAACAGCGGGGGCTTCACGAGCTGGAAGTCGCGGTGGTAGCCCGACGGCAGGTCGCGGATCGCCTCGCGGAGCGCCGCGCGGTCGGCGCTGACCTGGCGGCAGTGCGCGCGCAGGAGCTCGACCGCGTCGGGGTTGCGCTTCTGCGGCATCATCGACGAGCCCGTCGTCAGGGCGACCGGCAGGCGCGCGAAGCCGAACTCCGCCGAGGTGAAGAGCCACAGGTCCCAGGCGAGCTTGTCGACGTCCAGGGCGACGCCCTCGAGCGCGGTCACGTACGCCAGCTCGGCGCGTCCGCGCGACCACTGCGTCAGCGTCACGGGCTCCTCGGGGCCCTCGAAGCCCAGCTCGCGCGCCACGCCGTCGCGGTCCAGCTCGAGCGGCACGCCGTAGCCCGCGCCGGTGCCCAGCGGACAGCGGCGCAGCCGCAACCCGACCGCGCGCAGGTCCTCGAGGTCCGCGCGCAGGGCGGCGTGCAGGGCGCCCAGCCAGTCGCCGACCGACGAGGGCATCGCCCGCCGCAGGTGCGTGTAGCCGGGGAGCGGCAGCGTGCCCGCGTCCACGCGCAGGGCGGCGCAGGCCTCGAGCGCGTCCCGCAGCGCCTCCGCCGCCTCGCCGACCGCGCCGCGCAGCCACAGCCGCAGGTCGGTTGCGACCTGGTCGTTGCGGCTGCGCCCGGTGTGCAGGCGCTTGCCGGGCTCGCCGATGCGCTCGACCAGGCGGCGCTCGACGGCCGAGTGCACGTCCTCGTCGCCCTCCTCGACCGTCCACAGGCCGCGGCGGTGGTCGGCGAGCAGGCCCAGCAGGCCCTCGCGGATGGCGTCGGCGTCGACGGGCTCGAGCAGGTGCGCGCGGCGCAGGCCCTCGACGTGGGCGAGCGAGCCGCGCAGGTCGACCTCGACCAGGCGGCGGTCCTGCAGCCAGTCGTCGCCGATCGTGAAGGCGAGCACCTCGGGGTCGATGGGCTCGCCGCGGTCCCAGACCGGGGCGTGGAAGCGCGGAGGTTGCGACTGCGGGGTCATGGCGGCTCGAGGAGGACGGGGGTCAGGCGGTCACGGGGCGCGCGCCGCGGAGGGCGCGCAGGGCGGCGGGGGCCAGGGCGGTGTAGAAGTCGCAGCCGGCGAGCAGCTCGGCCTCGAGCACGAACTCGTCGGGCGTGTGCGAGCGCGCGGTCTCGCCGGGCCCGCACTTCACGGCCGGCACGCCGTGCAGCAGGGCCATGTCGGACAGCGTGCTGGACCCGACCGCGGCGGGCGCGCCGGCGGCCGCGAGGGCCGCGCGCACCAGCGGGTGGTCCGCGGGCGTCTCGACCGGGCGCAGCCGGTCGGAGCGCACGGTCACCTCGGCCCCCGGCAGGGCGCTCGCGACGAACTCGCGGCAGCGGGGACCGTCCCACGGCGGGGGGACGCGCGCGTCGAGCACGGCCACGGCGCGGTCGGGGACGACGTTGTGGCGCTCGCCCGCGGCGAGCTGCGTGGCGGCGACCGTGCCCGCGCCGAGCAGCGGGTGCTCGCCCGGCAGCGCCTGCCAGCTCCCGAAGGCGGCCAGGTCGCGCGCGGCGGCGGTCAGCGCGTTCTCCGAGGGCACGCGCGCCACGTGCGCGGCGTGGCACGAGCGTCCGGACCAGCTCGCCTCCAGCACGCAGAGCCCCGCCTGCGCGCGCACGACGGCGAGGCCGGTCGGCTCGCCGACGACCGCGGCGTCGGGCGTCCCGAGGTGCTCGAGCACCGCCGCCATGCCCGCGTTGCGGGTCTCCTCGCCGGCGGTGATCGCCACCACCAGCTCGCCCTCGAGCGCGTCGCCCGCGTGCGCCGCGGCCCAGAGCATCGCGGTCGCGCTGGCCTTCGCGTCGCAGGCGCCGCGCGCCACGAGCCGGCCGTCGCGCCACGTGCCGTCGAACGGGTCGCCGGTCCAGCCCGCGCCGGCGGGGACGGTGTCGAGGTGGCTCGCGAAGAGCAGCCGCGGCCCGCCCGGGTCCTCGCTGCGCCCGGTGCGCCCGGGGCGCGCGATCACGCTGTCGCCGACGCGCTCGCAGTCGAGCCCGAGGCGCCCGCACAGGTCCACGGCGAAGTCGGCGGCCGCGCCCTCCTCGCCCGACGGGCTCGGGATGGCGACCCAGCTCGACAGGATCGCCGCGGGGTCGAGGGTGCTCACGTCGACGCCTCCCCGGCGGCCTGCGCCACGGCGGGGGCCGCGCCCTGCGGGTCGCGCGTGATCCACGTGCCGGTGCCGTGCGTGGTGTACAGCTCGCCGAGCAGCGCGCCGGGCAGCAGCCCCGAGACGACGTGCACGTTGGGCACGCCGCCCTCGAGCGCGAGCCGCGTCGCCGCGGCCTTCACGCGCATGCCGCCCTGCAGGGCGCCGGCCTGCTCGAGCTCCGCGAGGTCCTCGAGGCACAGCGCGGAGGTCAGCGAGCCCGGGTCCGCCGGGTCCGCCAGCACGCCGGGTGCCTCGGTCAGCAGCACGAGCTTCTCGGCCCGCAGCGCGACCGCGAGGTGCGCCGCGGCGAGGTCGGCGTTCACGTTGAGCAGCCCGCCGTTCCCGTCGCTCGCGGGCGGCCCCAGCACGGGGATCGCGTCGCCCTCCAGCGCGGCGAAGAGCGGCGCGACGTCCACGTCCTGGACGTCGCCGACGGCGCCGAAGTCGACGGTCTCGCCGTCCACGACCACCGGCGGCCGGCGCCGCGCGACCAGGGCGTCGGGGGCCGCGGGGACGGCGCGCGCCCCCTCGGCCGTGAGCGCGGCGCACAGGGCGCCGTTCAGCTCCTCGCGCGTCGCGCGCACGAGCGCGCGCAGCGCCGCCGGCGTGGTGACGCGGCGTCCGGCGACCTTGCGCGGCTCCTCGCCCAGCTCACGCTGGAGCGCGTCGGTCTGCGGGCCCGCGCCGTGCACGACGACGACCTGCGCGCCGAGCGCCTGGACCGCGGCCGCCTGGTGCGCGAACGCGGCGACCCGCGCCGGGTGCGCGACGCAGGCGCCGCCCACCTTGATCACGAAGCGCTTGCCGCGGTGCGCGCGGACGTGGGGGATGGCGCGGTCGAGGTTCACGCGGTCACCTCCAGGCTCGCCAGCGCGGCGCCGAGCGGCTCGGCCTGCTCCGGCGTCAGCGTGAGGGGCGGCGTGAGCCGCAGGACGTGCGGGTCGTTGCTGGTCCCGACGAGCACGCCGCGGGCCAGCAGGGCGTCGCGCACCTCGGCGGCCGGCAGGCCGTCGAGCTCGAGGCCCAGCAGGAGCCCGGCGCCGCGCACCGCGCGCACCGGCCCGCGCCGCGCGGCCGCGCGCAGGGCCGCGGACGTCGCGGCGACCTGCTCCGCGAACGCCGGGGCGGCGATGCGGCGGGCGACCTCCGTCGCGGCGGCCAGCACGGTGGGGCCGCCGCCGAAGGTCGAGCCGAACAGCCCCGGGCCGACGCGCGCGGCCAGCGCCTCCGAGAGCACCGTGATCCCGATCGGCAGCCCCGACGCGGCGCCCTTGGCCGTCGTGAACGCGTCGGGCACGACGCCGAGCGCCTGCGAGGCCCACGGCGCGGCCAGGCGGCCGTTGCCCGTCTGCACCTCGTCGAACACGAGCGCCGCGCCGACCTCGTCGCAGCGCGCGCGCAGCGCGGCGAGCTCCTCCGCGGGGAAGGCGCGCACGCCGGCGAGCGACTGGATCGGCTCGAGCACCACCGCGGCGACGTCCTCGTCCACGAGGGCCCGCGCCGCGTCGGGCTCGCCGAAGGGCGCGCGCCGCACGTCGAAGGGCGTTCGCGGGAAGGCGGGGTGCTTCGCGTCGCCCAGCGCGGCGGCCGCGGCGGTGCGGCCGTGGAAGGCCCCCGCGAAGGCGACCACGGTCGTGCGCCCGGTGGCCGACAGGGCGGCCTTCAGCGCGTTCTCGTTGGCCTCGGCACCGCTGTTCGACAGGAACACCTGCCACGCGCCCGGCGGCAGGTTCGCGCCGAAGGCCTCGAAGAACGCGTCGCGCGCGGGGCACTCGAGCAGGTTCGTGACGAACGACAGCCGCTCCCACTGCGCGCCCACCGCGCGCCCGACGCCGGGGTCGCCGGCGCCCAGCGTGTTGACGCAGTGCCCGCCGTACAGGTCGAGCACGCGGGAGCCGTCGGCCAGCACGAGCTCGCAGCCGGAGGCGGAGACCGCGGGCTGCGGGAGCCGCGGGTAGGCGGGGTACTCGAGGTCGCTCGTGGTCACGTCAGACTCCCATGCCGGAGCGGGGCAGCCCCTCGGTCTCCGGCCGACCGAGGGCGAGGTTGAGGGCCTGGAGCGCCTGGCCGGCGCCGCCCTTCACGACGTTGTCGAGCGTCAGGGTGACGACCAGGCTGGCGCCGCGCACCGCGACGCCCAGGGCGGCGCAGTTGGAGCCCACGACCGAGCGCAGGTCCGGCGTGCCGCCGACGGGCAGCACGTCGACGAACGGGCGGCCGGCGTAGGCGTCGGCGTAGGCGGCGTGGGCCCGCTCGACGCCGACCGCGCCGGCGAGCGGCAGCACGGCGGTCAGGTGGATGCCGCGCGCGAACGGGCCGGAGTGCGGCACGAACACGACCGGCGGGCGCGCGCCGGCCGCGGACAGCGCCTGGCCCAGCTCGGCCTCGTGGCGGTGCCCGCCGAGCCCGTAGGCCCAGAGGTTGCCCTGGCGGTGGGGGTGGTGCGTCCCGGGCTTCGGCTTGTTGCCGCTGCCGGTCGAGCCGGTGACGGCGCTGAAGGTCCACGCCGCGCCGTCGTCGAGCAGACCCGCGCGCGCGGCCGGCACCGCGGCGAGCTGCAGCGCGGTCGCGAAGCACCCGGGCGCGGCCACGCGCGTCGCGCCGGCGAGCTGCGCCGGGGCGTCCGCGAGCAGCTCGGGCAGCCCGTAGACGAAGCGCGCGAGCTCCCCGGGGTCGGGGTGCTCGGCGCCGTACCAGCGCGCGTACTCGGCGGGGTCGCGCAGGCGGTGGTCGGCCGACAGGTCCACGACGACCAACCGCGCGGCGTCGTCGCCCAGCTGCGCGCGCAGGTCGCGCCACGCGCCGGCGGCCTCGCCGTGCGGCAGGGCCAGGACGAGCGCCGCCCGCCCGCGGTCGCCGAGCGCCTGCTCCAGGACCGCGCCGACGTCGGCCGCCGCCGTCGCCGTGCCGTCGGTCCGCAGGTGCGGGTGCAGCTCGCGCAGGGCCTCGCCGCCGTGGCGGGTCACCGCCCCCGCGACGCGCAGGTGCGGGTGCTCGAGCGCGAGCCGGAGCAGCTCGCCCGCCAGCAGACCGCCGGCGCCGAGCACGACGAGCGGCGTGCGCGTCGCGGTCCGCTCGCCGGCGGCGGGCGCCGTCGCGAGGCCGGCCGGTCCGGCGCTCACGCGCCCACCTCCGCGAAGCCGGTCGCGGACGCGGCGGCCGCGGTCCGACCGGCGAGCTTCGCCGGCAGGACGACGTCGACGATCGAGGGGTCGCAGGACAGCGCGTTCCAGGCCGGCACGCCCAGCGTCTGCTCGCAGAAGCGCACGCCCGTGGGCCCGTCGGTGACCGGTCCGCTGACCGCGTCGACGGCCAGGCCGTAGCGCTCGCGCAGGAGCTCCGCGCCCCCCCAGGTCCCCACGGGGTCGTAGGCGCACAGCACCGTGGTCGTGATCGCGCCGCGCACGGCGGGGTCGGAGAGCAGCGCGTGGACGCCGTACGTGCCCAGCAGGCCGTCGCCGAACTCCAGCACGATCACGTCGGGCGGCAGCGGGTGCGCGCTCGCCAGGTGGGCGATCAGCGCGCGGGCCGTCGCCGGCGCGTTCTCCTCGCTGGTCGTCACCACGCCGAAGTCGGTGAAGAGCGCCACGGGGTCGGCGCCGCAGTCGGCCATCTCGAGCACGTCGCGGCGCAGGGACACGCCGGTCAGCTTGCCGGCCGCCACGCGCAGCCCGCGCGCCCGCAGCGCGCCGATCAGGGCGCAGCAGGCGGTGGTCTTGCCGGAGTTCATCGAGGTGCCCACCAGCGCCACGACGGGGGGCAGCTCGCCCGCCGCCGGCCCGCCCGCGGGCGCGGGCAGCGCGGCCGCCCCGACGTGCGCCGGCACGCCCACGCGGTCGCCGACGCGCGGGAACGACAGCACCGAGCCCAGCACCTCGAGCCGGAACGGCTCGCCCAGCGACGGCGTCGCGCGCGCGCCCACGCCGAGCACGCCGCCGAGGTTCAGGAGCTGGACCGTGTCGCCCGGCGCGAGGCTCGCGGGCACCTCGCCGGCGTAGCCCTGCAGCGCGTCGCGGTGGCCGAGGGCGCCCGCGATCACGTCGCCCGGGAACAGCGGCACCATGCGGCCGTGGACGTCCTCGAGCGTGTTGTAGCGGGTCTTCGCGTTCAGCACGCGCGCCGCGACGACCGTGCCGGCGACGGCGGGGATCTCGGCGCCCAGCACCGCGTGCCGGTCCAGGCCGAGCCGCAGCGTGACCGAGCCGATCTTGTCGAGCGTGCAGCGCTTCACGGCGCGGCCTCCGCCAGCGCCTGCGCCGGAGCCGGCGCGGGGACGGCCGCGAGCGGCGCGGGGGCCGCGGGCGCGGGGTGCACGGCCGGCAGCGCGCCCGTGGCGGCCGCGGCACGCTCGCCGGCGCGCCGCGCGAGCCGGGCGGGCTCCGCCAGCGTCCGCGCGAGCTGCACCGCGCCGGCCGGGTCGGTGTGCGACGCGGCGCGCTCGCCGTACCGCGCGTCGGAGGCGGCCAGCATGCTGTACGGCGACTCCAGGCCCTCGACCAGGGCCCGCCCGCCGGCGAGCCGCACGGTCACGGTCCCGGTGACGCGCCGCTGGGACGACGCCAGGAAGGCCTCGACGTCGCGCATCATCGGCTCGTGCAGGCGTCCCTGGTGCAGCGCGCGCCCGTACGTGTCGCCGAGCTGCTCCTTCCAGAAGCGCTGGTCCTCGGTGAGGACGAGCTTCTCGAGCTCGCGGTGCGCGTCGAGCAGCACCTCCGCCGCCGGCGCCTCGTAGGCGATGCGCCCCTTGTGTCCGAGCACGGTGTCGCCGAGGTGGTAGCCCCGGCCGACGCCCGCGGCCCCGGCCAGCGCGTTCAGCTGCTCGATCAGCTCGACGGGGTCCAGCGCGACGCCGTCGAGGGCCACCGGGCAGCCCTCCTCGAAGGCGACCTCGACCGCGGCGGGGGCCTCCTCGGGGACGCCGCGCGTCCAGCGCCACTCGTCCTCGGGCAGCGCCCCGGTCGAGCCCAGCAGCTCGCCGCCGCCGATCGTCAGGCCCCACAGGCCGGCGTTGACGGAGTAGCGGCCCTCGCTCTCCGAGCACTCGAAGCCCCAGGACCGCAGCGCGTCGCGCTCCTCGGCGCGGTCGAACCCGCCGTCGCGGATCGGCGCCAGCACGGGCACGCCCTCGGCGACGATCGACAGGGCGGCCTCGAAGCGGATCTGGTCGTTGCCGGCGCCCGTGCAGCCGTGGGCGACGGCGTCGAAGCCCTCGTCACGGGCGACGCGCGCGAGGATCTCGGCCTGCAGGCCGCGCTCGGCCGCGACGCACAGCGGGTACGTGTCGCCGCGGCGCACGTTGCCCGCGATCAGCCAGCGCACGACGCGGTCGAACAGCTCGGGCCGCGCGTCGATCCAGCGGTGCTCGGTGGCCCCCAGGCGCACGGCGCGCGCGGCCACGGCGCGTCGCTGCTCGTCGTCGAAGCCGCCGCAGTCGACGGTCAGGGCGGTGACGTCGAAGCCCCGCTCGCGCACGAGGTGCGCGACCAGGAAGGACGTGTCGAGCCCGCCGGAGTAGGCGAGCAGGACGCGCTTCTTTGCGTGGGGTGCATTCATTCGATGAGGCTCTCCAGACGTTCCCGCAGCGCGACGGCCGCGCCCCCGTCGTCCACGGCGACGAACACGGTGTCGTCGCCCGCGACCGTCCCGACCACGCCGTCGACCTGCTCGGCCTCGAGCGCCCGCGCGATCGCGCTGGCGGCGCCGGGCTCGCTGAACACGACGAGCAGGTGCGGTCCGGCCGGCCGCGCGCCCCGCAGCAGCGAGGCCATCCCCTCGAGCGGCGTCACCCGCTCGGCGGGCCGGTAGACCCCGTTCTGCTTGGCCACGTGCAGCGCCCGCAGGTCCCGGCTCAGCACCGGCTGCGTGGTCGCGACGCCGCGCTGCTCCAGCAGGTCGAGCAGCTGGGCCTGGCTCGCGACCTCCTGCTCCTCGAGGAGCTCGAGGACGAGCTTGCGCCGGTGGTCCGTGGTGGGCGGCATGGGCGGGGAGTATGCGGCTCATCGGCGCCGAAGCGAATGATTATTCAGAAACGGGGCATTTTTGACGATCTTCATTCCCATATCCGGCTCCCGGGCCCGCCTTCGAGGGGTCCGCCCGCCCGGGGAGCCCCGGCGAGACCCGGGCGCCGGACCGGGGAAACGCGCGGGGGCCGGCGCGCACCGAAGGGGGGTCATGGGGCACCCCTGGAGCCGACTGGAGCCCGCAGAGCTCGCCGACGCGCGCCTGCAGCTGCACTGGGCCGCGCAGGTCGCGGCGGCGCCCGGGGCCACGCTGGCCGAGCCGCGGGCGGACTTCGCGCACCTCTCCCTCGGCCCGGCGGAGACGCCCGGGCTGCTGGCGGGTGCGGCGATCCCCGGCCCGCGACCGTGGCGCGCGGCGCTGCGCCTCTCGCCGCCGCGGCTGGAGCTGCTGGACGCCGCGGGAGAGTCCGTGGAGACGCTCGACCTGGCGGGGCGCTCGCTCGACGAGGCCCGCGCGTGGCTGCAGGCCGCGGCGGAGCGCTGGACCGGGGCGGCCCTGGCCCGCGACCTGGCGCTGCCCGAGCAGGCGCCGCCGGAGCACGCGGTCTCGCGCGGGGCGCCCTTCGACGACCTGGGCGAGCGGGCCGAGCAGCTGGACGCCTGGTTCGCCGGCGCCGCGCGGCTGCTCGACGGCGTGCGCGGGCGCGAGCCCGGGGCGTCGCCGGCGCGGCTGTGGCCGCACCACCTCGACCTGGCCGTCCTGGTCGACGCCGCCTCCGAGCCGGGCATGCCCGCGGACGCGAGCGTGGGCGTCGGCCTGTCGCCCGGCGACGAGGGCCGCGACGCGCCCTACCTGTACGTCACGCCTTGGCCGCACCCGGAGCCGCGCGGCCTGCCCGGGCTGCCCGCCGGCGGGCGCTGGAACACCGACGGCTGGGTCGGCGCGGTGCTCGAGGCCGACGCGGTCCTGGACGCGGCGCCCGGCGAGCGCGGGGCGCGGGCCGAGCAGTTCGTGTCGGCGGCGATGGCGGACGCGCGCGCCCTCCTGCGGCGCTGAGGCGGCGGCGCGCCGTCTCCGAGGGAGCCGCGCTCAGTGCGTCGCGAGCACCGCGCGCACGCCGGGGTGGTCGCGGGGCAGGCGGGTGGCGCGGAAGAGCGCGAGCGGCGGGGCCTTGCCGGCGTGGTCGGGCGGCTCGACGTCGCCCCCCAGCGGGTTGCGGTAGTCCCACACGATCTCGCCCGCGCGCGTGACCTCGAAGATGCGGCCGGCGACGCCCGAGCAGATCAGCGTGTTGCCGTTCGGCAGGCGCTGGGCGCCCGAGATGAAGGCGGAGAAGAACGTGTCGGGGTCGGAGTACGACCAGGCCGGCTCGGCGGGACCGTGGGGCTCGCCCGGGGCGATGCGGAAGCCGCCGTCGTCGGTGAACGGCAGCACCAGCTCGTCCACGGACGAGTAGTCCCCGTCGGCGCGGCCGCGCCCGTTGTTGAAGAACAGCAGGCGCACGTCGCCGTCGGGGCCGCGCTGCCAGGTCGGGTCGTGCTGGTAGAACAGGCGCTTGTCGGCGTCCTCGCCCGCGCCGTGCACGCGCGGGTTGCCCCAGCGCCAGAGCAGGTCGCCCCCGCGCCCGCGGCGTCCGCCGGTGTTCGAGGCCGCCTCGGCCGTCGTGGTGGAGTGGTCGATCACCCACAGCTCGCACAGGTGCGGCGTGCTGAGTGCGATCAGGTCGAGCTCGGGGTCGTAGGAGACCGCGTTCGTGTGCAGCCAGTCGCCGCCCACGCGACCGCGCCGGCGGTCGGCGTCGTCGTCCTCCTCCGGCTCCTCCTCGTCCTCCTCGTCGTAGCCGCCCACGTAGCCCAGCGCGGCCATCTGCTCCTCGAGCTCCTCCTGCTCGCGCACCTCGGCGGCGCTGCGCGGCGGCTCGTCGCGGTGGTCGGCGTTCAGGTCGATGCGCCCGGAGTGCGCGGCGATCTCGCCGTGGTCGGGCAGCTCGGGGTCGCGGTCCTGCACGAGGTGGTCGCGGCTGCGCCAGGCCCACACGACCTCGGCGCCGTCGGGGAGCACGGGGCGCAGCTCGTAGATCGCGTCGGTCCAGAGCCCCGCGTCGGCGACCTGGTCGGGGTCGCGGCCGAGGGCGACCGCCTCGTCCGCGGACATGCGCTCCCAGACGATCACCAGCAGGTTGCCGTTCGGCAGCGGCTCGACGTCGTGGTGCTGGCAGCGCGTCTCGTCGGCCAGGTCGTGGTCCCACACGACCTCGCCGTCGGGCGCGAGGAGCTGCAGGCGCCCGCCGATCCCGCCGCCGCGGAAGGCGGGGTCCTCGTCCTCGCGGCCGCAGCGCAGCAGGCGGCCGTCGTCGAGCAGGTACATCCCGCCCGCGGGCGAGCTGTCCGCCTCCCACTCGTGGACGACGGTGCCGTCCATGTCGATCAGGTAGGCCGTGCGGCTGTTGAGCGGCGCGAACAGCGTGAGCCCGTCGAAGGCGCCCTCGGCGTTCACGCGCAGGCCGCGCGGCTCGGCGTTCTCGTGCTCGGACGACAGGCGCGGCGCGTCCGGCGGCGGGCCGTCGGGCGGTCCCCCGTGCTGTCCGGCGGGCCCTCCACCGGGCGGAGGGGGCGGTCCCTGGGTGCCGGCGGCGAGGGGCGCGAGGAGCAGGGCGAGGGCCAGCGAGCGGAGGCGCAGGGGGGCGTGCATGCCGGAATGCTCGCACCCCCGGCCCCGGAACGGAAGCGGGCGGCGCCGTGCGCCGCCCGCTGGATCTCGCGCAGGGGCCCGGAGGCCTCAGGCTGCGTGTGGCTGGCCCGCGCGCGCGGCGGTCTCGCGGCGCGCCCGCTGGATCGTGCTGTCCGGCGTGCGGCGCAGGTTCTTCGTGACGCCGAGGTGGGAGAGGCTCCACACGAACCACTTGGTGGGGTCGAGCTGCCACCAGCGCACGCCGTTGCGGTAGTCGAGCTGGAAGCGGTGGTGGAAGTTGTGATAGCCCTCGCCGAGCGTGATCAGCGCCGTCCAGAAGCTGTCGCGCGCCGAGATGGTCGGGTCGTAGGGGCGGTTGCCCAGCGTGTGGGCGACCGAGTTGACGCAGAACGTCGAGTGCCACTGCAGCACGAGGCGCAGGAAGCCGGCCACCAGCACCGCGCCCAGCGCGTCGCCCCACAGCGAGCCGAGCAGCGCGGGCAGCACGACGCCCGCGGCGATCGCCAGCGGGACGTAGTAGCGGTCCTGGAAGCGCACGAGCGGGTCCTTGGCCAGGTCCTTGACGACGCGCTGCCCCTTGGCCGTGTCCTCGTGGAACACCCACAGGATGTGGGCCCACCAGAAGCCCTTCTTGATGTTGTACGGGTCCCGGTCCTCGTCGGTGTACGCGTGGTGCAGGCGGTGGTCGCCCGCCCACTTCAGCGCGGAGTTCTGCACCGCGGCGGCGCCGAAGAACAGGTAGAAGAGCCGCAGCGGCCAGGCGGCCTCGTAGCTCTTGTGCGCGAACAGGCGGTGGTAGCCCGCCGTGATCCCGAACATGCGCACG
>JAUIDW010000497.1 GCA_030428395.1 bacterium | reverse complement strand
GCAGGCGCGCGAAGGGCGTGCCGACGCAGAGCCTGGCGCCGTGGAAGTCGAGCTCGGCGCGCTCGGTGCTGGCGAGGAAGAAGCCCGACTCGAAGAACGCCACGTTCCACGCGGTGACGTCGAACGGTCCGGAGCTGCTCGCGCTCGGCGTCCCCGAGGCCGTCAGGAACGGCACGCAACCGAGCGAGTTCGTCTTCCCCGTGCAGTACGGCAGCGCCGCCCGGCCCCAGGCGCAGTTGGCCGGCCCGCCGCCCGCGCCGATGTCGTTGCGCGCGGTCCCGAACGACGACCCGGGGCAGGCGTCGTCGTGGGCCGGCGCGGGGTCGCCCGCGTCGACGCACGGCGAACCGGAGCGCACGAACCAGTCGAGCGTGTCGTCGCCCGCGCCGGCGAACAGGGGGTCGACGTCGAGGATGCCGGTGCCGGGGAAGCCGCCCTGCACCACCGACCAGGAGACGTCGAGCGTCAGCAGAGGGTTCTGCGACAGGATCTGGGTGTCGTTGCCGTGGAAGATGCTGTCGTGGACCCGGATCGTCGTCGGGTTGGTGGACAGGGAGGTCCCGTAGACGCCCTCCTGCTCGTTGCCGGCGACCGTGCAGTTCTCGAAGCTCGCCGAGGAGAGACCCAGGTACACGCCGCCGGCCACGCTGAAGCCGCCCATCGTCCCCTCGGCGCGGAGGCCGTTGCCGGCCACGACGCAGTTGCGCAGGTCCGCCGTGCCGTGCTCGACGTAGACGCCGCCGCCGAGCGCGTTCGCGTACGTGGCCGCGCCGACGGACTCCGCCCACGCGCGGTTGCCCAGGACCAGGCACGCCTCCATGACCAGGTCGCCGTCCTCCACGTAGACCCCGCCGCCGAGCGCGTAGGTGTCGCCGACCGTGAGGGGGCTGTTCCGGCGCGCGAAGCCGAAGTTCCCTCGCACGAGGCAGTTGCGCAGCGTCAGCCGCCCGCCCTCGACCTCGATGCCCGTGCCGCGGGCGAAGTTGTTGGAGAACCCGTTCTCGTCGCGGTTGGCGGTCAGCTGGCAGCGGTCCAGCGCCAGCTCGGCGCCGGCGCCCAGGGTCGCCTGCACACCCCCGTCCTTCACGTTCTCCGTCACCACCGTGTCGACCATCCGCGCGAGCCCCTGGTCGAGGTACCACTCCACACCGACCTCGTTGTCGCGGATCAGGCACGAGCGGATCACCGGGCGGCTGTTCGTCGCGTGCACGCCGCGGACCGCGCCCTCGATCACGCAGTGCTCGAGCACGGAGCCGTCCGGCGTGTGGTCGAACCGGATCGTCCCCCAGCGGTTCTGCTGGTCGACGTCCGACCGCAGGAAGCGGATCGGCCGCCGCGCGGTCCCGCGCGCGACGAGGTCGGAGACGACCTCGATGTCCACGGAGGACGACAGCAGGACGACGACGCCCGGCTCGATCGTGAGCCCCGTCACCTGGATGTCCGCCGTCACGCAGTACGGCGACCCGGCCGGGGTCCAGGTCTGCTGCACGACCGGCCCGGCGGGCACGATGTTCCCGGTGCCGCAGAGCTCTCCCGGCGGGGAGGCCGCGCCGGGCGCGGATGCGAGGGCGAGAACGGCGGCGGCGCGGACGGCGAGGTGCGGGGCGCGGACCATGGCTCGGACTGCCTTCGGGTCCGATCGTACCCCCGGCTGGCGGCGAAGGGGCTCCCTCCCCCTTTGCCCCGGGGCGACCCGCCCGCCTCGCATCCGGGGGCTCGCCGGGGTCGAAGGAAGGGGCATGAACCGGTCCGTCCTCGCTCTCCTGCTCGCCCTCGCCGCCCTGACCGGGGCCTGCTCGTCGCCGGTTCCGAACCGCGATCCGCTGGGCGAGCCGTTCCCGGGTGTGCGCGGCAGCTCGCTCGAGGGCGACGAGGTGGAGCTGCCCGGCGACCTGGCCGGCGCGCCGGCCGTCCTGCTGCTGGGCTACGTGCAGGACGCGCAGTTCGACGCCGACCGCTGGCTGATCGGGCTGCTACAGGCCGAGACGCCGGTGCGGTTCCTCGAGGTCCCCACCATCCCCGGGTTCGCGCCCGGTCTGTTCGCCGGCAGCATCGACGAGGGCATGCGCTCGGGCATCCCCAGCGAGGACTGGGGCGGCGTCGTCACGCTGTACCGCGACGACGCGGCGCGGGTGGTGGCGCTGACCGGCAACGAGCGCCCCCGCAACATGCGCGTGGTCCTGCTCGACGCCGAGGGCGTTGTGCGCTGGTTCCACGACCGCGGCTTCTCGGCCGGGAAGCTGCTCGAGCTGGACGCGGCGGCGCGGGACCTGGCCGGGGCCGAGGGCTCCTGACCCCGCGTCAGCCCGACCGGGCGGGCGTCAGCCAGCCGTGGCGGTCGTGGACCTCGCCGCGGACGATGCCGAAGAACTCCTGTTGCAGACGCTCGGTCAGCGGGCCGCGGCTCCCCGCGCCCACCGGGCGCGCGTCGACCGAGCGCACGGGCGTGATCTCGGCCGCCGTGCCGGTCAGGAAGACCTCGTCGGCGAAGTGCAGCATCTCGCGCGACA
>JAUIDW010000496.1 GCA_030428395.1 bacterium | reverse complement strand
GGCGGCGCTCGAAGTGGGCCCGGCGCTCGGTCCGCTCGGGCTCCTCGCGGCGCCCGCGGCGCTCGAACCCGGCCGGGCGGTCGGAGCGGTCCTCGCGGGTGGCCGGACGGTCGGACCGCTCGCGGCGGGCGGGGCGGTCGTCCCGCTCGCTCCGCCGGGTGCGCTCGCGGCCTGCCTCGCGGCCCTCCTCGCGGCCCCCTTCGCGAGCGGGGCGCGCCGGGCGGCGCTCTCCGCGCTCGTCGCCCCGGCCCCGCCGGGGTGCGCGTCCTTCGTCGCGTTCGCGGTCACGCGAGCCGCGCTCGCGGCGCGGGCGGTCGTCCCGGCGCGCATCGCCGCCGCGCCCGCGGGAGTCGCGCGAGCGTTCGCGGGAGCCTTCACGCGCTCCCTCGCGCGATCGGGAGCCGCCGTCCGGGCGGGGCGCGCGACCCGGGCGCCCGGGGCGCTCCATCGGGTCGATGTCCCAGTTCGCCTGGCGGCGGATCGACTCCCAGTCGCGGCGGGCCTGGGGCGTCACGAGCGTGATCGCCATGCCCTCGCGCCCGGCGCGGCCCGTGCGGCCGATGCGGTGCGTGTAGTCGGAGACGTCCCGCGGCACGGAGTAGTTCACGACGTGGGTCACGTGGTGCACGTCGATGCCGCGCGAGGCGACGTCGGTGGCGATCAGCGCCTTGACCTCGCCGGTGCGGAAGGCGCTCATCACGCGGAAGCGCGAGGGCTGGTCGTAGCCGCCGTGCAGCGCCTTGCAGGGGAACGGGCGCCGCTCGAGCTTGCGGATCAGCTGGTCCACCTCGGTGCGCCGGTCGCAGAACACCAGGAAGACGTCGTCGGGCTCGCTGCCCTCGATCAGGTCGATCAGCGCCCAGGTGCGGTCGGCGTCGTCGACCTCGATGTAGCGCTGCTGGATGGTCGTGACGGTCGCCACGCCCTTGGCGGTGGCGATCTCGGCCGGCTCGCGCGTGCCCTCGCGGGCCAGCGACAGGAGGTCCGGCGGGAACGTGGCCGAGAACAGCATCGTCTGGCGCTCGTCCGGCGTCAGCGCGAGGATCTTGCGCACGTCGTCGAGGAAGCCGATCTCGAGCATCTCGTCGGCCTCGTCCAGCACGACGACCTCGGTCCACGGGAACGACAGGAAGCGCTGGCCGTGCAGGTCGAGCACGCGGCCGGGCGTGCCGACCACGAGCTGCGCGCCGCCCTTCAGCGCGTCGATCTGGGCGTACATCGGCTCGCCGCCGACGACGAGCGCCACCTTCAGGCCGCGCTTCTCGCCCAGCTTCTCGAGCACGCCGGCGACCTGCTGCGCCAGCTCGCGCGTGGGGCACAGCACGAGGCCCAGGACGGTCGCGCGGCCGGAGTCGAGCTTGGAGATCATCGGCGCGCCGAAGGCCAGCGTCTTGCCGGTGCCGGTCTCCGCCTTGGCGATGATGTCGCGGCCCTCGAGGGCGGGGCCGATGGCCAGCGCCTGGATCGGCGTGGGCACCGAGATGCCCATGTCCGCGATCGCCTCGAGCACGTCCGCGCCGAGCTCCCAGTGGTCGAACGACTGGATCTCCGGCGGCGCGTCCATCGGGTGGAGCGGCTCGGGCGGGGGGCCCTTGGGCTTGCTCTCGCGGGGCTTGCCGCCGCGCGAACGACCGCCGCCTCCGCGGCGCGGGCCACCGCCGGAGCCCCCGCGCGAGCGGGAGCCTCCGCCGCGGCGGCTGCTCTGGGGACTGGGAGGGGTCACGCGGGAATCGGTCTCCGGGGGGGTGTCGGGGGGCGGATCCAGTCCGCCCGAGGATGCGGGAGCCTACAGGAATGGCGCTCGAATCCAACGGTGGGAGCGCCCCGGCCGCCTCCGGGGCCCCCGCGGGCGCCCGGGGCGGCGGGCGCGACGGCTAGGATGGCCCGATGCCGCGGACCCCGCTCGGAATCGCGCTGCTGGCGCTGGCCGCCTGCGGCGACGCGCCCTCCGGGGGCGCGGGCGCGGGGGCCCCGTCGGTCGTCCTGGGCACCGAGGAGGTCGAGGTGGTCGTGCGCGACTGGCTCGAGGAGGAGCCCGCCTGGGAGGTGCGTCGCGCGCACCCGGCGGCGCCGCCGGAGCTCGTCGAGCTGTGCCCGGCCCGCGGGCCGATCCCCGACGGGGTCGAGCGCCTGGCGCTGTCGCTGGCCCCGCCGGCGGAGGTCGCGCTGACCGTCGACTTCGGCGCCGACCGCGAGCGCGGCTGGCCCTGCCGCCTGGAGGCCCTGGTCGGGATCGGCCACGCGCCCTGGGGCGAGGAGCGCGGGCCCGCGCCGCCCGCGCTCTCGGTGTCCCAGACGATGACCGCGCGGGTGGCCTTGGGGCCGGCGCACAGCGCCCGGATCGGCGCGTCGGGGAGGGGGCGCGCGGCGCGGGCCCCCTCCTGCTGGTCGACGGCAACAGCCTGGCCTATCGGGCCTTCTTCGCGCTGCCCGAGACCATCACGACGTCGGAGGGCTTTCCGACCAACGCCCTCTACGGCCTCGCGGCGATGATGGTGAAGATGCTCTCCGAGGAGCACCC
>JAUIDW010000113.1 GCA_030428395.1 bacterium | reverse complement strand
GGCGTGTCCGCCGTCGCGTCGTCGAGGTAGGCGAGCTCGCGGCGGATGCCGCGGTCGTCCCACTGCTCCGCGAGCAGCGCGGTGGCCTCCTCGTCGCCCTCGACCTCGACCGCCAGGGCCCGCAGGCGCGCGACGACGCGGTCGACCCGCGTCCCCCCGCCGGCGCGCGCGGCGCGGAAGCAGCCGGCGCCGTACACCTGCCGCAGCCGGTCGGGGTTCAGCAGCACGTGCGACAGCCGCTCGGCCGCGTCGAGGCGCCCGAACATCCAGTCGCTGGCGCGCCACGAGCGCTTGTAGAACGCGCCGAAGTGGCCGAGCTGCACGCCGGCGAGCTTCTCGCCCACCTCGCGCCGCGGGTCGAACGCGTTGGGCGCGTTGCCGCTGACCTGGATCAGCTCGACGACCTGCTCGGTGCGCTGGCCGCGGCCGCCGACCATCGTCTGCACGACCTCGAGGACGAGCATGCGGCGGACGATCTCGTCGACCGGTTCATCGGCGGCCTCCGCGCCGTCGTCGGTGGCCGTGAAGAAGCGCGCCAGCCCGTGCAGCCGGCGCGCCTGCTCGCGCTCGCGGGCGTTGGGCGAGCCCTGGGCCTCCTCCGCCAGCGGCAGCGCGACGGCGACGACGTCCCGCAGGATCAGCGCCATCTGCCGCGCGATCCAGCCGAAGGCCATGGTCTTGGGGACCTCGCCGGCGGGGCTCTGCAGCCGGCCGGCGTCGGGGTGCAGCGGCTCGCCGAGGTCGACCAGCTCGCGGCCCCAGCGTCCGAGCACCTCGCTGGCCCAGCGGGCGAGCCGGCCCGTGCCCGCGTCGTCCGGACCGCCCAGGCCGGCGCCGAGGAAGCGGTCGGCGTTCTCGCGCGCCTCCTGGCTCCAGAAGCGCGACTCGGCCCGGCGCAGCTGCTCGAGGCGCTGATAGGAGGTGTACGTCCGGCGCCAGCTGCGCGCGAGCGTGCGCGACGCGTCGTCGCCGGCGCGGTACGCCAGCCGCTGCGTCCGCCGCAGCGTGTCGAACAGCACCAGCGAGAGGTGCTCGAGCGCGTGCAGGCCCCACGCCCAGCCGCTGGGCGAGCGCTCCCACCGCGCGCTGTCCGCCGCCGGCGGCCGGCTGGGGATCCACGGCAGACGGTCGCCGCGGAACTGCTCCTCGAGCAGCCGCCGCACCGTGTCCAGGCCGCGCTGGCCCAGCTCGCGCCCGACCTCGCGCGACACGTCGCCGGCGAGCTGGTCGACGAGGTAGCCGACCGCCCCGGCGCCGCGCCGCTCCTGGTACGCGCCCAGCAGCGTCTCCGACAGCTCGTACAGCTTCTCCGCGGACAGCGAGTTCGTGATCGACACGCGCCCCTCGCGCTCGCGCAGCACGCGCGCGTTGTGGCGGCGCAGCTGCTCGAGGTCGGCGCGCACCGACTCGACGCGCGGCAGGTTGACCAGGCTCGACAGCACCACGCTGCCGGCCGAGGGCACCTGGTCGGGGTCGTCGCCGGGCTCCGCGGGCGCCGCGCCGGGGTCGGGCACGACGTAGGCCAGCACGCGGCGGACGTCGCCGTCGGAGGGCTGGCCGAACACGGACTCGAGCGCCGGGCCCAGCGGCTTGTTGTCGAGCACGCCGCCGTCGATCACGAAGGCGCCCTTGTGCGCGCCGCCCGCGAAGTCGGCGTAGCCCGCCATGTCCGGGCGCGCCGGCTTCTCGGTCGTGCCGCCGACCGGGCAGAAGCTGGCCTCGAAGGCTCCCGGGAAGGACGAGGTGCAGCGCGACGCGAGCGCGAGCCGGTCCAGCACGGCCTCGTCCGCGAACGGGTCCGCGTCCCCGCCGGCCTCGCGCCGGAAGCGGAAGCGCGCGCGGTGGTCGACGTCGGTGATCAGCGTGCCGAAGTCGTCGAACAGGTTCGTCGACTGGCCGCGCAGCAACGTCGTGGTCAGCGTCAGGTCCAGCGGCACGTCCTCGGCGCGCGAGCGCCCGTCCGGATCCCCGCGCCACAGGCCGCGGAAGGCCGCGCGCAGCTCCTCGAGCATGTACTCGTCGCCGCGCAGCAGCGACGGCGGGTCCTTCTCGAACGGGCTGCGCAGCAGCTGCTGGAACGCGCCGCGCCGCACCCACAGGTCGCGCAGCCCGGCCAGGTCCGTGCGGTGCGCCAGGGCCAGCGCCAGGAACGCACCGTTGATGCCGCCGGCGCTCGTGCCGCTCAGCACGTCCACGCGCGCCCGCGAGTGCGTCAGCGCCAGCACGTCCCCGTACGCCCCGTCGCCGCGGGTCAGCCGGTGGAACTCGCGGCACGCGCCGCCGATCCACACGGCCAGGCTGACCCCGCCGTTCATCACGAGGGCCAGGCGCAGCTCCTGCTCGGCCGGCTCGCGGCCCTGCTCGTCGGGCGCCGCGAGGTCCGCCGCGGTCCGTCCTTGGGACATCGTCTCCTCCTCCGCCGGGCCCGGCCCGCGCCCGCCCGGCGGCGCGATTGTCCGCCCTGCGGCGGTTTCGTGCGAGTCGTTTGTGAGCTGACTGGCTTCCGTGTGGATTCGCGGGAGGGGGTCTCTGATCGTAGTCCCTTCCGAATTCAGCCTAGGACATCCCCGATGGACGCGAAGTGCCCGCCCCCTGCCAGCACGGGTGCAGACTCCGACCCAGCCAGTCCTGCCGCCATGTCAGCAACTGCCCCCACCCCAGCCGCCGCGAGGTCAGCCCCAGCATCTGAGCTGGTGAAACCGAGTCCCAGTTGAAGCGCCGCCGCACGAAGTTGCGGTAGGCGATGAACACCGCGAGCCCCAGGTTCAGGTAGCGCTTCTTCTTGCTCACGAGCCACGACTCGCGCCTCAGCCTGCCCATCAGGTCGCGGGCCATGGCCTCGGTGTGGTTGATCGGGAAGAGCGGGTTCCAGGTCATTCGCGCGAGCTTGCTGTTGGTCGTTTCGTGGACCAGCCGCTGCCTCCCGAAAGCCCTCTGAGCCATGCCGACGTAGCTCGTCTTCTCGTCGGTCTGCAGCACCACGGTCTCGAGTCCGCTAGCCAGCTCGGCCGCTCTCCGGAGGGCCCTCTTCACGCTCTTGCGCGAGCGGTCGATCCGCCTCCCGAGCCGCTCCTCGTCCTCCTGGAGGGCTTTCAGCCGGGCCGGGGTCATCTTCCCTCGCGGCCGGATGGATGCCGACTCCGCCCACACGATGAAGCGCGACTCGGCCTCGATCACGACGGGGACGCTGAGCGGGCGCGTCCGCCGGCGACACTCGTAGGTCTCGAGCTCGTCGAGCTGCAGGCGGGAGCCGGGTGGGAGGGGTCCGCGGACGTTCAAGTTGAGGCGCCAGAGGTGCCGGGCGAGCTTGCGGAACTTCAATTCGGTACAGCGCAGGCTGAGGCCGAGCAGGCGCGACGACTGTCGGATGCCGAGGCCCGAGGCGAGCAGACGAAAGAGGTGTGGATTGAGGTGAGGGCGGTGGTCGCGGTAGTCCATCCGGAAGGTCTGCCGCGAGAACGTCCGGCGGCAGGTGCGACATCGGAAGCGCGGGACGGGGCGCGGTCTGCACCTGGGGTGGTAGGAGCCATGTCGTAGGTGGAAGCGGGGCCGGGGATCGAGGTGTTGGGGGCACGAGCGATAAGGGCAGCGCGGCGGTTCGAACACGGAGGGTCACCTTCACCGAGGGGGTGAAGGGGCCCTCGGCGGGGAGGTGACTGCTCCAAGCGCCGGCGGTTGCAGGGGATCGGGCTGTAACCCGGCCCTCCACCCACACGGAACCCAGTCAGGTCGGTGACGGAGCGGCCGGCTTGCCGATAGGGGAGCCGGACCCCAGAGGGCCCCGCCATGCACGTCGACACCCGCTCGCCCGCCGTCACGCGGATCTCGTTCCTGCCGGTCGCGGCTCCGGCGTTCAGCCTGCTGGTCGCGGCGCTGGGAGCCTGGGTGGTGGCGACCGGTGCCGGCGAGGACGTGCCGGCCGCCGCCCGCGCCCTGGTGCTCGCGGCCTTCGCCGCCTCCGGGCTCGCGGCGTTCCTGGCGGTCGCGCGCCGCGAGGACTACGCCTTCGACCGGCACCGCCGGGTCCTGAGCTGGAGCCACCGCGGGCCGCTCGGTGCGCGCGGCGGCGTGCTCGCCTTCGAGGCGATCCGGTCCGTGCAGGTCCTGCGGGACCCCGACCCCCTCGACGAGGGCTACCGCCTGGTCCTCGAGCTCGCCGGCGGCGACCGCTTCCCCCTCGACGCCGGCCCGACGCCCACCCGCCGCGGCCCCGAGACCGCTGCCGCCGCCATCCGCGCGGCCCTCGCGAGCGAGCCCGCCCCGACACGCCACGCGGCGTAGCCGCCGGCTCGCGCCTACCCCGCCTGCGCGAGCGAGCGGCGCGGGTCGCGCCCGGGCCGCCCGGCGCGCCTGGCCGGCGCGCCTACCCGGCGGAGAGCAGCGTGTTCACCGCGCGCTCGTACACCGCGTAGGCGGGGGCGAGGGAGGCCAGCTCGACGGCCTCGTCGGCGCCGTGGAGGTTGCGGTAGCGGACGCCGTAGCCGGCGGTGGCGTCGACGCCGAGCGTGGCGAGGTAGTTGCCGACGTTCGAGGGGCCGACCACGCGCGTCGGCAGGGGCTCGCCCAGCACGTCGGCGGAGGCCGCGAGCAGCGCGCGCACGAGGCGCGAGTCGTCGTTCAGGTGGTACGCGGGCCAGCCCGCGAACGTCTCGACCTGCGTGGGCTCGTCGGTCGGGTGCGCGGCGTCCACGGCGTCGGCGACTTCGGCCAGCAGGCGCTGCGCGCGGTCGGCGTCGAAGGTGCGCGTCAGGCGCAGGTCCACCTGGACGCGGCAGCGGTCGGGCACGACCGAGTAGCTGATGCCGCCGTGCACGCCGGTGACGGTCAGGGCGGGCGGCAGGGGGAAGTCGTCGGCGCCGGCGGCGGGCGCGGCGGCGTGCAGCGCGGACACGAGGTGCGCGGCCTTCACGATGGCGTTCTGGCCGCGCGAGGTGACGCCGCCGGAGTGCGCCGCGCGGCCGCGCACGACGAGGACGGCGCGCAGGAAGCCGCGGCTGCCCACGACGAGCGAGTCGTGCCCCGGGTAGCCGATGTACACGCCGGCGAGGTTCGCGGGCCGCGGGCGGCCCTCGAAGTACGCGCGCACGCCGGAGAACTCGCCGGTGTGCTCGCCGGCGTCGAACAGCAGGTGCAGCTCGCCCGCGGGCGCGTCGCCGGCGCCCCCGGCGTGGCGCCGCGCCAGGGCCGCGCCGACGTGCGCGAACAGCGCCACGCCCGCCTTGCTGTCCGCCGCGCCGCGACCGTACAGCCAGCCGTCGAGCTCGTCGCCCGAGTCGGGCGGGGCGGACCACGTCGCGGCGTCGCCGAAGGGCGCCGTGTCGACCGTGGCGTTCAGGACGACCGCGGGCGCGCCGTCCCGCGGGCCGCCAGCGGGCCCGACGCGCGCGGCGAGCGCGACCTGGGCGCCGGAGCCGTCCACCACGCGCTCGGCCGCGACCCCGTGGTCGCGCAGCCACGCGCCGAGGGCCTCGAACAGCGGCTCGTACGGGTCGATCCCCGCCTGCGTCGGGATGCGGACCAGGTCGCGCGTCAGGGCGGCGATCGATTCGACGGGGGCGGAGCTCATCGCGGACGGGCCGCAACCTAACCCTGCCCCCGCACCGCTTGCACGCGGGAACTCCGCCCCGCCCGCGCCCCGCCCGCAATCGACCGCGCACGAGCGAGCCCGCGGCCGCGCGGGGGACGCGCCGCCGCCCCGGGTCGCTCGCCGCCCCGGATCGCTCGCCGCCCCGGATCGCTCGCCGCCCCGGATCGCTCGCCGCCCCGGATCGCTCGCCGTCGGGCGCGCGGGGTCGCGCCGGCGCGCGTGGGAGGGCTCGCGGTCGCCGCTCAGCGCATGCGGCGCACCTGGCCGATGCTGGCGGCCAGGGCGGAGTCGGCGTCGTGGCGCAGGAAGGCGTCGAAGCAGACGTCGGCGAGCGCGTGGCGCCCCTGGGCCTCGAGCGAGTGGCCCAGGATCAAGAGGAGGTCGGGCACGGCGTGGGGCGTCTCGGCCAGCGCCGCGAGCGCGACGCCGATCGCGGCGTCGAACTGCCCCGTCTGCGCCCAGAAGCCCGCGCGCGCGGTCGCGTCGGTCGGGAAGGCCGCGGCGCCGCGCAGGCGCGCGGCCGGGCCGGCGGGCGGACGGGCGGCGGCCTCGCGCACGCGCGGCTCGAGCTGCACGGCGGGAATCCCGGGGTAGTCCACGCCGGCGCGCGGCGGCGGCAGGGCCGGGACCCCGGGCGCGACCGAGTCGTGCAGGAACACGGCGCGGTGCGCGTTGGCCAGCACCAGCCGCCAGTCGCGCGCCTGCGACAGGTGGAACAGCCAGTAGTCCGCGGTGCGGAAGGGGACGACGGCGACGGTGGGCCGCCACTCGTCCAGCGCGGCGGCGAAGCCGTCCGGGGTCTTCGCGCGCACGTAGCGGCGGTAGAACTCCTGGGTCATCACCTCGCCGTGGCTGTAGACGGCCACGGGCAGGCCGGTGGCCCAGGCGAGCCAGCCACCGTCGTTCCAGGTGTTGAGCAGGCGGCCCTCGACGCCGCGGTCGCGCAGGAAGCGCGCCTCCTCGATCGGCAGGAACGACGCGTTGAAGGTCGCGCCCGGCCGGTGGTCGGCCCAGGCGAGCGCGTACAGGCGACCGGTGCCCGCGAGGAGCGCGAGGAGCAGGGCGGAGATCGAGACCGCGACGGCGCCGGCGCGGCCGGGCGCGGTCGGTGGGCCCGGCGCGCGGCCCGCCATGCGCCGGCACCACGCGGTCGCGGTCGCGGCGAGGCGGTCCAGCCCGCCGGCCGCGACGGGCACGGCGACCAGCGCGAAGTATCCGAAGTTCTTGCCGGCGGACGCGAACACGTAGAGGAAGCCGGCGAACAGGATCGCCTCGGCCAGGCGCACCGTGCGACGCGCCCCCGCGAGCCCCAGCACGGCGAGGGCGGCGAACAGCTGCATGGCCAGCAGCGGCTGGAGGACGACCAGGCGTCCGCCGACGCGGTAGCCGTCGAGCGAGAAGGGCGGGCGGAACTCGGCGATGCCCGTGAGCGGGTCCTTGTACGCCGACGAGCCCTGGATGTCGGCGAGCTGGACCAGCGGGAAGAGCAGACCGCGCACGTGGTAGGGGTTGAGGAGGCAGGCGCCGACGGCCACGGCGCTCCACGCGAGCAGCCCGCGGTCCAGCCGCTTCGCGCGCCCCGACAGGACGAGCAGCACGTGGCTGCCGGCGCAGGTCGCGATCGCGACGAGGCCCAGCACGAACAGTGAGTGCGTGTTGACCCACAGCACCATCACCGCGGGCAGCGCCGGCAGCCAGCGCCGCGCGCCGCGGCCGTGCTCCTCGAGGATCCACAGCACGAGCGAGCCGTAGAGCCAGCTGAAGAGGTGGGGGCGGGGCTCCCAGTGGTTGCCGAGCAGGAAGAGCAGCACCAGCAGCAGCGCGCCCGTGCCGAGCGCGCCGTCGCGCCGCGCCGCGCGCGCGAGCAGCAGCCCGGCGAAGGCCAGCGTCGCGGCCGTGGTCAGCGCGACGAGCGCCACGGATCCGCCCGCCGCCAGGAGGGCGTGCACGACGAGCTGGTAGAGCCACTGGAGGTCGACGTAGGCGTGGTCGCCGACGGTGTACGTCAGCATGTCGGTGCCCGGCACCCAGCCGTGCTCGAGGATCCAGCGCGCGGTCGCCAGGTGGAACCCGAGGTCGGGGCTGGTCACCTCGCGCCAGCCGAGCGCGACGCCGAGGAGCGCCAGGGCGCCGAGGGCGAGGAGCACGGCGGGGCGGGTGCGGGGCGTGGAGCGTCCCGCGCCGTCCGCCCCGACGTCCGCGGCGCCTTCCCACCCACCCTCCCCCTCCCACCCAGGGCGGACCGGGGCAACTCGCGTAGGTGACGATCCGATGGGGGATTTCTTCGCGGTCGCCCGGCTCGCGGCGCTCCCGCCCGTCGATCGTTCGCGTCGCTTGCCCATTGCGTGCCGGCCCGCGCGCCGGTCGGCCCGCGAGGGGGCAGGAGGCTACCGCCGCATCCGCGCGCTCCCCCGGCGGGGGTCGCAAAGAACTCGTCAAGGGCGCCGCCCCGCCGCGCCGGCCTCCCGGGGCCGGCGCGGCCGGCGGGTCGGCTAGTAGAGGCCGATGAGCTCGAACGCCGTGCGGCCCACGTCGGTCCACGCGCCGGTGTCGACGTCGATGCGGTACAGGCGCAGGTCGTTGCCGGCGGCGTACAGCGCGCCGTTCTTGCACGCGACGTCCCGCACGACCAGGCCGGCGGGCACGGGGCCGAGGGGCAGCGTGATCGCGCCGTTCGCGTTGAGGGCGACCGAGTACACGGTGCCGCCGCCGACGCCGAAGAAGAGGTCGCGTGTCTCGTCGTGGGCGAGGACGTCGAGCGCGACGCCCAGGGTCGTCACGTCCTGCGCCAGCCACGGGGTGTTCGTGCGGCTCCAGCGGATCGTGTTGCCCGACACGAAGCCCAGCAGGTCGCGCTGGGGGTCCCACGTCACGCCCGTCGTCCCCGAGGTGGAGGCCGTGCTGCCCACCCGCTCCGTCTCGCCGGTGACGAGGTCGAAGCCGTACACCGAGTCGTCGTCGACGGCGAAGCCGCGGCCCAGGCCCGGGATGCGCGTCGCGGCGCGGTACGGCAGGTTCCAGAGGCTGCGGAACGACTGCGGGCGGCCCGACGGGCTGGCGTCGAACTGGAACAGCTCCGCGCCGTGGTTCGAGTACGTGTAGGCGAACATCCGCCCGCGGTGCGCGTCGCGCCCGAGCGCGCTGACGTAGAAGGGGGGCCCGACCAGGCCCTGGGCCACGCCGGACGCGAACGGGTTCCAGGCGGACAGGTTCACCTGGCTGGAGCCCAGCGTGGGGGTCCAGGCGGCGACCAGGCGGTCCTGGACGGGGTCGTACGTGATCCCGGTGACGTTGCTGACGCCGACGGCGTTGCCGGCGATGGACCAGTCCGGCGTGTGGGGGTCGATCCGCACGGTGACCTGGGCCCCGGGGCTGTAGCCGTACAGCTCGCCCGTCGTCGGGTGCACCGCGAGCCGCGTCGTTGGGCTGAAGGACAGGTTGCCGACGGGATGGGTCGCGCCGGTGGCGACGTCGATCGACAGCAGGTCGCCGTTGTCCAGCTCGATGCCCCACAGCTCGCGCCGCACGGGGTCGTAGGCGATCCAGCCCACGTCCGCGTCCAGGCCGGCCAGGGCGCGCGGGCGGCCGTCGGGGTCCAGCTTGACCAGCGACTTCGCGAGGTCGGTGTCGAGGTTGACGCCGAAGTACGCGCCGTCGGCGGGGTCGAAGCTCATCGAGATGACGCGGCTGCAGCCCAGCATGCCGAGCTCGTTCCAGGTCAGGTTCGGCGCGAAGCCGGAGAGCTCGACCAGCGCGGCGCCGCGCGTCAGGCCCAGGAAGCGGCCCGTGTCGGCGTCGACCGCGAGCTCGGCCAGCGGGCGCTCGCAGTCGTCGATCACCTGCAGCTGGCCGCTGAGCGAGATGCTGAGGATCCCCGGCGTCCCGCCGATCGGGTTCCAGGCGGCGTAGAACAGACCCGTCGCCGGGTCGGACACCAGGCCGCTGGAGCTGGCCACGTACGCGACATCCTGGAACAGCTCCACCGTGGCGCCGGTCTGCGGGTGGATGCGCTGGAACTTGCCCGAGTAGGTGCCGAACAGCATCCCGCTGGGCGGGTCGTAGGCCACGTGGGTCGTCGGGGCGCAGTCGGCGACGAGCTCGGACTCGCCCGTCGCGGGGTCGATCCGCAGGAGCTCGCCGCGCGGGAAGACGCCGCCGAAGGTCGCGATGCCGTAGAGCTGCTGCCCGACGGGGTCCCACGTCATGCACGTCGGCGTCGGGTAGGGCAGCGTGCCCACCGGCACGGGGTCGCTCGCGAGCCCGGCGGGGCCGCCGCTCGCGTGCACGTACAGCAGCGTCGAGTCCTCCACGAAGTAGAGGCGGTCGCGGGCCGAGTCGAGCGCCAGGGCGCGCGGGCGCCGGTAGCCCGCCGGCCCCGGGCCGGTGCGGGCGGTCGTCGCCGCGCTGGCGGGGTCGACGTCGGCGAGCAGGTGCGAGGCGGTGATCGCACCGAGCGCGAGCGGGTTCACGCTGCCGGCGCCGCCGCCTCCTCCTCCGCCGCCGCCGCAGCCGGTGGCGAGGGTCGCGAGGAGGGCGAGGCCGAGCGCGGCCGGGCCGCGTCGAGTGAGGTTCGTGTGCTTCCGTTCCATGGGGGTCGTCTCCGTCGTCCGTCGGTTCGAGTCGTCGTCGCCGCTGGGCCGACCGGGGGGACCGGGGCGGCGCGGAGGACCGGATCCGCCGGCCTCGTCCCCTCCCGCGCAGCGCCGGACCGCGTCCCCCGGCGGGAAAGGGAATTCCTCGCGGAGCGGGCCTGGCGGGGCCGTCCGGGCCGGTTCCGTCCGGTCGGGGCGCTTTCCGCGGGAATCGCCGGGGGGCCGGCGGGGGCGCGCCGCGGGACCGGGTGAGGCCGCAGGGCGCGGCCCATCGACACCCTCGAACGAACGCACGACGACGGAGACGAACGATGAACCCGAACACGACGAACCCCGCCCGCAAGACCCGGACGAACCGGTGGACCGGCCGCCTGGCCGCCGTCGCGCTGCTGGCGCTGTGCTCCTGCGCGACGTCCTACGGCGCCAAGGGCCTCTTCGGAGGCTTCGAGGAGACGCGCATCGACGCGACCACGATGCGCGTGCACTTCCAGGGCAACGGCTTCACCTCGAAGCAGAAGGTCGAGACCTACACGCTGCTGCGCTGCGCCGAGCTGACGCAGGAGGCCGGCTACGACTGGTTCCTGATCGTGGACGGCGACACCGAGCTGAACGACACGCAGGTGCACTCGGGCAGCTTCAACCAGTCGCACACCAGCGGCGTCGCCGGTGTCAACAGCCTGGGCAACGTCAACTACGGCGAGACCACGAACGGGTGGACCAGCCCCTCGACGACGTTCAACGTCCGCAAGTACGACGCGAGCGTCATCATGAAGATGTTCCGGGGCGAGAAGCCCGCCGAGGCCCACAATGGCTACGTCGCGGCGGAGATCGTCCAGTACCTCGGCGCGCAGGTGAAGCGCTGAGATGAGACCGTCTCCGCCTCCGCGCGGGGGACCGTCGATGGGCGGCGTCGTCCCGGCCTCGGCCGGAGCGGCGCCGCCCGCTGGCGTTCCCGGGCCGCCCGATCCGGCGTACCGCGGCCTGCGCCGGGCTGCGCGGCGCGCGCGGCTTCGCCTACAATCGAGGTCCATGGGCCTCGGGGGCGCGGATGCGGGGGACGAGCGCGCGCGGGCGCGCGAGCTGCTGCCGCAGATCTACGACGAGCTGCGCGCCCTGGCCGCGGGCTACCTGCGCCAGGAGGGCGCGGGCCACACACTGCAGCCGACCGCGCTGGTGAACGAGGCCTGCATGCGCGTGCTGGACCAGAGCCGGGTGCAGTGGAAGAACCCCGGCCATCTGCGCGCGGTCAGCGCCCAGGCGATGCGCCGCGTGCTGGTGGACCACGCGCGGGCGAAGCGCGCCGAGAAGCGCGGCGGCGGGGCGCGGCCGGTGACGCTGGTCAGCGAGCTGATCGGCGGGCCGGACGGAATCGGGAGCGGAGGCGACGGCCCCGACGTCCTCGCCCTGGAGGCCGCGCTGGAGAAGCTCGCCGCGAGGAGCGAGCGCCAGGCGCGCATCGTCGAGCTGCGCTTCTTCGGCGGGCTGACGATCCCCGAGACGGCCGACGCGCTGGAGGTGTCCGAGACGACGGTCGAGGACGACTGGCGCTTCGCGCGCGCCTGGCTGAACCGGGAGCTGTCGGCGTGACCGCGCCCGCCCACGACCGCGTCGCCGAGCCGTTCGCGGCGGCCAGCCGGCTGAACGGGGAGCCGTCGGCGTGACCGCGCCCGACCACGACCGCGTCGCCGAGCTGTTCCGCGCCGCCAGCCGCCTGGCCGGGGACGCGCGCGCCGCGTACCTGGACGACGCTTGCGGCGGCGACGCCGCGCTGCGCGCCGAGGTCGAGTCGCTGCTGGAGCACGACGCGTCCGACGGGCTCGAGCGCGCCGCCCGCGCCGCCGCCGCCGACCTGCGCGAGCTGGAGCGCGCCGCGACGCCCGCCTCGTACCCCGACCGCATCGGCAGCTACGCCGTGCGCGGCGTCATCGGCGCCGGCGGCATGGGCGTCGTGTACGAGGCCGAGCAGGACAGCCCCAGCCGCCAGGTCGCCCTGAAGGTCGTGCGTCCGGGGATGGCGACCGACGGGCTGCTGCGCCGGTTCGAGCACGAGGCCCAGGTGCTGGGCTGGCTCGACCACCCCGGCATCGCGCGCATCTACGAGGCCGGCACCGCCGACACGGGGCACGGGCCGCAGCCCTTCTTCGCGATGGAGCTGGTGCGCGGCGAGCCGATCCACGAGTTCGCCCAGCGCGCCGACCTGGGCGTGCGCGAGCGGCTCGAGCTGGTCGCGAAGGTCGCCGAGGCCGTGCACCACGCGCACCAGAAGGGCGTCGTCCACCGCGACCTGAAGCCCGCCAACGTGCTGGTTGGCGCGGACGGCCAGCCCAAGGTGCTGGACTTCGGCGTGGCGCGCGTGACCGACGCCGACCTCGAGCTGACCACGGCGCTGACGCAGGCCGGCGAGCTGGTCGGAACCCTGCCCTACATGAGCCCCGAGCAGGTCGCCGGCGACCCCGCGGCGGTGGACGCGCGGTCGGACGTGTACTCGCTGGGCGCGCTGACCTACGAGCTGCTGTCTGGCGAGCTGCCCCACGACGTGCGCGCCCTGCCCCTGCCCGAGGCCGCGCGGCGCATCGCCGAGGAGGAGCCCACGACCCTGGGCGCGCGCGACCGGCGCCTGCGCGGCGACGTCGAGATCATCGTCGGCAAGGCGCTGCAGGCCGAGAAGGAGCGCCGCTACCGCTCGGCCGACGAGCTGGCCGCCGACATCCGCCGCCACCTGGCCGACGAGGCCATCCTGGCGCGCCCGCCCAGCGGCACGTACCAGCTGATGAAGTTCGCGCGCCGCAACCGCGCGCTGGTGGCGGGGGTCGCGCTGGCGTTCGTGGCGCTCCTCGTCGGCGCGGTGGTCAGCACCGCGCAGTACCTCGACGCGCGCGCCGGCTGGGACGCCGAGCGCCTGCAGCGGCAGGCGGCGGAGGAGAACGCGGCCGCCGCCGACCGCGTCACCGAGTTCCTGGTGGACCTCTTCGAGGTGCCCGACACGTCGGTGGACTGGGGCCAGGACGTGACGGCGCGCGAGCTGCTGGACCGCGGCGTGCGCGACATCGCCGCCGGCCTGGAGGACCAGCCGCGCATCCGCGCGCGCCTGATGGGGACGATGGGGCGCGTGTACGGGAACCTGGGGCTGTACGAGCAGGCGCGGCCGCTGCTCGAGCAGGCGCTGGCCCAGCAGCGCGCCGCGGGGGACGACGAGCGCGCGGCGCAGACGCTGCGGTCGCTGGGGAACGTCGAGCGCCTGGCCGGTGAGTACGCGGACGGCGCCGCGGCGCTGCGCGAGGCGCGCGAGCTGCTGCTGGCGCTGGGTGGGGAGGAGCACCCGGGGTACGCGCAGGTGCTGACCGGGCTGGGCGGGGTCGAGGTGCTGCTGGGCGAGTACGCGTCGGCGCAGGCGCACCTCGAGCGGGCGATCGAGCTGCTGGACGCGCGGCACGGACCGGACAGCCTGGAGGCGTCGTTCCCGCGCGCGTCGCTGGCGCAGCTGCACGCGCGGTGCGACCGGCTGGACGAGGCGCTGGCGCTGGCGGAGGAGGTGCACGCGACGCGCGGCGCGCTGCTGGACGAGGAGGATCCGGACCGGATCGCGGCGATGCAGACGCTGGCGCTGGTGAAGTACGAGCGGGGGGACGATCCCGGGTACCTGGAGCTGTCGCGCGCGATCCACGACGTGGTGACGCGGCGCCTGGACGAGGACCATCCGCAGTACCTGGGCGCGCAGCACGAGCTGGCGCTGGCGCTGCAGGAGGCGGGCGAGCTGCAGGAGGCCGAGCGGTTGCTGCTCGACCATCTGGAGAAGGCCCGCGAGCTCTACGGCGCCCGCAACCCGCGCACCGCCGCCGCCCTGCACAGCGTCGGCGCGGTGCAGTACGACCTGGGCGAGCACGCCGAGGCGGAGGCGCACCTGCGGGAGGCGCTCGCGATCCGCGAGGAGGTGATGGGGCCGGAGCACCTGGACGTGGCGTCCACGCTGTCGGTCTACGCGGCGCTCTTGAACTACGGCATGCGGCGGCCGCAGGACGCGATCCCGCTGTACGAGCGCGCCCTCGCGATCGCGCGCGCGCACCTAGGCGACGAGCAGCGCGCCACGGTCGCCAACCTGCTCTCCGGCCTGGCCACGGCGCACGCGTACACGGGCCAGTACGACATGGCGGAGGAGAGCTTCGCCGACCTCGTCGACGTCTACCGCGACATGCTCGGCCCCCACAACGAGGAGATCGCCCAGACCCTCCACGGCCTCTCGATCCTGCGCAAGAACGCCGGCGACATCGAGGGCGCCCTGGACTACGCCCACCAGGTGCGTGAGGTGCACGACGCGATCCTGCCGCCGGGGCATCCGGATCGAGCGTTCCCCCTGGACGTGATCGCGCGGTGCTACATCGACACCGACCGCCACGCCGAGGCGGAGACCGTCCTGCACGAAGCCCTCACCATCCGCCGCGCGGGCCTGCCCGAAGACAACGTCCACATCGCGGAGTCCGAGTCCCTCCTGGCTCTCTGCCTGATCGAACGCGAGGCCTTCGAGGAGGCCGAGCCGCTGCTCCTCCACGCCCTCGAGACCTGCCGCAAGACGTACCCCCCGGGGCATCCGCAGGAGCAGTTCATCCTCGCTCGAGTGCAGAACCTCTACCGCCACTGGGGCAAGCTCGAGGAGGCGGAGCGGTACCTCAAGCTGTACCGAGGGGCGGGGGGGCGGTGAG
>JAUIDW010000495.1 GCA_030428395.1 bacterium | reverse complement strand
CCACCACTGAGCGCGTGCAGGGCACTGAGTAGGCCGCCACGACACCCAGGAGGCCCCCCGCAATGACCGCGAATCTCAGACTTGTTGGATGCTCGCCTGAAACATCGGCCGCCAACGAATCCCCAGCGGCGAGCGGAACTCCGCTGCCTGAACGGCGCTTGGCGTGCCCGATTTGCGGTGAAACCATGAGGCGAGAAACCGACGACGGCTCAACGTGGTCGTGCGGTTGTCCAGGCTCCCCGCTTCTGATTCTGACCGAACCCGAGCAGCTTGAATCCCTCTACTGACGCGGTTCCGGTGCTCGGGAGCGCAAGGGAGGCCGCGCTAAAGAAAGTGTGTCCCACATTCCGGCTTTTCCCAGGGGTGTGTCGTAGTCACTCCTGTGCCGGAGAACCTAGCCACAATGACCTAAGTCCTGTCCCAGCGCCAGCAAGACATCTGCGTCCCTGCCCCAGCGCGCTCCCGTACGACTCGTTTCTAGCCGCACCTGGCCTGCCCAGCTGGATCAGCGCCCTGGTCGTCATCGTCATCGTCTGGGATCAGGTCTTCAGTGTTAACGACCCGGCTCTTCATAAAGCTCTTTCGGATCTCGTCGAGCTGGCGCTCCGCGCGGTCCTCGAGCCGGACGTCGCCCTCGCCGCCGCGCTGGTCGCCCTCGCTCCCCGCCTCGCCCCCGAGCCCCGCGCCGCCGCCCGCGCGCTGGTGCAGCGCCTGCTCGAGCGGCTGCGCGGCGCCTTCGGGCCCGGGCTGCGCTCGACTCTGGCAGGCAGCCTGCACGGGTTGCGCCGGCGGCGCCGCCCGCACCGCGGCGTCGATCTGCCGCGCACGGTCGCGCGCAACCTCCGTCACTACCGCAAGGGCCGCGGCCTGGGGATCGAGCGCCTGGTCGGCTACGGGCGGGGGCGGGGTCCGCTGCTCGACGTGCTCCTGTGCCTCGACCGGAGCGCCTCGATGGCCCGCTCGCTGGTCTACGCCGCGCTGTTCGCCTCGCTGCTGGTCGGCCTGCCGGCGCTGCGTACGCGGGTGCTCGCCTTCGCGGATGCCGTCGCCGAGCTCGACGCCGCCGATCCGCTCGCGCTGGTCTTCGCCCTGCGCCCGGCCGGCGGCACCGCCATCGCCCGCGCTCTCGCCGCCGCCCAGGAGCGCGTGCTGCGGCCGGCGCGGACCCTGCTCGTGCTGTGCAGCGACCTGCGGGAGGGGGGCGCGCCCGAGCCCCTGCTCGCCCGGGTCGACGCCCTCGCGAGCAGCGGCGTGCGGGTGCTCGTGCTGCTCGCCCTCGACGAACGCGGCCTGCCGCGCTACCACATCGGGGTGGCCGCCGCCCTGGCCGCGCGTGATGTGCCCTGCTGCGCCTGCGCGCCCGACGACTTCCCCACCCTGCTCGCGGCGGCGCTGCAGGGGGACGCCCTCGACCGCTGGGCGGTGGCCTGAGGAGGAACGATGCGCTACGTGTGGATCCCGACCGTGACCGTGACCCTGACCCTGACCCTGGCCCTGGCGGCCGTCGCCGACGAGCAGCACCAGGTGCGCCACGCCGACGGCACGCTGCCGCTGGTGTTGACCGCGCCCCACGGGGCGACGCCGCGGCAGCAGATCCCCGGCGTCCCCGAGCGCAGCGGCGAGGGGGTGGAGCAGTTCACGACCACCTCCGACACCCACACCGCGCAGCTGCTCGACGCGGTGGTCGCCGAGCTCGAGCGCCGCACCGGCCGGCGTCCGTACATCGTCGTCGCGGAGTTCAGCCGCCGCTCCTGTGACGCCAACCGCGCCCCGGAGCACGCCTACGAGGACGAGGACGCCCGGCCCTGCTACGAGGCCTACCACGCCCGGGTGCGGGCGGCCGTCGACGCCGTGCGGGAGCGCTGGGAGCGCCCGCTGCTGATCGACATCCACGGCCAGAAGCGCCGCCCCGCCGTGATCTGGCGCGGCACCCGCGAAGGCCGGACCACGCCCGGCCTGCTGGCCGGCGAGGACCGGCTCGAGGGCGAGCGCGGGCTCCTGACCCTGCTGCGGGCCGCCGGCTTCGCGACCTGGCCGGAGTCGTGGGAACAGGACGAGCGCCCTTACAACGGCGGCTACACCGTCGCCACCTACGGGGGTCACCGGGAAGACGGCATCGACGCCTTGCAGCTCGAGCTCGGGCGCGACCTGCGCATCCCGAAGGAGCGCGCGGTCGAGACCGGCACCGCCCTCGGCGCGGCGCTCGCGGACTGGCTGGAGCTGCACGCGGAGCACTTCGCCGAGCGGGAGTAGGGCTCAGGGCTTCCTGAACAGCAGCTTGTTCATGATCAGCTCGGCCAGCTCGGCATCGACGCGGTCGGAGCGGAAGGCGTAGTTGAAGGTCGACTCCGTGCTGTGGGGGCCACGCACATGGGCCTCCATCTGCAGGGAGACCACCGCGCCGTCGTAGAGGTAGGGGGCTGCGTCGACCAGCTTCCAGTGCCAGCCCGGTTTCAGGGCGCTGCGGCCGCTGATGGTCTCCCACAGGCCGCCGCTCACGAGCGACCCGGGGGTGGTGTTCTTGCCCAACGAGGCCAGACGCAACGAC
>JAUIDW010000494.1 GCA_030428395.1 bacterium | reverse complement strand
CGCGGGCGTGTCCGGCAGGTCGGCGGGCGCCGCGTAGGTGAAGGGCGAGCCGAAGATCGGCGCCAGCACGCGCGTGAAGCTGCCGGTCGCGCCGCTGCAGAACCCGATCATCCCGCCGCCGACCTCGCCGACGAGCTGCAGCATCCGCAGCCCGTCCTCGGTCGTGTCCGCGTGGGTGACGAGCTTGATCAGGTCGCCCTCGTACAGCACGTCGCGCACCTCCTCCTGGAGGGCGTGCAGGTCCTCGGGCGTGCCCTCGGTCTCGTGGCGCGAGACGATGCGGTGGCACTTGCCCTCGACCTCGCCCAGCGCGAGCGACAGGCGCCAGTCGACGTCGACGAAGCTCGCGCCGGCCCGCGCGGCCGTCTCCAGGATCTCGAGGCGCTCGTCGTCGCTCCCGGCGAACTCGCCGTGCGCCTCGGGGCCGTGCACGGACACGATCACGGCCTTGGGCGACTCCTTCACGAAGGCCCGCAGGACGTCCTCGCCCGGGTTGCCGATCCGGTCCAGGCGCAGCTCGATCAGGTCGGAGAGCGGCGCCTGCCGCAGGGCCTGGCGCGCCAGGCGGTCGAAGTCGGACGCGACGTGGGAGACGACGATGGCCATGGCGAGAGCCTAGGCCGGGTCCCGGGGCCGCCGACCCTCAAAGGTGGAATCGACCCCCGCGCCGGCCCGCGGGGGTGGGCACCGGCCCCGCGCCGAGCCAACCCGACCTGACTGGGTTCCGTGTGGAATCGTCCCGAAGCGGCCGGCCGGCGGCCCTGCCCGTGGCCTCGCGGGGCCGCTCCGGGGGGAGGCGCTCGCCTCGGCCCCGTCCGAGCGGGGGACGAGGGCCCGTGGCAAGTGACCGACGACCCCAAGCGCGTTCGCTCGCAGGGGTTCCGACGGGCAGTGGGGCTGGCGTCCACACGGAACCCAGTCAGCTCGGAGTGGTTTCCGCGAGACGGATGCACGGGCGGGGCGGTCACCGCGCTAGGCTGCTCCGTTCGCGCGCGGCCGGCGAAGTCCCCACGACCGCCCCGCGCTCCGCCGGGCCCCGCGGCCCGACCTCCGGCGGCGGGTGCCGCCTCCCCCCCTCGGGCCCGACGGGCCCCGCTACTGGGCCGGACGGCCCTGTGTGGACCGCATGACCTTCGAACTGCAGACCTCGGACGAGGTCGCCGCCCCCGCTCGCTCCCACGCTCCCGAGACCGCCGCCGAGACGCCCTCCGCCGGGGTGAGCTCCGCCGAGACTCCCTCCGCCGAGTCGCCCTCCGGGGCGGCGCCCGCCGCGCTCGAGGCCGTGCCCGCGCCGCTGCGCGCCGCGTTCGCCGCGCGCGGGTTCCCCGGGCTGACGCCCGTGCAGGAGGCGGTGCTGGCGCCCGGCGCGGCCGGCCGCGACCTCCAGATCTCGTCGCAGACCGGCTCGGGCAAGACGGTCGCGCTGGGCTTCGCCCTGGCCGAGCACCTGGCCGGGCCGCGCGGCGCCGACGGGCCCGAGGTGCTGATCGTCGTCCCCACGCGCGAGCTGGCCGCCCAGGTTCGCACCGAGCTCGCGTGGCTCTTCGCCGACCTCCCCGACGTCGCGGTGACCTCCGTCGTCGGCGGCAAGCCGATGCACCTCGACCGCAAGCGCCTCGCCGCGCGGCCGCGCGTGCTGGTCGGCACGCCCGGGCGCCTGCTGGACCACGCGACCGCCGGCGCGCTGGACCTCGGCGGCGTCGCGGCGCTGGTCCTGGACGAGGCCGACCAGATGCTCGACCTGGGCTTCCGCGACGAGCTCGAGGGCCTGCTGCAGGCCACGCCCGAGGAGCGGCGCACGCACCTCGTCTCCGCCACCTTCCCCGCCGCGATCCGCGACCTGGCCGAGCGCTACCAGCGCGACCCGCTGGCCGTCGAGGGCACGCCGCTGGGCGACGCGAACGCCGACATCGAGCACGTCGGCCACCTGGTCGCGATGCGCGACCGCTACGCCGCGCTCGTCAACCTGCTGCTGCTGGCCGACGGCGAGCGCACGCTGGTGTTCGTCGAGCGGCGCGCCGACGCCCTCGAGGTGTCCGAGCTGCTCGAGGGCGACGGCTTCGCCGCGCTGCCGCTGTCGGGCGAGCTCGCGCAGGCCCAGCGCGACCGCACGCTGGCGGCCTTCCGCTCCGGGCGCGCGACCGTCCTGGTCGCCACCGACGTGGCCGCTCGCGGCCTCGACGTGCCCGACGTCACGACCGTCGTGCACACCGCGCCGACCGTCGACGCGGACGTCTACACCCACCGCAGCGGCCGCACCGGCCGCGCGGGCAAGCGCGGGCGCAGCGTGCTGCTGTGCCCGCCCCAGCGGCGCCGCCGGGTCGAGTCGATGCTCGCGCAGGCGGGCGTCGACCTCGCCTGGCGCCCCGCGCCCGGCGTCGCGGCGGTGCGCGAGGAGCTCGCGCGCCGGGCCCGCGCCACGCAGGCGACCGCGGTCGAGCAGGCGCTCGCCGCCGGCGTCGACGCGGACGGGCGCGCGCGCGCCGCGGAGTTGCTCGAGGGACGCGAGCCCGCCGACGTCGTCGCCGCGCTGCTCGCGCGGCTCGAGCCCGCG
>JAUIDW010000493.1 GCA_030428395.1 bacterium | reverse complement strand
CGCGCCGAGGACGACTACCAGGTCGACTACTCGTACTGCAAGGGCTGCGGGATCTGCGTCCAGGAGTGCCCGCGCAGCGCCATGGAGATGAGCACACCATGACCGTCGAGCTGCTCAGTGCCAACCACTCCGCCGCCACGGCGGCGACCCTCGCGGGCCGCGCGAACCGCACCGGCCGCGGCTTCGGAGGCGGCGTGTACCCGATCACGCCGCAGACCGAGTGCATCGAGCTCCTGTGCAAGCAGGAGTTCGAGAAGGGCCACGTCGTGCGCGTCGAGAGCGAGCACAGCGCCATGGCGGTGTGCATGGGCTTCTCGCAGGCCGGCGCGCGCAGCTTCACGGCGTCGTCGTCGAACGGCCTGGCGTACATGGTCGAGAACGTCTTCGCCGCCGGGCTGTACCGCCTGCCCATCGTGATGATGGCCGTCAACCGCACCCTGGGGCCACCGTGGAACATCTGGGTGGACCACGGCGACACGCTGCTGCTGCGCGACTCGGGGTGGATGCAGCTCTACTGCGAGGACAACCAGGAGGTGCTCGACAGCATCTTGCTCGCGTACCGGCTGGCCGAGGACCCCCGCGTGCTCCTGCCGGCCATGGTCTGCCAGGACGCCTTCGTCCTGTCGCACACGCTGATGCAGACCGACGTCCCGTCCCAGGAGCAGGTCGATGGCTTCCTGCCTCCCCTGGACCTGCCGCACCGGCTGACCGACCGGCCGGTGACCGTCGGCGGGCTCGACTCGCCCCACGGGACCGAGGCGCACCGCAAGCAGCACGCCGAGGCCATGGCCCGCGTCCCCGCGGTCTACGCGGAGTGCCAGGACGCCTTCGAGGAGGTCTTCGGCCGCCGTCCCGCCGACCGCGTCGTCCCCTACCGCATGGAGGACGCGGACGTCGCCCTCGTGTCGATGGGCACGACGGCCGCCACCGTGCGCGTCGCGGTCGACCGCCTGCGCGAGCAGGGCGTGCGCGCCGGCGGCGTGCGCGTGCGGATGTTCCGGCCGTTCCCCGAGCGGGCCCTCGCCGAGGCGCTCGCCGGCTGCGAGCGCGTCGGGATCCTCGACCGCGACATCAGCCTGGGCCACGGCGGCGTGCTGTGGTCCGAGTCCCGCGGCGCGGTGCCGCGGGACGCCCTGCTGCAGGGCTACGTGCTGGGCCTCGGCGGCGGCGACATCCGCCCCGAGCACATCGAGTCCCTGTTCGGCGACCTGCGCGCGCGGGACGCGGCCGCCGAGCCCGAGATCGTGGAGGTGGCGGGATGACCGAGTCCCTGGTCGACGAGCTGGCCCCGTGCCGCGCGCGCTCGGAGCCGATCCTGCGCCCCGGCAACACCAACTGCGGGGGCTGCGGGATGTCCATCGGGCTCAACATGCTGAGCCGCGCGGTCGGCGACACGCCGATCCAGATGGTGATCCCCGCCTGCTGCGGGATCGTGACGGCCGGCGCCTTCCCGAGCTCCGCCTACGGCGCCCCGGTGGTGGCGTCCACGTTCGCCTCGTCCGCGGCCGTGGCCACCGGGCTGGCGCACGTCGCCCGCCTCAACGGCGAGCGCACGCGCGTCGTGTGCTGGGCCGGCGACGGGGGGACGTACGACATCGGCCTCGCCACGCTCTCCGCCGCGGCGGAGCGCGACGAGGACATCCTGTACATCTGCTACGACAACGAGATCTACGGCAACACGGGCGGCCAGCGCTCGTCGGCCACGCCCCTCGGCGCGGTCACGACGACGACGCCCGCCGGGAAGTCGATCGGCAAGAAGGACATCCTGTCCATCCTCGTGGCCCACCGCGTCCCCTACGCGGCGTCGGTGTCGCTGGCGCACCCCGAGGACGCCCTGCGCAAGCTGCGCCGCGGGCTGGACACGCGCGGCTTCGCGTTCCTGCACATCCTGTCGCCGTGCCCGACCGGCTGGAAGTCGGAGCCGTCGGAGGGCATCGAGCTGATCCGCCTGGCGATCCGCTCGGGGCTCTTCCCGGTGGTCGAGTTCGCCGGCAGCGGGCCGCCGGCCGTCGCGGTCGAGCCGGACTTCTCGCGCGAGGCGCTGGCGCGCTACTTCGAGCTGCAGGGCCGCTTCGGCAAGGCGGAGATCGACCTGGACGAGGTCGCCGCCTCGATCCGGGACACGTGGGCGAGGCTGGGGCGGCCGATGCCGCCAGGAGACGAGCGATGAGCGAGAACGACGAGCACGCAACCACCCCGAGGCCGCGCCTCGTGCGCCTGCTCTGCAAGCGCACGGGACAGCAGATCCCGCCGGACGAGCACGAGCGCTGCCCGTACTGCTTCGGCAAGCTGGCGCAGGTCGAGACCGGCCGCCACGAGACCTTCTGCGACTACCGCGAGGGCGTCGACCCGGTCCACTTCGGCTCCCCGACGACCGACCGCCGCTTCGAGCAGGGCTGAGCCCCGCGCCCCGCGGCACCCCGGCCGTTGCGCGGTCGCGGCCGCGGGCCTCAGGGGCCGAAGCTGACGCCGAACGCGTACGAGTCGTCGCGGTCCTCGACGAAGTCGTACCAGGCGAACGGACGGACGCGGACGTTGGCGAGCTGGAACGCGTA
>JAUIDW010000112.1 GCA_030428395.1 bacterium | reverse complement strand
ACGACCTCGCGCAGCGAGCCCTTCACGCGCGGCAGGTTCTCGCGCACGCGGTCGAAGATGACGATCGTGTCGTTCAGCGAGTAGCCGACGATCGTCAGGAAGGCGGCGATCATCGGCAGGTTCAGCTCGGCCGAGACCAGCCCGGTGACGTCCGCCAGGGCCATGGCGCCCAGCACGATGACGACGTCGTGGACGACGGCGGCCACGGCGGCGAAGCCGTAGCTGTACTCGGCGAAGCGCACCCGGATGTAGAGCACGACGGCGAACAGGCTGAGCAGGATCGCCTTGATGGCCGAGTCGCGCAGCTCGCCGACCACCTGGCCGCCGACGACGGTCGTCTCGGGCACGGGCTGGGCCAGGGAGAAGGGGTTGCCGCCCGAGTCCGTCTGGCCGGCGAAGTCGGTCTGGAGCTGCTCGGTCAGCGTGCGCACCTGGGCGCCGGGCCGCGCCGTGCCGGTGACGACGTGCACGTCGCGCGCGTCGTCGCGCGGGGTCGAGGTCGGGTTCAGCACGTGCCCGCCGTCGGCGATCACGCGGCTGACGTCGGCGGGGGCGTGACCGCGCTCGAAGTACAGCGTCGCCTCGACCCGGTCGCCGTCGAGCTTCACCTCGATCGGACCCCGCTGCAGGATCTCGGCCAGGCCGCTGCGGATCTCGCTCTCGAGCGTGGCCTGCGTCGTGTCCTCGGCGGCGGCGCCGGGGTCGGTCTTGAAGGTGACCTGGAACTCGCGGTAGCCGCCGTCGACCTGGCTGGCGGGCAGCGGCGCGACCGCGGCGGACTCGCCGATGTTGCCGGGGATGGCGGCGACCAGCGAGCGCACGCGGTCGGTCGACTCGGCGATCTCCGTGCGCACCTTGACGGACGCGCCGCCGGTGAAGTCGATGCCGAGCTTCTGGGAGTCCGGCAGCGCGACGAAGAAGACCACGCTGGCGACCGTGGCGACCACGGAGGCGGTCATGGCCAGCTTCCACTTGCTGCCGAAGTCGTAGGCGGCCTTGGCCAGCCACGACCCCACCTGGAAGCTCGGGATCTTCCTCTCGAGCTGCAGGTGGACCAGCACGCGCGTGATCACGAGTGCCGAGAACACCGACGTCAGGACGCCGATCGACAGCGTGACGGCGAAGCCGCGCACGGGGCCGGTGCCGACGTTCATCAGGATGAGCGCCGTGATCAGCGTGGTGACGTTGGCGTCGATGATCGCGCTGGTGGCGTGCTGGAAGCCGTTCTTCGCCGCCTGCAGGACCTTGTGGCCCTTGTCCGCCTCCTCGCGGATGCGGTCGAAGATCAGGATGTTCGCGTCGACCGCCATGCCGACGGTCAGGATGATGCCGGCGATGCCGGGCAGCGTCAGCGTGGCCTGCAGCGCCGCCATGGCCCCGGCGATCATCAGCAGGTTGGCCATCAGCGCCACGGCGGCGAAGAGGCCCAGGCGGCGGTAGTAGACGCCCATCAGGACGAGCACCGCGGCCAGGCCGAGCAGCGCGCTGAAGAAGCCGCGGCGGACGTACGCCTGGCCCAGCGTGGCGCCGACGCGCTCCTGCGCCTCGAGCTCCGGCTTGATCTTCAGCGAGCCCGAGCGCAGGACGCGGACCATGCCCTCGACCTGGGGCTGCGTGAAGCGCCCCTGGATGATCGCCGAGCCGATCAGCGCGTCCATGATGTTGGCCAGCGAGACGATCTCGTCGTTCAGCACGATGGCCATGAGCTGGTCGACGTGCTCGCCGGTGAAGTTGCCGAACGGGATGCGCGCGGCGGGCGTCATCTCGAAGTTGACCGCGGGGTAGCCCGCGCGGTCCTGGCTGATCTGGACCGCGGCGAGGTCCTCGCCGGTGAAGGTCCACTTCTCCGGCGGGACGCGCAGAGCGATCAGGCGCTCGGAGACGGGCACCACCTGGGCGGCCGCGTCGGCCCCGGCCTCGATGGCGCGGGGGAAGAAGCGGATGCCCGGCGGGGGGCCGCCCTGCTCGAACGGCAGGCCGTTGTAGGCGGAGAAGCCCACGCCCTCGTTCTCCGGGCGGTTGGCCCAGTTCTGCGCGGCGGTGCGGGCCGAGGCCTCGTCGGTGCCGGCGGCGGTGAAGTCGGCCGCCTGGGCGGCGATGTAGAACTGCAGCGCGCCGATGTTCGAGATCGCGTTGATGACCGCGTCGGTGCTGACGAGCACGACCTCGCCCCCGGCCTCGTGGGCCTCCTGCGGCGTGTCCTCCCAGCTGCGGCGCACGCCCTGCAGCTCGGTCCCGACCCGCCGGTCGTAGCGCACGAGCTCGTTGCCGAGGCGCACCACGCCGCCGGCGGCGGGGAAGTTCTCGAGGTCCTCGGTCTCGGCGATGCGGATCGGCGCGACGCCCGTGGCCGGGACGGCCTCGGCCAGGGTCGACTCGGCCTTGATGACCGGGATCGCCTGCGCGGGCACGGCGACCTCGATCCGGTCGCTGCCCAGGCCGCGGATGATCGGCTCGTAGAGGCCCTGGGGGTCGATCCGCTGGCGGATGATCTCCTTGGTGTCCTCGAGCAGCTGGGCCTCGTTCTCCGCGCCCGTCAGCTGCCCCTGCTCGCGGGCCGCCTCGAAGTCGAGCTTGAAGACGTAGCGCGTGCCGCCCTTGAGGTCGAGCCCGTAGCGGACGGGCTCCTCGGGCAGCACGATCAGCAGCACCGAGGCGACGAGCAGGACGAGGATCAGGACGATCTTGCGTTGGACGTGTTCGATCATGGCTCGGCGCGCGGCGGCGCGGCGGACGCGGAGGAGAGGGGCGGGGTCGGGGGCGTGGGGCGGAGATCAGACCTCGACGGCCTCGGCCTCGTCGGTGGACTCCGCGGCGGCCGCTTCGCGGGCGGCGGCCTCCGCGGCCTCCTCGGCGGCGGCGGCCTCGTCGGCGGCCTTGATCGCGGCGGCCTCGCGGCGGACCTTCTCGCCGAGCAGCTCCTTCACGCGCGTGCGCTTGCCGGTCCGGTCGCGCAGGTAGTACAGCTTCGCGCGCCGCACGTCGCCGCGCCGCGAGACGCGGACGGCCTGCACGCGGGGCCCGTGCAGCGGGAACACCCGCTCGACGCCCTCGCCCTGGACGATGCGCCGCACGGTGATCGTGCGGTTGATGCCGCGGCCCGAGATGGCGATCACGGTGCCGTTGAACACCTGGACGCGCTCCTTCTCGCCCTCGCGGATGAGGTAGTCGACCTGGACCGTGTCGCCCACGTGGACGACGGGGAGGCGCTTCTTGCCGTACTTCGCTTCGACTTCTCGGATGAGGTCCATGGTTCGGGTCGCTGTCAGGGCCGTGGGGCGGGGCTGTCGGGGGTCGGCGCGCCGGGCGCGGTGACGGGCACCGGGCCGCGAGCACGCCGCGTTCGGTCGTTCTCGGTCGTTCTGGGTCGCGCGGGAGGACCCTCTTCCTCAGGTCAGGTCGGGGCGCCGCTCGCGCGTGCGGGCCTCGGCCGCTTCCCTTCGCCACCTGTCGATCTCCGCGTGGTTGCCCGTCATCAGCACCTCCGGGACGGCGTGTCCGCGGAAGACGCGAGGGCGGGTGTAGGCGGGGAAGTCGAGTCCGCCGCCGTCCACGAAGGAGTCCTCCTTCGCCGAGCGCTCGTCGCCGAGGACGCCGGGGACGAGGCGCACGATGGCCTCGGTGACCGTCAGGGCGGGCAGCTCGCCGCCCGACAGCACGAAGTCGCCGACCGAGAGCTCGTCGAAGTCCAGGACGGACCGGATGCGCTCGTCGACGCCCTCGTAGCGTCCGCACAGGAACAGGAGCCGCTCCTCCTCGACCAGCCGCTCGGCGGTCGCCTGCCGGAACGTCTCGCCGGCGGGCGTGAGGAGGAACTTGCGGAAGGGGCCCCAGCGGCGCTCGCACCATTCCACGCACTCGACGACCGGCTCGGGCTTCAACACCATCCCCGGCCCGCCCCCGAAGGGACGGTCGTCGACGGTGCGGTGCCGGTCCCGGGTGAAGTCCCGGACGTCCAGCAGTCGGATTTGGGCGAGACCCCGTTCCTGCGCGCGGCCCAGGATGCTCGTACGTGCGTACGGTTCCAGGGCTTCGGGAAAGAGGGTCAGGATGGCAAAGAGCCGCATGACCTTTTGGAAAAAGGCCCAGCAGGGTAGTCGCCCGGGGGGCCGGCGACAAGCGCCGAGGGCGATTGGCGGCCCCTCCGCGAGGGGTGCCGACCCCGGGCCGCGCGCCACCCGCCCCCCGGCGGAGCGGGGCCCCCCGGACGGGCACCCGGGGCCGGGTCCGGGGGCTCCGGCCCGGCCTCGAGGGTCCCCGGCCCGGGACCGGCGGCGGGCCCGGGCCCTTGAACCGGCGGGGACAGGGGCCAAGCTGGCGCCCGTGTTCACCGGCATCGTTCAGGCCTGCGTCCCCGTCCGGTCGTGGGAGCCCCGCGGCGGCGGGGGTCGGCTCCGCGTCCCGGCCCCGCGGCCCGACTTCGTCACCGGCCTGGGGGACAGCGTGGCCGTCTCCGGCGTCTGCCTGACCGTGGTGGGGGCCGTGGACCCCGGCTCGGGGGCGGCGGCGGACGGCGCGCCGGGGGCCGACCTGCTCTTCGACCTGTCGGCCGAGACGCTCGCCCGGACCTGGTTCGACGAGCTCGCGCCCGGGCGCCCCGTGAACCTCGAGCCCGCCGCGCGCTACGGCGACCCCATCGGCGGCCACCTGGTCCAGGGGCACGTCGACGGGCGCGGGCGCGTCGTCTCCCTCGGCGAGCCCGAGGCGGTGGGGCGCACGATGACCTTCGAGGTCGACCCGGGGCTCGAGCGCTACGTCGTCGACAAGGGCAGCATCACCCTCGACGGGATCAGCCTGACCGTCGTCGACCCGCGCGGGGGGACCTTCGACGTGGCCGTGATCCCCGAGACGCTCGCGCGCACGACCCTCGGCAGCGCCCGCCCCGGCCAGCGCATCAACGTCGAGGCGGACCAGGTCGGCAAGTGGATCGACCACCTGCTGGCCGCGCGGGCGTAGCCGCGCCGCGACGGCCGCGCGCCGGCGTCAGAACGCGCCGAAGAGCACCTGCGTGAACGTGGTGACCGGGGCCGCCTCGCGGAACTCCTCGAGGGAGCGCGTGGCGGTGCCCAGCAGCACCTGCAGGTCGCGGTAGAGCCGCTGGTCGTTCACCAGCTTGCCGAGCGTCCCGTCCCCGCGGCGCAGGGCCCCGGTGATCGTGGCGATGTCGGCGGAGATCTGGTCGAGGCGCTCGTAGACGAGCTCCTCGCTCAGCAGGCGTCCGACCGTGCCCTCGCCCTCGCGCAGGCGCCGCACGACCTCCTGCACGTCCTCGGCCAGGGTCTCGTCGGTCAGCAGGCGTCCCACGGTGCCCTCGCCCTCGCGCAGGCGGCGCGCGACCTCGGCCAGGTCGTCCACGGCGCGCGCGACGTCGTCGGCGAGCTCCTCGTCCGTCAGCAGCCGGCCGATCGTGCCCTGGCCCTCGCGGGCCTGCCGCGCGAACTGCTGGAGCTCGTCGATGAGCCCCTGGGCGCGGTCCGCGATCTCCTCGACCTTGCCGGCCAGCTCCTCGTCCTGCAGCAGGCGCCCGAGCGTCCCGCGCCCCTCGCGCAGGTCGGTCGAGATCTCCGCCGCGTTCTCCATCGTGGTCGTGAAGCCCTCCACCCCGGCGGTGAACTCGTCCGCCAGCTCGTCCTCGCTGAGCGCCCGCCCGAGGAGCCCGCGCCCCGCCCGCAGGTCGGCCACCATGAGGTCGAGGTTGTCGAGCGTCCGCGACACGCGCTCGCGGTTCTCGCGGACGAGGTCGCCGAGGTCGTCGATCGCGCTGGGCGCCGTGTCGCCGTAGAGGGCGATGCCCGTGTCGACCCGGGTCCCGCCCGGCGGGCCGGGGTCGACCGAGATCATCTTGCCGCCGAGCAGCGAGCCGTCGCGGATCGTGATGGTGAAGCCCTCGCGCAGGGGCAGGTCCTCCTCGAGGATCAGGACGGCGGTCACGCGCTGGCCCACGGGCGCGTCGGGGTCGAGCGTCAGGTGGCCGACGCGGCCCGTGCGGATGCCCGACACGAGCACGGGGTCGCCGGCGCGCAGACCGGCGGCGTCGTCGAAGAAGACGGTGCGCTGGACCTCCTCCCGGAACAGGTTGAAGTCGGTCAGGAACAGCGTGTAGTACGCCAGCATCGACAGCGTGGCGAGGAAGAACACGCCCAGCAGGGCCTGGCGGCGGCCGCTCATGCTCGACTCCCTTGGTGTCCGAGGAAGCGGACGAGACGGGGGTCGTCCGAGGTGAAGAACTCGTCCGGCGGCGCCTGGAAGTGCACGCGGCCGGCCTCGAGGAAGGCGATGCGGTCCGCGACCGTGCGCGCGGTGCCGATGTCGTGCGTGACGACCATCGCGGTGGTGCCGGTGCGCTCGCGCAGCTCGCGCATCAGCAGGTTGATGGACATGGCGATCTCCGGGTCGAGGCCGGCGGTCGGCTCGTCGTAGAGGACGATCTCGGGGTCGGTGATCAGCGCCCGCGCCAGGCCGACGCGCTTGCGCATGCCGCCGGAGAGCTCGGAGGGGAAGCGCTCGTCGGAGCCGGGCACGTGCACCAGCATGAGCTTCTCCTGGACGCGGCGCTCGATCTCGCGCTCGGACAGGTCGGTCGTCTCGCGCAGCGGCAGCGCCAGGTTGTCCGCCACGTTCATCCAGGCCAGCAGCGCCGCGTCCTGGAACACGTAGCCCATGCGCTCGCGCAGGGCGCGCAGCTCGCGCGGCCGGATCGTGGCCATGTCGTTCCCGTCGACCAGCACGCGCCCCGCGTCGGGCCGCAGCAGGCCGATCACGTGCCGCAGCAGCGTCGACTTGCCGGTCCCGGACGGGCCCATCACGACGACGGTCTCGCCGCGGTGCACGTCCAGGTCCAGCCCGTTCAGCACGCGCTTCTCCCCGAACGCCTTGACGACGCCCTCGAAGCGGATCAGCACGTCCTCCCCGGCGGGCGCCGTCATCCGAAGAACGCCCAGGTCAGGAAGTAGTTCGCGATGATCGTCGCGATGATCGAGTTGCGCACGGCGCGGCGGGTGCACTCGCCCACGCCCACGGCGCCGCCGCGCGCGCGCAGGCCCTCGGCGCAGGAGATGGTGCCGATGACCGTCCCGAACACGAGCGCCTTGAAGAGCCCCGTGTAGATGTCCTTCGGCAGGCCGAGCAGGTTGCCGACCGGGGCCAGCGCCTCGACCACCGTGTCGAAGTACATCGTCGTGTCGACGCCCAGCTGGCTCTCGGAGATCAGCGCGCCGCCCAGGATGCCGATCGTGTCGCAGACGATCGCGAGCACCGGGCACATGACCGCCAGCCCCAGCACGCGCGGCATCACGAGCAGGTTGACCTTGTCGATCGACATGACCTCGAGCGCGGTCAGCTCCTCGTTCACCGCCATGGTGCCGAGCTCCGCCGCCAGCGCGCTGCCGACCGTGGCCGCCAGGATGATCGCGGTGATGAAGGGGCCCATCTCGCGGCACATCGACAGCGACACGATCGTGCCGATCTGGTCCTCCTGGCCGAAGCGCGACAGCTCGATGCCGGTCTGGAGGGCCACGATCATGCCCACGAAGAGCCCCACGAAGAGGACCACGTGGAAGACCTTCAGCCCCGACTGGAAGAACTGGTCGGCGATGAGGCCGCGGCGGTGGAAGGCGGAGCGCAGGCGCAGGCCGACCTGCCCGAGCAGCTCGAGCTGGAAGCCGACGTCGCGGCAGAGGTCGAGGGTGGCCCGGATCATGGCTTCCCGGGCGCATCTTGCGGTCGCAGGGGGACGTGCTCAACCCGCTCGGCGGGCCACCCCGGACCCGGCAGCGCGGGGGGCAGCATCCCGAACCCCGCGGAGCTGGCGCGGAAGCGCAGCAGGCCGAACAGCAGGGACGTCTCGCGGACCAGGCCGCCGCGCGCGTCGCGGTAGCGGCGCTGGCCCCAGAGCCCCGCGATCCCCACGCGGTCCTCGAAGCGGTCGAGCTCCCGGCGGTAGACGCCCCCCCAGGAGCGGCCCTTCAGCTCGTCGTCGCGGCGCTGCTGCGCGTAGAGCTCCCACAGCCAGGACCAGTTCTCCTGGATGTGCGGCGTCCGCCAGAGCGGGTTGAGGTCGGGGAACGCGAACGAGTAGCCGTCGGGGCGCACCTCGCGGTTGTAGAGCGGCCACAGGCGCTCCCACGAGGCCAGGAACTCGCCCTCGTGCGTCTCCGTCCGCCAGCGGCGCCAGAACGGGATGGCGACCCAGCCGCGCCGCACGCGGTCGCGGTAGATCTCGAGGCGCTTGCGGAAGATCGGCCACAGCACCGCGCGCGTCTCGAGCGACTGGCCGCGGAAGTACGAGTAGAACGGCCAGAACCGGCGGCGCACGGAGCGCAGCTCCTCGTCCCCGGGCTCCTGGATGCGGACGAAGGGCCACGGGCCGTCCCACGACCAGAACCCGCTGTCGCGGTCGCGCGTCCAGCCGAAGAAGGGCCACAGCACGGAGGTCGAGTGCGCCGTGCCCTGGTCCCGACGACCCAGGAGCGGCCAGAACATCCACATGCGCTGCTGCTCCGCCTCGCGCAGCCACAGGGCGTCCCGCCGCCAGTGGAAGAACGGCCACAGGAAGAAGCGCCGGTCCCAGCGCCCGGGCTTGACGCTGTGCCCGTACAGCGGCCAGACGCGGAAGACGTCCGTGCCCTCTCCGGTCGACCAGGCGAAGAACGGGAAGAGGACGCGGTTCACCGTCGTCGTCCCGCGCCGCGTCTTCCACCAGATCGGCCACAGCACGAACTCGACCCGGTCGTAGGACAGGAAGCTGTCGAGCACGCCGCCGAAGGGGAACACGGCCTTGCGGGTCTTGTCGGAGTTGCTGTGGCCCCAGATGGCGAGCAGGGTGAACAGGGACCACTCCGTGCGGGCGTCGGGGTGGCGCTGCTCCTCGTAGCGGTACAGGGGGGCCAGCTGGTTGGCGTACCGCGTGCCGCGCTGCCGCGACCAGCCGAACGGCACGAGGTAGCGCGTGCTCCAGTCGCCGTCGGGGTGGTCGACGCGGTTGTAGAGCGGACGCGCGGCGAACTCGTTCCAGGGCTCGTCCGGCCGCGGGCGCCGGAAGCGCAGGAACCCCGCCGCCGCCTCGACCTCGCGCCCGCCGCCGGCGGTCGAGAGGTGCGACACCACCGGCGCCAGGTGCACGTCCCCGCCGAGGGCGCAGCCGGGCGCCAGGGCGGCCAGGGCGAGCGCGGCCGCCGCCGCGGCCGGGCGGTACACCCGGGGCGCGGGGTGCGCCAGGGGAGCCCGGCCGGGGCGGGCGGGGCGATGGGGGGGAACCTCTTGCATGCGCGGGGGATCGAGGCGCGCGGATTGTCGGCGGGCGATCGCGCCAATCCAAGGGCGGGGCGCGGCGCCCCGGCGGACGGCGCGGGTTGTCCGCCTCCCGGCGGGCTGCTACCGTCCCGCGCCCGCGCGCGGCGCGCCGCGTACTTCCTGGCCGATGACGACGTACCTGAGCGGCATCCAGCCCAGCGGGCTCCTGCACCTGGGCAACTACTTCGGGGCCATCCGCCCGCAGGTCGCGCTCCAGGAGCGCGACGGCGACAAGTTCTACTTCATCGCCGACTACCACGCGCTGACCACCAGCGACGACCCCGAGGAGCTCCGCGGCCACGTGCGCGAGGTCGCGATCTCCTACCTCGCCTGCGGCCTCGACCCCGCGCGCGCGAGCCTGTTCCGGCAGAGCGACGTCCCCGAGGTCACCGAGCTGACCTGGCTCCTCGCCACCGTCACCGGCATGGGCGTCCTCGAGCGGGCCGTCTCGTACAAGGACAAGGTCGCGCGCGGCCTGAAGCCCAACGTGGGCCTGTTCCTGTACCCCGTCCTGCAGGCCTCCGACATCCTGGCCTACGACTCGGACTTCGTGCCCGTGGGCGGCGACCAGGTCCAGCACATCGAGCTGACCCAGGACATGGCCGGCTACTTCAACGGGCGCTACGGGGAGGTCTTCCACCGCCCCGAGGCCCTGGTGCCCTCCGGCCGCAGCGCCAAGGTGCCGGGCGTCGACGGCGAGAAGATGAGCAAGAGCTACGGCAACGGGATCTGGCTCTTCGAGACCGGCAAGCGCCTCAAGAAGGTGGTCGGGCGCATCCTGACCGACAGCCGGCCCCCGGAGGAGCCCAAGGACCCCGACGGCCTGCTGCTGCTGGACTTCCTGGCGCTGTTCCTGGAGCCCGGCGAGCTCGAGGACTGGCGCGAGCGCGTCCGCGCCGGCGGCGAGGGCGCCCCGGGCTACGGGCACCTCAAGGTGCGCCTCGTGGAGGCCATCGAGGAGCACTTCGCCCCCGCGCGGGAACGCCGCGAGGCGCTGCTCCAGGACCCGGGCGAGGTCGACCGAATCCTGGAGCGGGGCGCCGCCGTCGCCCGGGAGCGCGCCCGCGCGACCCGCGACCGCGCCCTCCGCGCCTGCGGGCTGCGCTAGCTCGCCCCGCGGGTCCGTCGCCGCTACCGTCAGGAGCCACCCATGAACCGCCGACTCGCCGCGCTGCTCGCCCCGCTCCTCCTCGCCGCCTGCACGACGACCCCCGCCGGGGAGGAACCCGCGCCCCGGGCGGAGGCCGCGCCCGCCGCGCCGACGGAGGCACCGCGCGCGTCCTGGACGGAGGACTTCCGCCGCGAGGCCGTGCTGGTCGCGGACGAGATCCGCATCGTCGGCCCGCGCGGCCTGCTCGAGCACGTCGTCGTCCAGCAGGACGCCACGAACCACAGCCACGACGTCGAGGCGACGCCCGAGGGCCTGGTGCTCGACTCCGTGGCCACGACGAACGCCATCCAGCCGATCCGCGCGCAGCTCGACGGCCTCTCCCTCGCCGCGACGCGCGGCCTGCGCGTGCTGGAGTCGGTCAACGCGGTCGACGTCGTCGTCGAGGCGAACGGCGAGGTCTACTACCGCGACATCGAGGCCGGCAAGGAGAGCCGCTCGCCGCGCGTGCGCCTGGTCGGGCGCACGCCGCGATGACGCCGCGCGCGCGCCCCGGCCGCCCGCGCGGCCGCCCGCTGCGCCTCGCGGCGGCGATCGCGACCCTGGGCGTGGCCTTCCTCGCGTGCCGCGGCGCGCCGTCGATCGAGCTGGTGCCCAACCCCGGCCCCTACGACGCCCTGGCGGCCGGCGACTTCGCGGAGCTGCGGCGGGCCCGCGAGCACATGGAGCGCGACGAGTTCGACGGGGCGCGCGCGTCCCTGGCCCGGCTCCGCGCGCTCTACCCGAACAACCTCGCCGTGGCCTCGATGCTGCAGGACGTCGAGATCGAGGCGCGCATCGCCGCGCGCGCCGAGGGCACGAGCGGGACGGCCCGCGCCGCGGTGTCGCGCGCGGTGCTCGAGGAGGAGCGCCGCCGCTGGCGCAACGCCGCGGAGGAGGAGCCGAGCGCCGCGCGGCTCGTGCTCGCCGCGCGCCTCGAGGACGACGTGCCCGCCGCCCTGCACCTGCTGGACCGCGCCCTGCAGGCGGACCCCGACTGCATCTGGGCGCACTACGGCCGCGCCCACTTCCTGGCCCTGCGCGGGGACTGGGAGGGGGCCCGCGACAGCCTCGACCGCGCCCTGGTGCTGGACCCGGGCCACCTGCCGGCGCGCCGGCTGGAGGCCTCGCTGCTGGCGCGCGTCGGCGACCCGCTCGAGGCGACCGCGGCGCTGCGCGCGTGGATCCGCGCCGCCCGGGGCGATCCGCGCCTCGCGCCGGAGCGGGTCCTGGGCGCCGAGGTGGACCTCGCGGTGCTGCTGCTCGAGGCGCGGCGACCCGACGAGGCGCTCGACGTGCTCGAGCGCATGGAGGCGCGCAGCGCCGAACCCGTGCGCGACTGGACGGCCATGGCCGCGGGGGAGCAGGGCCGCGGCGAGCCGCTGGCCGCGCTGCGCCTCGCGCGCCGCGCCGAGGAGGCCAGCCCCGGCGACCCCCTGCCGATCGTGCAGCAGGCGCTGATCCACGAGCTGTGGCTCGAGGACCTGCCGGCGGCGGCCGGCGCCTGGGAGCGCATCCTCGACGCGGAGCCCACCGCCGGGGACCTGGGCGGCGAGCTGCTGCGCCTGCGCGCGCGCATCGCGCTGGAGCGCATCGAGCAGGAGCTCGCCGCGCGCGCCGCCGCGGCCGTGGCGGAGGCGCCGCGGTGAAGGCGCTGCTGCAGCGGGTCACGCGCGCGTCGGTCGACGTGGACGGCGAGCGGGTGGGCGCCGTCGACCGCGGGCTGCTGGTGTTCCTCGGCGTGCTGAAGGGCGACGGCGAGGAGCAGGCGCGCGCGCTGGCCGGACGGGTCGCGCGCTTCCGCCTGTTCGCCGACGAGCGCGGGCGCATGAACCGCTCCCTGCTCGACGTGGGCGCCGGCGCGCTCGTCGTCAGCCAGTTCACGCTCGCCCACGACGGCCGGCCGGGGGGCGGCCGGCGGCCGAGCTTCGACCGCGCGGCGCCGCCCGCGGAGGCCGAGCGCCTCTACGAGCTCTTCGTCGCGACGCTGCGCGAGCTCGGCGCCCCGGTCGAGACCGGGCGCTTCGGCGCCCTCATGGCCGTCGAGCTGTGCAACGACGGACCCGTGACCTTCCTGCTCGAGGACGTCCCCCCGAGCCCCGCCGGGGGCCCCGCGGACGCCGGCGGCCCGGACCCCGCGCCTCGCTCGTAAGTGTTGTTCGGTGGCATGTTTACGCCGCTCCGCGGCTTCGCGCGCCGGCGCGGCCGCGGCGCCGCTGGACGCCGGTGCTCAAGATCGGGCACAAACCCTTGCGATAGGGGAGCTTGAGCGCGGTCGCCGGCCTCCCCGCCCGCAGCCGCGCGCTCCCCCCCGGCTCCGGCCGCCCGTCGGTAAGCTCTTGCTTGACACAGGGATAATGCATTTCGATACTCCCTCCCCCTGCGCCTCAGTGCCTCCGGCGCCGGAGCTCGCCCCCGGGCACCTCTCCCGCGGCCTCGCCGCCGGGTCCCGTGCCCGCCGGTCGCGGCCCCGGGCCGAGCCCGGGAGCCCCTCCCGCCGCCGGACCGAGCTGATGGAAAGGTGCCGTCCATGACGACCTCGGATTCCGAATCCGCCCCCCAGACGATCACCAAGAAGGAGCTCGTCAACCGCATCGCGGAGGACACGAAGCAGACGAAGGTCGTCGTCAAGGAGGTCATCCAGCGCTTCCTGGACGAGATCATCGAGGAGCTCACGCGGGGCAACCGCCTCGAGTTCCGCGAGTTCGGCGTCTTCGAGGTGCGCGAGCGCGCCGCGCGCCGGGCCCAGAACCCGCGCACGCTCGAGAAGGTCTACGTGCCCGCCAAGCGGGTCGTGAAGTTCAAGGTCGGCCGCATGATGCGCGAGCGCGTCTGCGAGGACGAGGCGCAGCCGCCGAAGCCGGGTCGCGGCTCGGCCCGCCCCGAGCAGCCGCCCGAGCCGCCGCCGCCGAAGTCGCCGAGCCCCAAGCCGCCGGCGAGCAACTCGCCCTTCTGATCCGGCGTCGACGCCGGGTCCGGGCGGGGAGGCCGAGCCGGACGCGACGTCCGGTCGGGCCACGAGGGGAGGCCAGCCGGCGCGCCGCGGACCGTGCCCGCGCCCGGTCCGGCGCCCGATCCACCGCCCTGTACGACGCGCATCGCGCCCGCGCGCGCCTCAGCTGCGGGCCAGGGCCGGGACGGCCTTCTCCAGCGCCTGCTCCACGTCGGCGACCAGGTCGTCGACGTGCTCGATGCCGACCGAAAGGCGCACCAGCCCGTCGTTCAGGCCCGCCGCGCGGCGCTGCTCCGCCGGGATGCTGGCGTGCGTCATCGACGGCGGCACCTCGACCAGCGACTCGACCCCGCCCAGGGACTCGGCCAGCGTGAAGATGCGCGTCGAGGCCGCGAAGCGGTTGCCCGCCTCGACGCCGCCGCGCAGCTCGAAGGACACCATGCCGCCGAACCCGCGCATCTGGCGCTTCGCCACCTCGTGCTGGGGGTGGCTCTCGAGGCCCGGGTAGATCACCGTCTCGACGGCCGGGTGCTCCTGGAGGTAGGCCGCCAGCCGCTCCGCGTTGGCGACGTGGCGGTCCATGCGCACCGCGAGCGTCTTGGTGCCGCGCAACACGAGGAAGGCGTCCATCGGACCGAGCTGGCCGCCCACGCTGTTCTGCAGGAAGGCGAGCTCCTCGCGCAGCGCCTCGTCGTTCCCGACCAGCGCTCCGCCGACCACGTCCGAGTGGCCCCCGAGGTACTTGGTCAGCGAGTGCACCACCACGTCGGCGCCGTGCTCCAGCGGGCTCTGCAGGTAGGGCGTCGCGAACGTGTTGTCGACCACGAGCTGCGCCCCGCCCGCGCGCGCGACGCGGCCCACCGCGGCCAGGTCGGTCACGCGCAGCAGCGGGTTGCTGGGCGTCTCCACGAAGACGTACCGCGTCGCGTCCGTCATGGCGGCGCGGACGTTCTCCGCCTCCGTCGTGTCGACGTAGGTGAAGCCGATGCCGTAGCGCTCGAACACCCTGGCGAAGATGCGGTACGTGCCCCCGTAGAGGTCGTTGCCCGCGACGACGTGGTCGCCGGGCACGAGCCGCCCCATCAGCGCGTTGACCGCCGCCATCCCCGACGCGAAGCCGAGCCCCCAGGCCGCGCCCTCGAGCGCCGCGAGATTCTCCTCGAGCGCCGTGCGGGTGGGGTTCTTGGTGCGCGAGTAGTCGTAGCCGTCCTTCAGCTCCGCCGGCCAGTCCTGCTTGTAGGTGCTGGTCAGGTAGACGGGCGTCATCACGGCCCCGTTCTGCGGGTCGGGCGTCTGCCCGGCGTGGATCGCGCGGGTCTCGAAGCGGTCGCGTTCGGAGGTGCTCATGAACGCAGTCTAGTCGCCCCCTCGACCCGCGCCGATCCCCGGACCGGATCTCGCCCGCGACCCCGCCCGCCCCCGGGCGCCGGGGCCCGCTCGGTGGAGCGTGCCGCTACAATCCGCGGCTCGCCCCGCGCGGATTTTCCGGGCCGCGCGCGTCACCCCGCGAGATCCGCCCGGTCTCCCCGGGGCGGTGGGGGGCGGAGGTGGGATCGCCGCGCCATGGATCGTCCGCACGACGCCGAAGTCGACCCCGCCCCCGGGCTCGACGACTACTCCGCCCGCGCCCTCGACTACCCCGCCGTGCGGGTGCTCTTCGAGCGGCTCGCGCCCACCGAGCTCGGGCGGCGCGCGCTGCGCGAGCTGGCGCCGCGGGGGGACGCGGGGGCGCGCG
>JAUIDW010000111.1 GCA_030428395.1 bacterium | reverse complement strand
GTGCAGGCGCTGCGCCGCACCGACGGGGCGGCCTCCGGGGCCCTGCGGATCTCCGGCTCGATCGACGAGCCCGAGCTGCACGGCCGGCTGACCCTGGCCGACGGCGAGCTGCGGATCCGCGGGCAGGTGCCGCCGCTGACGGCGATCCAGGCCGAGCTCGCCTTCGACGGCCGCCGCGTCCAGATCGAGCGCGGGACGGCCGAGCTGGGCGCCGCCCCCGTCGGCGTCGCGGGCTCGATCGACCTCGGCGTGGACCCGCCGGTGCTGGACCTGCGGCTGACCGGCGAGAACGCGCTCCTGGCGCGGTCGCGCAACCTGCGCCTGCGCGCGGACCTCGACCTCGCGGTGACCGACACGCTGGCGGCGCCGACCATCGCGGGGACCGTGCGCCTGCGGAACACCCGGATGCGCGTCGACGTCGACTTCGTGGAGATCGTGCAGTCCTCCGAGCCGTCGGGGCCGGGGGGCCTGCAGCTCTTCAGCCTGCGCGACCCGCCGCTCTCCAACGCGCGCTTCGACGTGCGCGTGCTCACCGAGGAGCCCGTCGACCTGCGCGGGAACCTGATGCGCGGCGAGCTGCGCACCGACCTGCGCGTGCAGGGGACCGGCGAGGTGCCGCTGCCGGTCGGCTCCGTCTTCCTGGACGCGTTCCTCGTCTCGCTGCCCGGCGGGCGCATGCGCTTCGACGTCGGCCTGGTCGAGTTCCAGCGCGGCAACCCGTTCGACCCCGAGCTGGTGCTGCGCGGCGAGTCGAAGCTCTTCGGCTACGACGTCACCATGACGGTGCAGGGAGAGCTCTCGGCCCCCGAGGTGGTCTTCACCTCCTCGCCCAAGCTCGAGAACGCCGAGCTGGCGGTGATGGTGCTCACCGGTCAGCCGCCGGGCGGCGCGAACATGCAGGAGGCGGGCGCCAACCTGGCCGTGTACTTCGGGCGCAGCCTGCTGTCGTCCGGGGGCGGTCTCGACGACGACTCGCTGCTCGACCGCGTCGACGTGCAGGTCGGGCGCGAGGTCTCCGCCGGCGGCACGCCGACGACCGAGGCCACCCTGCGCGTCGCGGACGACCTGGCCGGCCCGCGTTCGCAGCTCCTGCTGCTGGGCGAGCAGGACGTGTACGAGGACATCAACATGGGCCTGCGCCTGCGGTTCGTCCTGCGATGAGGCGGATCTGGCTGGGCGCCCTCCTGGGCCTCGTCCTGGCGGCCTCCGGGTGCCGCTCCGCCGGCCCGGCGATCGCGCCGGAGGAGGCCGGCTACACGCTGCGCTTCGACGGCAACCGGACCTTCTCGAACGGCACGCTGCGCGCCCACATCGCCGAGGGGCTCGACGAGTTCGCCGCCTCGGGACTCGACCGCTCGTTCGTCGACGACGCGGCCTTCGACCTCGAGCTGTACTACCAGGCGCGCGGCTTCCCCGACGCGGAGGTCGACTACGAGGTCGCGCCGGATGCCGACGCGGGGCTGCTCGCGGTGACGTTCCGGGTCGCCGAGGGCCCGCGCACGCTCGTCGCCGGCGTGACCTTCGACGGCGCGACGCTGTTCACCGGGGACGAGCTGGCCGGCCTGCTCGGGGGCGAGCGCGCGGGCCTGCTGTCGACCGGCCAGCTCTACTACGAGGAGGCCGCCGCCCGCGCGGCGCAGACCAGCGTCGAGGGTCTGTACGTCTCGCGCGGGTACCTCGACGCGCGCGTGGAGCTGCTCCCGCCCGTCTTCTCGGAGGACCGGACGCGCGTCGAGCTGACCTACCGGGTCGCCGAGGGGCCCGGCTACGTGCTGGGCGCCGTGGCCGTCACCGGCGCGGGCATCGAGGACCCCGCGTGGGACGCGCTGGTCGCCGAGCTGCAGGGCGCGAGCGGCCAGCCGTACCTGCCGCGCGCACCGTTCGGCATGAAGAGCCGGCTGGTGGAGGCGCTCGGCGCCGCGGGCTATCCCGGCGCCGAGGTCGAGCTGACGCGCACCCGCTCGCCGGGCGACGACGGCGAGCCGGGGGCCGACCCCGCGACGACGCAGGCGCGGGTGGACGTCGAGCTGGCGGTCGACCCGGGGCCGCAGGTCACGCTGGAGGGGGTCCGCATCGAGGGACTGGACGACGTGAAGCGGGGCTTCGTCCGCGACCTGCTCGACCTGCGCGTGGACCGACCCGTCGACACCGGCGCGATCCGCGAGGGGCTCGCGCGGCTGTACGCGACGGGGCTCTTCAAGCGCGTGGGGCACGAGCTGGTCGCGGTGGAGGGCGGGCCGGCGGACCACCGGGAGCTGCTCGTCACCGTGGAGGAGGACGCGCCCCTGGAGCTGTTCGTCGAGCCGGGCTGGGGGTCCTACGAGCGCGCGCGCCTGCGCGCCGGACTGCGCGAGCGCAACCTGTTCGGCCGCGGGCTCGACCTCGTGGCGGAGGGGAAGGTGTCGACGCGCGACGTGCGCGGCCGCGTGCAGCTCACCGAGCCCCGCTTCCTGGGGCGCGACCTCGAGGCGGGGGTCTCGCTGCTCGGCAGCCGGCGCGAGGAGCCGGCGTTCACGTCGACCGAGGTGGGCGGCGGGCTCTTCGTGCGCAAGCGCCTGGACGCGCACTCGACGGTGACGACCGGCTACCAGCTGCGCTCGACCGACGCGACCGACGTCGACCCGAACGCGAACGACCCGAACCTGGCCGCCGCCAGCGACAACGTCGACCTGTCGTCGGTCAGCCTCGACTACCGCTACGACGCGCGCCAGAGCCTGCTGCGCTCGGCCGGCGGCCTCTACGGCTTCGCCGGGGTCGAGGTCGGCGACGAGGCGATCTTCTCGGACCTCGACTTCGTGCGCCTGCGCACCCAGGTCGCGTGGTTCGCGCAGCTGGCCGACGCGACCATCCTGGGCCTGAACCTGCGCAGCGGCGTCATCTGGTCCGGCGAGGACATCCCCGTCCAGGAGCAGTTCTTCAACGGCGGCCAGAACTCCGTGCGCTCCTTCCAGCGCAGCGAGCTCGCCGTGGACGCCAACGGCGACATCGTCGGCGGCGAGGCGGCCAGCACGTTCACCCTCGAGCTCCGCCAGCGCCTGTTCGGCGACCTGGAGGGCGCGGCCTTCGTCGACGTCGGCAACGTCTCGGTGGACGCCAGCAAGCCCTTCGACGACACCTACACGGGCGTGGCCTACGGCGTGGGGCTGCGCTACCTGCTGCCCATCGGCGCGCTGCGCATCGACGTGGGTTTCAACCCGGATCCCGGTCCCTTCGACGAGGACTTCGTGGTCCACTTCGCCGTCGGCAACCCGTTCTGACCCCGTGTTCCGCCTCGGCTACAACACCAACGGCCTGGCCCACCACCGGCCCCTCGACGCGCTGCGGCTCCTGGCCGGGCTCGGCTACGAGGGCGTGGCGCTGACGCCCGACGTCGGGCCGCTCGACCCGCTGGCGCCGGACGCCGACCTGGTCGCGGACCTGCGGCACTGGGCCGACGAGCTGGGGCTCGAGCTGGCGGTGGAGACCGGCGCGCGGTTCGTGCTCGACGCGGAGCGCAAGCACTGGCCCACGCTGCTCGAGGACGACGCCGACCAGCGCGCGCGCCGCGTCCGCTTCCTGGAGCGCAGCGTCGACCTCGCCGCCGAGGTCGGCGCGGACGTGGTGTCCCTCTGGTCGGGCCGCGCGCCCGACGGCGCCGTCGGCGACGCGCGCGCGCCCGCGGACGCGGCGGGCGAGCCCGAGCGGTCGTGGGAGCGCCTGTGCGACGGCGTCCGCGCCGTGCTGCGCCGCGGGCGCGAGCAGGGCGTCCAGATCGCCTTCGAGCCCGAACCCGGGATGTTCCTGGAGCGTCCGGCGGGCTACCTGGAGCTGCTCGAGCGCCTGGGGTCCGACGGCGACGAGCTCGGCCTGTGTCTCGACGTCGGGCACCTGCTGTGCACCGGCGACCTGCCGGTCGACGCCGTCGTGCGCGAACTGGCGCCGCGCCTCGTCATGGTGCAGCTCGACGACGTGCGCGACGGGGTGCACGAGCACCGCATGTTCGGCGAGGGCGACCTCGACCTGCCGGGCACGCTGCGCGCGCTGCTCGAGGTGGGCTACGACGGGCTCGCCGCGGTCGAGCTCAGCCGCGACAGCCACCGCGGACCCGACGCGGCGCGCGAGGCGCTGGCGCGCCTGCGGGCGGCGCTCGCCGACGCGACTCGGTAGAAGCCCGTACGCCCTTGGGCGACCCAGTAGCGGGATCGCCGCGGCGCGGGTTGCAGATTCTCCGTAAAGAAGGCCACAATCCAGCGCTCCCGCCGAGGAACCCAGGGAGGGGCGAACCCCCCGTGTCCATGGGAGGGAATCCATGTCCGGCGATTCCGATTTCCGCCAGTGCCCGACCCGACGCGACGACCGCCCGGCGCTCGTCGCGCACGAGATCACGACGCCGATGTGCCACAAGCGCCAGCGCGAGCGCTACCACAAGTGCTACACCTGCGCGCACTACGACCGCGCGGGCTCGACCAGCATCGTGAAGCTGCCCTCGCTCCGCCCGCCGGGGCGCTCGGGGCTGATCGCCTCCTGAGCGCCCCGCGGCACTCCTCGCGGGTCCTGCGGGACCCCTGACCGGCGATCAGGCCGAGCCCGCGGCCGACCGGATCTCCTCCTCGGTCAGCAGCCGCGGCGTCTGCTTCGCCAGGTCGAGGACGCGCGCGATGGCGTCGTCGGTGGGCGCGACGCCGTGCTTCTCGAGCCAGTAGATCACGTTCGACTTGCCCGACATCGGACCGACCGTGATGGCCTGCTCGAGGCCGACCATGTCGGCGGGCACGCCCGAGTAGACGCGGTTGGCCAGCCACACGTCGTCCTTCTTGAACGCCTTGATCACCGCGGCGGCGTGCACGCCGGTGGCGGTCTCGAAGGCGTCCTTGCCGAACACCGGGTAGTTCTCCGGCAGCGGGATGCCGATCACGTCGGACGCGAGCTGGCAGTACTCCGACAGCGCCGACAGGTCGTTGTCGATCCAGCCGGCCAGGCGCAGGTTCACGAGCAGCAGGTCCATCTCGGTGTTGCCCGAGCGCTCGCCGACGCCCAGCGCCGTGCCGTGGATGCGCGTCGCACCCGCCTGCACCGCGGCGATCGCGTTCACCAGGCCGAGCCCGCGGTCGCGGTGCCCGTGCCAGTCGATGCCGACGTCGGCGCCCAGGCCCTTCACGACGTCGCGCACGAACCGCACCAGCCGGATGGCGCCCTCGGGGATCGCGTGGCCGACGGTGTCGCACACGCAGATGCGGCTGGCGCCGGCCTCGATGGCGGTCGTGTAGAGCTCGCGCACGTCCTCGGGGTTCGCCCGCGTCGTGTCCTCGGTGACGAACATGCACGGCAGGTCGTTGTCGCGACAGAACCCGACCGAGTCGCGCACGAGCTTCAGCATCTTCTCCATCTCCCAGCCCTCCGCGTACTGCCGGATGGGGCTGGAGCCGATGAAGGCGCACACCTCGACGGGCGAGCCGGTCTGCTGCACGACGTCGACGACCGGCTCGATGTCGCTGACCAGGGTGCGGCAGGCGACGTTGGGCGTGATGCGCAGGTCCTTCATCTCGCGCACCAGGGTGGCGATGTGCTCGCGCGCCCGCTCGCCGGCGCCGGGCAGCCCGATGTCGGCGGTGTCGATGCCCAGCTGGTCCATCAGGTGCACCAGGCGGATCTTCTCGTCCAGGTCGGGGTCGCGCGCGGAGGGGCTCTGCAGCCCGTCGCGCAGCGTCTCGTCGTCGAACTGGACCTCCTTCGGCCGCCAGCCGTCGGAGTCCTCGACGTTCCAGTCGTAGATGAGGTGTTCTCGCTGGGCTCTGCTCATGGGGCTCGCCTTCGGGGACTCGTGACGCCGGTGCGTCGGCGCGCCGGGTGACCCCGTACTATAGGCCACGCGCCAGCCAGCTCCGACGCCGGCGCGCGAACCCTCGCCCTCGCCCTGCGTTGACGCGCCCGGAGAGCGGATTCCGTGCCCACCTTCCGATCCAACTCGCAGCCGGCCAACTCGCAGCCGGCCAACCCGCAGCCGGCCAACCCGCGCCCGGTCCTGAAGTTCGGCGGGGCCGCGCTCGTCGACGGCCCGCGGGTCCGGCGTGCCTGCGGCCTCGTGGCCCGCGTGGCGCACGAGCACCCCGTCGTCGTCGTCAGCGCGCCCGGAGGGGTCACCGCGCTGCTCGGGGAGGTCGCGGCGGCCGCCGCGGCCGGGCGGCGCGAGGGCGAGCGCGTGCGGATCCGCCTGCGGACCCTGACGCGCCAGCTGGGCATCGAGAGCGAGCTGCTCGACCGCCAGCTCGGGCCGCTCTTCCGCGTGCTCGACGCGGTGGCCGAGCGGGGCGTGCTCGATCCCGCCGCGCGCGACTTCGCGCTGTCGGTCGGCGAGCGCACGAGCGCGCGGATCGTCGCCCGGGCCCTGCGCGAAGCCGGCCTCGACGCGGCGCCCGTCGACGCCTTCGACCTCGGCCTGGTCAGCGACTCGAACCACGGCCGGGCGCGCCCGGTCGCCGCGGCGCTGGGCGGCCTGCGCGCGGCGCTCGAGGCCGTGCCCGGCGTCCCCGTCGTCACCGGATTCCTCGCCGCCGATTCCAGCGGCAACGTGACCACGCTCGGGCCCAACGGCTCGGACTGGACCGCCGCGCTGGTGGCGGAGGCCATCGGCGCCGACCGCGTCGAGTTCTGGAAGCCCGTGGCCGGTGTGTTCAGCGCGGACCCCGCGGAGGTGCCCGAGGCGCGCCTCCTGCCGCGGCTCGGCTTCCAGCAGGCCGCCGCCCTGGCCCGCGCGGGCGCCGGCGTGCTGCACCCCGACGCGCTCCAGCCGCTGCGCCGCGCGGGGATCCCGGCGGTGCTGCGGGGCTTCGAGGAGCCCGATGCGCCGGGGACCACGCTGGGTCCGGAGGAGCTCCCCGGCCCCGTCGGCGTCGCGCTGCTCCGCGGCGTGCACCGCTGGACGCTCGAGGGCCCGCGCTGCACCGGCTGGACCGCGGTCGCCGCGGCGCGCGGTCACGAGCCGCGCGAGGTCGAGGTCGAGCCGGGACGCGTGCGGCTCTGGCTGGAGGCGCCCGCCGACGTCCCGGGCGAGGCGGACGCCTGCGAGGGCCCGTTCGCGCTCGTGTCGCTCGTCTCGTGCGACGGCGCGCTGGGCCGCGAGGCGCTCGCCGCGGCGGAGCGCGAGGTCGAGGTCTTCGCGGCGTGGCTCGGAGGCGCTCGCGACAGCCAGGTGATCGCGGTGCGCGAGGCGGACGCGCGGTCGGCGCTGCGCGCCTGGCACCAGCTCGTCCTGTCCGGGCCCGGCGCCTGCGGGATCTCGACGCCGGCCGGGACGCGCGCCGGCTGACCGGCGCGGCGCGCGCTCGCCATCCTGCGGGCGAGAGAATTCCCGCCGGTCCCCCGCGGGCGGCGGAGTAGGCTCCTGCGCGATGACCACGTTCGACCCGGAGACGCGCCCCGACGAGGCCGCCCTGCGCAGGGCGGTCGACGAGGAGGCTCCCGACCTGCTCGCCCTCATGCAGGCGGCGCACCCGGCGGACGTGGCCGAGCTGCTCGAGGACGAGGACGAGGAGATGGCCTGGGTCCTCTTCTCGCAGCTCTCCGACGAGTTCCGCCACGACGTGCTCGCGTACGCGGACGACTGGCTGAAGAAGAGCCTGGCGCAGCGCATGTCCCCCGAGGAGATCGCGCGCTCGGTCGACGACCTGCCCGACGACGAGGTCGTCGACCTGCTCGAGCACGCCGAGGACCACGTCACCGAGCAGGTGCTGCGCAACCTCGACGTCGAGACGGCCGAGGAGCTGCGCGAGCTCTCGTCGCACGACCCCGAGACCGCCGGCGGCGTGATGACGACCGAGTTCGTCACGGTCACGCGGGACGCGCGGGTCGGCGACGCGATCAAGCTGATCAAGGAGGAGGCGGAGGAGCTCGAGGACGGCGCCGGGGTCTTCGTCGTCGACGACGAGGGCCGCCCGGTGGGCTACCTGTCCGACCGCCACCTGCTGACGCGCGGCATCCACACGCCCGTGGGCGAGGCGATGACCACCGACGTCTTCTCGGTCCGGGCCGACACGGACCAGGAGGAGGCGGCCACCACCATCCAGAAGTACGGCCTGCAGGCGCTGGCGGTCGTCGACGCCGGGGGGCGCCTCGTCGGCGTCGTCGACCCGCGCGACGCCCACTGGGTGCTCGAGGAGGAGGCGACCGAGGACATGCACCTCCTCGCCGGCACGTCCTCGATGTACCCCACGCGCATGCCCGTGCTGCAGCGGGTGCGCCGGCGCATGCCGCTGATGCTCGTGACCGTGCTCGGTGGCCTGGCGACGGCGTGGATCCTCGACTGGGCGCTGTCCCAGACCGCGTCGGAGGGCAGCGCGGAGGCGGACGTCGCCGACATCCTGCGCTACGTCCCGATCGTCGTGGGGCTCGCCGGCAACGTCGGGATCCAGTCGTCGACCATCCTGGTGCGCGCCTTCGCCACGGGCGAGGTGCTGCCCGACCAGGAGGCGACCGTCCTCGGCTCCGAGGTGCTCGCCGGCACGATCATCGGCCTCCTTTGCGGGCTCACGACGTGCGGCGTGGCGAGCTACCTCGAGTCCGTCGGAGCCCAGCCCGACTTCCTGTTCGGCACCGCGCTGGGCACGGCGATCCTCATCGCGGTCGCGTGGGCCAGCTTCCTCGGCTGCATCATCCCGATCGGCTGCAAGCGCGTCGGCATCGACCCCGCCGTCGTCGCCGGGCCGTTCCTGATCACCCTCAGCGACGTGTCCGGCAGCGCGATCTTCGTCGGCATCGCCAGCGGGCTGCTCGAGCTGGGCGCCGTCGCGGGCTGAGGGCCGCCGATGACGCGCTCGCGCAAGCGCCCCCTCGGCTGCCTGGCCTGGGCGGTGGCGGTCGCCGTCCTCGCGGTGCTCGCCTTCCGCGCGTTCGTCGGCGACGTCTACCGCGTCGAGTCGGGCTCGATGGAGCCGACCCTGCACGCCGGCGAGTACGTCTTCGTGCGCCACGGGCTCCCCCGCCCGCTGCGGCGCTTCGACGTGCTCGCGCTGCGCGGCCCCGAGGACGACCGCAGCGTCGTCAAGCGCCTCGTCGGCCTGCCGGGAGAGTCCGTGGGCCTGCGCGGCGGCGACCTGGTCGTCGACGGCCGACGCCTGGGCCCCGCCGAGGCGCGGCCGCGCCCGGTCGTGCTGTTCGACTCGCGCGCGCAGCCGCTCGAGGACGCGTTCCTGCACGGCTCGTCGCGCGCCGACCCGTGGACGGCGCTCGCCGACGGCGCGTGGCGGCTGGACGCGCTCGAGGTGGCCGAGGACACCGACGCCGGCCTGATGTGCGCGCGCGAGCCGGTCCTCGACGCGTACCTCGACGCCCGCGGCGCGCGCGCGCCGGGCGTCCACCCCGTCGCCGACGTCGGCTTCGAGGGGGACGTGCGCTGGCTCTCCGGCGCCGGGCGGCTGCGCGTGCGCCTGGGGGCGGGCTGGGACACCTTCCAGCTCGTGCTGCGCCCGCGCGACGAGGGCGGCCTCGACGCGTCGATCACCGGGCGCGGCGAGCGCGAGGACGTCGTGCTGGCCGAGCGCGGCGTCGACGTCGACGCCGCCGCGTGGCACCGCCTCGGATTTCGGCTGCTGGACGGCCGCGCCGTCGCGACGCTGGACGGAGCGCCGCTCCTCGACGCCGCGCTGCCCGACCCCCGCGGCGTCGACCCGACGTCGCACGCGCGCTCGCCCGGCGGGCGCTGCTGCTTCGGCGGCGAGGGCCTCGTGGCCGAGTGGCGCGACGTGGTCCTGCTGCGCGACCTGCACTGGCCCGCCGACGGGGCGCTCGGCGCGGGGGCGGTGCTGGACCTGGGCCCCGACGAGGTCTTCGTGCTGGGCGACCACGCCCCCGGCAGCCGCGACGGCCGCGCCTGGGGGCCGGTCGGCCTGGAGCGGGTGCTCGGGCGCGCCGAGGCCGTCGTGTGGCCTCCGGCCCGCATCCGTCGCCTGCGGGGGACCGCCCCGTCCGGGGAGTGAGGGGCACGGCCCCCGGGAGCCGAGGACAGGGGTCCGGGCGCGGCCGGCCAGGGGTTTCGGGGGTTCCGCGGAACCCCTCGACACGGAGCCGGTTCGAGGCCAGGAAGGACCCCATGGACGCCCGACCCGAAGCCAGCGACCCCGGAGCGCAGCTGATGCTCGCCTACCAGGCGGGGTCCGAGGAGGCCTTCGACGAGCTGGTGCGCCAGTACTCCGGGCAGGTGTACGCCCTCGTGACGCGCTTCGTCGGGTCGAGCGCCGACTCCGAGGACCTCGTCCAGGAGACCTTCCTGCGCGTCGTCCGCTCGCGCGAGCGCTACGTGCCGACGGCCAAGTTCTCGACGTGGCTCTACCGCATCGTGTTCAACCTCTGCGTCAGCCGGTCCGAGCGCAGCGCGAGGCGCGAGCGCACGGCGGACGAGCTCGACCCCGACGAGGCCGCCGGCTCGGCGCGGGCGGACGGCGACCCGCGCGCCAGCGACCCCGCGGTGCGCGCCGAGCGCGCCGACGTGGTCCGCGCCGTCCGCGGGGCGGTGGCCGCGCTGCCGGAGACCCAGCGCGTGGCGCTGATCCTGGCGAAGTACCACGAGCTGCCCTACGCCGAGATCGCGGAGGTGCTCGGCTCGAGCGAGAAGGCCGTCAAGTCGATGATCCACCGCGCCCGCGAGAACCTGCGCGAGCGCCTGGCCCCCTTCCTGCAGAGGTCGCTGTCGTGAGTGCCGCCTGTCGGGACTTCCGCCGTCGCCTGGAGGGCGCCCTGCTGGGCCGCTCGGATCCCGGCGAGCTCGCCGCGCTCGCGTGGCAGTCGCACCTGCGTTCCTGCGCGGACTGCCGCGAGCTGCTGGAGGCCGAGCAGGTGCTCGAGGAGCTGCTCGCCACGCTGCCCGAGCCGCGCCTCGCGCCGGCGGCGCAGCAGCGCCTGGTGGCGCGGCTGCGCGCGCTGCGCGAGGACGACGCGGCGCTCGACTCGTTGCTCGAGCTCGACCGGGTGGACCCGCCGTCGCACCTGGCCGACGCCGTCGTCGCCTCGGTGCGCGGCGCCTCGCACGACCCGCTCGACCGCGCGCTCGACACGTGGCGCGCGGACGCGCCCGCGGGCCTCGCCGAGCGCACGCTGGCCGCGCTCGAAGCCGCCCGCGCGCCCGCGCCGGCACCCACGACCCCCGGCCGCGTGCTGTCCTTTCCCGTGCGCGTCGCGCTCGCCGCCGCCGCGCTGCTGCTCGCGCCCCTGCTGTGGCGCCTGCTGCAGGCGGACGACCCGCGTGCGCCGGCGCGGGGCGACGACACCGCGGTGGCGCAGGCCGCGCCGACCCCTGGTGCGGACATCGACCCCGTCGCGACCCTCGAGGCGCCGAGCGACGAGCTGCTCGCGAACCTCGACGTCCTGGAGGCGTGGGACGTGCTGGTCGACGCCGACGTGGACCTGTTGCTCGCCACGTACGACCCCGCGGACGAGGTCCTGCTGGAGTGGACCGGCGACGCGGGCGGCGACCCGGAGACCGGCGGCGAGGCCGCCGCGACGACGCCGGAGGAGGGCTGAGCCGTGGTCGCCCCCCTGCTCCTCGTCGCGCTGCTGCTCGGCGCCGCGCCCGTCCCGACGACCGCCCCGCAGGGTCCGGAGCGGAGCGAGGCGACGCCGTCCGGGCAGGACCTGCGCGACGCGCGCGCGCGCTGGGAGGCGCTGAGCGAGGACGAGCGCCGCGAGCTGCAGCGCCGCTTCGAGCAGTTCCGCCAGCTCGACGAGCCGCGCCGCCGCGAGCTGCGCGAGCGCGCCCGGCGCCTCGACGAGATCGACCGCGACCTGCGCCGCAACCTGCCGCCCGAGCTCGAGCGCGAGCTCGACGGCCTGCCGCCCCCCGAGCGCCGCCAGCGCGTGCGCGAGTGGGTGCACGAGCGCCTCGAGGAGCGCGGGCGCCGCATCCGCGGCAAGCTGCCGCGCGACACCGTCGAGCGCCTCGAGCGCGCGCCGCCCGGCCGCCGCGGCGCGCTGGCCGAGGGCCTGCGCCGCGAGTGGCGCGACCGCCACGCCGAGCGCGTGCTCGACGAGCTCGTGCGCGAGGGACACCTGGATCCGGCCCGCGCCGAGGAGCTGCGCGCGCTGCCGCCGGAGCAGCGCCTCGACGGGCTGCTCGAGCTGCGGCGCGAGCGCGTCGTCGCCGACGTCGCGCGACGCGGGCTGCCGCCGGGCGTGACCGAGGACGAGTGGGCGCGCTGGAGCGAGCTGCCCACCCGCCAGTTCTTCGAGCGCTTCCACCGCGCCGCCGGGCCCCCGCCGGGGCGGCCGGGCTCGCCCGACGGGCACCGCCCCGGTCCGCCCCGCGCGAAGTGGGGCCCCGACCGCCGCGGCGGCGCTCCGGCGGTGCTGCCCGAGCACCTGCGCGCGTGGCGCGAGGTGCGCGGACTGCTGGACGCGCGCCCCCCCGGCGGGGAGCTGGAGGCGCCGCAGCGTGCGCGCGTCCTGGAGCTGCTGGGCGAGCTGCCCGACACGTCGCCCGAGCAGGTCGAGTCCCTGCGCGCGCTCCGCGGCCAGGACTTCGAGCGCGGCGTGCGCGAGCTCGGCCGGGCGATGTTCGAGCGGCGCCTCGGCCCGCCGCCCCCGGACGCGGGCGGCGACCGCGGTGGCGCGGGCCGGCCGCCGGGCCGGCGCGGTCCCGCCGAGGGGCGCAGGGGCGACGCCGGCGGGGACTCCGCGCCGCGGCGCCGGCCGCCCCGGGACGGCTCGCGCCGCCTCCGGGAGCTCTGAGCGAGGCGACCGCGCCGCGCGTCCCGCCGGCGGCCGCCGCGCCGCGTAGACTCGTGCGCCCATGGCCTCCGCCGCCACCGTCCTGCACGTGCCCGCCGTCCGGCCCGCCGACGCGCTCGAGCTGCGCGACGCGGTGATCGTGGACCTGCGCACGCCCGGCGAGTTCGCCCAGGACCACCTGCCCGGTGCCGTCAACCTGCCGCTGTTCGACGACGTCGAGCGCGCGCTGATCGGCACGCTGTACAAGCGCGTCTCGCGCGAGGAGGCCTTCGCCGCCGGGCGCCGGGCCGCCGCGGCGCGCATCGAGGACCTCGCGCGCGAGGTCGCCGCCGTCGCCGGCTGGACCGTGCCCCCGGCCGACCTGCGGGCCCGGCTGCTGGCGGCCACCGAGGGCGGCATCGAGGCGCTCGACGAGGCCGTCGCCCCCGGGCCCGGCCGGGCGCCCGCGCGCGGCGCGGTCGTTCTGTACTGCTGGCGCGGCGGCCTGCGCTCGCGCAGCGTCGCCAGCTTCCTGCGCGCCCTCGGCCTCGACCGCGCGGTCGTGATCGAGGGCGGCTACAAGGCCTACCGCAACCACGTCCTGGGCGCCCTCGACGCGTGGCGCGCCCCGCCGACGTTCGTGCTGCGCGGGCTGACCGGCGTCGGCAAGACGCTCGTGCTGCGCGAGCTCGAGCAGCTGCGCCCGCGCTGGACCCTCGACCTCGAGGCGCTCGCCGGCCACCGCAGCTCGGTGCTCGGCATGGTCGGCCTCGAGCCCTGCTCGCAGCGCGCGTTCGAGTCCCGCCTCCTCGCCCGCCTCCGCCGCGGGTTCCCCGGCCCCTGCGTCGTCGAGGGCGAGAGCCGCAAGGTCGGCGACGCGATCCAGCCGCTGCGCGTGTGGGAGGCGCTCGAGGGCGGGACGAACGTGAAGCTCGTCGCTTCGGTCGACGTGCGCGTGCGCGTGCTGATCGACGACTACCTCGCCCGCGAGGACAACCGGCCCGCCCTGCGCGCGCAGCTGCCGTTCATCGAGCAGCGCATCGGTCCGCGCAAGTGGAAGGGCGAGCTGGTGCGGATGCTCGACGAGGGCCGCGAGGCCGAGCTGGTCGAGGTGCTGCTCGAGAAGTACTACGACCCGCTCTACGCCCACTCCGACCGCGGCCGCGTCCACGCCACGACGATCGACACGACCGACCCGGCGGGCGCCGCTGCCGAGCTGGCCGCGTGGATCGAGGGCCGGGCGGGCCCGGAACCGGCACCCCGGAACGGCCACAAGTAACGACCTGGCAGGTGCTTGCGGCGGCGCGCCGACAAATCCGGGCGATCGCGCCTCAGCGATCCCGAGAGTGCGCCATTTTCAAGCCTGGAACGCCGATCTTTCCCGGGAGGGGCGAGCGCCCCGCCCGCCGCTGCGTTCCGGAGTCCCGATGAGCCGCCGGGTGCTGCTGTCCGCCCTGCTTTCCGCCGCTCCCGCCCTGGCCGTGGGAGACGGGCCGAGGACTCCGCCAGAACCTCCGCCGGAGGTGATCGCGAAGGACCTGCTGCCGCTATGGCAGGAGATCCAGGGTGGGCTGCTGCGCGGGGAGCCCGACCCCGCCGACGCGCTCGACCTGGCGGGGGCGCTCGTGCCCCGGCTCGACTTCGCGAACGCGGTCGAGCTGCCGGACGGCAGCCTCCGCGTCCGCTTCCCCGGCGGCGGGCCGCGCGACGGCCTCCGCGTGACGCCGGCCGCGGAGGAACGGACGCTGTGGAGCCTGCGGGTCCACGGACCCGCGCCCGCGGAGCTGGCGGCCCCCGACGTGGAAGTCGAGGGGGCCGAGCTGGAGCTGCAGGTCGCCTGCCGCGACGGCCGCCTGGAATGGGTGGCCTGGTTCGCCCAGGCCCGCGTCCACCACACCGAGGCCCTCGCCAAGAGGCTGCGCCGGAGCGGAAGCCTGACCCTCGGCGGTCACGCGCGCGTCGACGACGGCCGGCTGGTCTGGAAACCCATCGAACTCCTCCTCGAGGCGCCGGAGGCGCCCGGGGAGCTGGAATCGTGGCTGACCCGCGTGGGCCAGCCCGAGTTGATCCGGGAGGGAGCCGGGCCCGAGGTCTCCTCGGCGCTCGAGCTCGTGAGCGTCACGACGACGCAGGGAGGTCGTTTTCGATGAAGTTCGTTCTGCTGTCCTTCGTCCTGATACCAGCGCTGGTGGGCCTCGGCCGCGGCGCGCCCGGCGCCGTGCCGCGCAGCTCTTGCTGCCTGTGCGTCGGCTACCTGAACCCCGACGGGGAGATCGTGCTCGGCTGCGATTGCACGATGTCCTACGGCGGACTCTCGTGCTCGATCAACGCGTCGGGCTGCCGGACACCGGGGACCTGCACCTCGGGCGGCGGCCTGTAGGGGACGCGCCATGAGATCCGGTTCACGAGCCGGCCCCGCGTTCCTGGGGGCCGGCCTCGCGGCGCTGGCGGCCGTCTGGCTGCTCGCGCCCCGCGTGGCGCCG
>JAUIDW010000110.1 GCA_030428395.1 bacterium | reverse complement strand
CCGGTCTCGTTGCGCGGGTTGTTGCCGATGTAGAAGTTCTGGCCGCCCTGGCTGGTGATCAGCACCCACTCGCCGCCGACCGCGCGGTTGCGCAGCGTCACCGGCGCGACCACCAGCGCGGCCCCCAGGGCGTAGAGCCCGATCGCGCGCCACGCGCGGCGCGCGCCGCCGCCGCGCCAGGCCAGCCACGCGACGAAGAGCGGCGCGAGCAGCATGTAGTTGCCGCGGTTCAGCAGGTTCAGGCCGAGCAGGACGCCGACGCCGACCGCGGCCAGGCGCCGCGCCTCCTCGCGCCGCGCCAGCCGGGCCCCCAGGGCGAGCAGCGCGACGAGGTGCGCCGTGCCGAGGAACAGGCCCAGGGACGTCTTCAGCAGGAGCTGCTCGTAGAACAGGAACGGCGTGCACAGGGCGGCGGCGAGCCCGGCGGCCCAGGCGGCGCGCTCGCGGAACGGCGCGCCCTCCAGGCACGCCCGCGCGAGCGCGACGACCAGCAGGCACAGCGCCGCGCCCAGGACCGCCTGGACGACGAGGACGGGCAGGTAGGCCGGCCCGAACAGCGTGTACGAGGCCGCCAGGGCGTACGGGTAGAACGGGTCCTGGTAGTAGACGCCCTCGCCGAGCCAGTCGCCGCCCGCGATCGCCCGGGCGCGCTCGTCGTAGGCCTGCGCGTCCACGATCGGGTGGTCCGCCCAGGGCGTGGCCTGGAACTCGGCCAGGTAGGCCAGGCGCAGCGCGAGCGCCACGAGGAACAGGGCGACGGCGAGGGGCCGGCGGCGCGCGGCGTAGAACGCCTCGTCGCGCCAGGTCGCTCGGGAGTTCGGGGGCTCGGCGTGCACGGCGGGGCTCGCGGGGACCCGGCCCGAGCGCGACCGCGCGCGCTCGTTCTCTCCGGACCGAGCCCCTAGGATGGCGAAAGCGCCGCCGCCCCGCCATGACCGCTCAGCCCACGCCCCCGTCCGAACCGGTCGAGCCGCCCGGGCCGCTCGAGCCGTCCAGGCCGGCGGACGCCGATCCCGCGCCGGGCGTCGCGGTCGTGGTCGTCGTGCCCGCCTTCCGCGTCGCCGAGCAGATCGAGGCCGTGCTGGACGGGGTCCCCGCGTGGGTGCGCGCCGTGCTCGTCGTGGACGACGCCAGCCCCGACGACCTGGCCGCGCGCGTGGAGCGCCGCGGGGAGGAGCGGGTCGAGCTGCTGCGCCACGAGCGCAACCAGGGCGTGGGCGGAGCCGTGGTGACGGGCTTCCGCCGCGCGCTCGAGCTGGGCGCGGACGTGGTCGTGAAGATGGACGGCGACGGCCAGATGGACCCCGCCTACCTGCCGGCGCTGCTCGAGCCGCTGCTCGCCGGCGAGGCGGACCTGGCCAAGGGCAACCGCTACCGCGACCGCGAGGCCCTGCGCGACATGCCCGCCGAGCGGCTGGTCGGCAACACCGGGCTGACGTTCCTCCTGAAGCTCGCCTCGGGCCACTGGGACATGTTCGACCCGACCAACGGGTACCTCGCGCTGCGGGTCCACGTGCTGCGGCTGCTGGACCTGGACCGTCTGCCGCGCGACTACTTCTTCGAGAGCGGCCTCTTGATCGAGCTCGGCGTGCTGCGCGCCCGCGTGCGGGACGTGGCCATCCCGGCGCGGTACGGGAGCGAGCCGTCGTCGCTGTCCGTCGGCGGCACCCTGGTCGGCTTCCCCGGCCGCCTGGTCGCGGGGCTTTGCCGGCGCGTCGCCCGGCGCTACTTCCTGTTCGACTTCACGGCCGTGTCGGCCTTCCTGGCGCTCGGGCTGCCGCTCTTCCTGTTCGGCGTCGTCTTCGGCGCCGTGCACTGGATCCGCTCGATCCGCACGGGCGAGGTCGCCAGCACCGGCACCGTCATGGTCGCCGCCCTGCCGATCATCCTGGGCTTCCAGCTGCTGCTGCAGGCGCTGGTCGTCGACATCGCCGAGCGCCCCTCGGCGCCGCTGTCGCCGCCGCTGCGTCGCGACGCCTGACCCGGGCCGCGCGCCGCTTTCCGTCAGCCGTCCAGGCCGGAGCTCGCGCCCGGGGCGCCGCCCTTCACCAGGTACTTCTTGGTGGGCCACATCCGGCTGCGGTGGATCGTGAACGCCTTGCCGTCGGCCCACTCGCGGAACGCGCGCGTCTCGCCCGGGAAGGCGGGGTGGAACAGCTCGTCGAAGGCGATGACGCCGCCGGGCACGACGTGGTCCCACACGAGGTCCAGGACGACCTTGGTGGACTCGTACAGGTCGCAGTCGACGTGCACCAGCGCGAACGCCACGGCCGGGTTGGTGGACAGGAAGGTCGGGAGGGTCTCGTCGAACCAGCCCCTGACGAGGCGCAGGTTGTTCTGCGGGTCCTCGGCGAACTCGAACAGGTCGCCGTACCCGGAGGGGTCGTAGAAGCCGCCCTTGTGCATGTCCGGGGAGGCCTCGGTGTTCACCGTGGAGTCCTCCGCGGACAGCTCGGGCAGGCCCTCGAACGAGTCGAAGCCGTACAGCATGCGGCGGTCCGGCAGCTTCGAGGTGGGCTCGAGCATACGCAGGATGCGGACCATCGACACGATCGAGATGCCGCCGGCGACGCCGAACTCCGCCACGTCGCCCGGGACGCCGTCCACGCGCTGCAGGAGCTCGTGGTAGAAGAAGAGCTGCTGCCACTCGCGCTCGGAGCCCTTCAGCTGGAACTGGCGCAGCGGGCCGAGGCGCTGCGTGAACGTCTTGGGCTTCTTGCGGCGCAGCTTGCGGCCCTTCTCGACCAGCGTGGAGAACGGCGGCCCGAACGCCTGGGCGGCGGCCAGCGTGCGGCGCTTCAGGGACTTGCGCGTGCTGGTCTGCGGCGGCGCCACCTCGTCGAGATGCAGCGGGATCTCCTGCCACGTCTTGTGGTTGCGGATCCCGGGCTTGCGCCGCTCGCGGTCCTGGAACGCGACCTTCAGCGCCATGCGGTGGTGGTCGGTCCCGTTGGGCCGCGCCGAGTGCACCAGCTTGCAGTCGAACAGCACCGCGTCGCCCGGCTCGAGCACGACGTCCACCGGCGCCGTCTCGCGCTCCAGGCGCTCGACCGTCTGCGGGGCGATCGCCAGCTCGTAGGGGTCGCCGTCGAGGGCCTCGTGCGGCAGGCGCTCGCCCCGGTGGCTTCCCGGGATCACGCGCAGGCAGCCGTTCTGCTCGTCGATCGGCGTCAGCGCGATCCACAGCGTGAACATCGTGTGCTCGGGGTCGAACTTCTCCCAGTACCCCGCGTCCTGGTGCCACGGCGTCCACGGGCCGTGGGGGGACTTCAGCAGCGCCTTGGTGTGCTCGATGATCGGGTCGCGCTGCCGCTCCGTCGCGAAGGGCAGCACCTGCGAGCGGTGCACGATGCGCATCAGGAGGCGCAGGGCGGCGGGGTTCTCGGTGACCGCGTACTTCAGCCGGCTGCCCTGCTCGACGGCGTCGCCCTGGCCGGCGACGTCGAGCTTCGCCTCGAGCGCGCGCCGCAGCGCGACGGTCTCGGCGGCGCTGACCAGGCCCGGGACGAGGACGTAGCCGTCGCGCTCGAAGGCCGCCGAGCGCTCGCGGGCCTGGGAGCCGAGGCGGGGTGCGGTGCTGGAGGGACCCGTCATGCGGGCAGCGTACCCCCGCCGGGTCGGAGGGGGCAACCGGGCCGCCCCCCGGCGCGGGCGGGCTCTACCCCTCGCCGCGCACCGCGGCCGCCAGCGCCTGCGCGATCACGCGGTAGCCCTGACCGTTGGGGTGGATGCCGTCTGCCCAGAAGAGCTCGTCCTTGCCCAGGCTCGCGAACAGGCGCGCGAGGTCGACGAGGGTCGCGCCCTCCGCCGCGGCGACCTCGCGCACGGCCTCGTTGTAGGCGCGGTGCTGCGCGTGCAGGGCGGGCAGGTCCAGGGACGTGTTGCCGTTGCCGACGAGGAAGCGGTGTCCGAGCTCGCCGACGTTCCACGGCGCGGTCAGCAGCGCGACCCGCGCACCCGCGGCCCGCGCGGTGCGCACCAGCTCGGTCAGGTTCGCGCGGTACGCGTCCAGCGGGACGCGCAGGGCGCCGTCGGTGCGGCGCTCGTGCAGGCGCGCGGACACCCACTGGACCAGGCGCAGCGGCTCGAGCGCGCGCCGCCAGGCCGGCTGGCTCGCCAGCACCTGGTCGTCGGGCACGGTGCGCGCGAGCCAGTGGTCGTTCCAGCCGAAGTACGCCGTCACCCAGTCCGGCTCGAGCTCGAGCAGGCGCGCGCGCAGCAGCGCCAGGCCCTGGTGCGAGCTGTAGCCGGACACGCCGGCGTTGACGACCTCCCAGCCCTCGCCGAGCTCGCGCTCGAGCAGCTCGGGGTACGTCGTCGCGCCGATGAACGTGCACGAGTCGCCCAGGCACGCCACCCGGCGCACGCCGGGCGCCTTGCGCGCGTCGAGCGCCGGCCCGCGGAAGCCCAGCGCGTTGATCAGCGGCTCCTGGCCCGGCTGGCCGTAGCCGGGCACCGGCGCCCAGCCCAGCTCGTAGTCGGCGCGGTAGATGCCGCGGAACAGCAGGTTCTCGCCCGACAGGTCCGAGCCGAGCATGTCGGCGGTCGGGACGCCGTGCACGTCCATCTGCACCGTGGTCGGGTACAGGTGGAACTCGAACCCGGCGACGCGCAGCGCGACCTCGCACGCGGCCAGGGTCGCGACCAGCGACGCCGCGGCGACCAGCAGCTTGCGCGCGCTCACGGGTCCACCCGGTACACGTTCAGGGCGCCGCCGATCGTGTCGACCGGCTCGAGCTCGCGGAAGGCCGCGAAGCGCTCGGCGGGCGCGGGCACGACGGTGCCGTTGTCGAGCACGACGTAGGAGTAGCCGACCAGGAAGTTCACGCTGATCGCGTACCAGCCCGGAGCCGGCGCGCCGGCGGGGACGAAGTAGTCGATCCCGTACACCTCGGGCGCCACGTGGCCGAAGTACGCCAGGCCGATGCGGCCGAGGTCGCGCTCCTCGACGTAGTCGGCCAGGTGCTTCAGCTCCTGCCCCCAGTCGACGTTCGAGTCCGCCAGGTGCCGGTGGCCGCCGGTCCGGCCCCCTGCCAGCAGGTTGAAGTGCGCCAGGTGGTGCGGGTACGCGGCCAGCGACGTCCCGGCGAAGGCGACGAAGAGCACAAGCGCGGCCAGCCCCGCCGGCGCGCGCGGGCGCAGCCGCGCCAGCAGCGCCGCCACCACGACGACGAGCAGCGCGTAGCACGGCAGCACGTAGCGCACGCCGATGTTCAGCTTGCCCGTCAGCGAGAACACGCCGCCCCACAGCAGCAGCGGGCCGAGCAGGAGGCTCCACTCCGCCCAGGCCGGCAGCGGCCCGGGGTCGCCGCGCGCCCGCAGGCCGGCGGCGACTGCGAGCGCCGTCAGCGCGATCAGGGCCAGCGGCGTCTTGTAGAGCCAGGCGACCAGGTAGTAGCGCTTCCAGCCCGCGGTGGACCACTCGCCGTCGAGGTACGAGGCGATGTCCGAGACCTGCACGTCCTTGCCCTGCAGGTCCACGCCCTGCAGCCAGGCGCGCGGCGCCGGCAGCGGCAGGCCCGCGGGCAGCGTCCGCTGCAGGGCCTGGAAGCGCTCGCTGACCGCCGGCAGCTCGCCGACCGTCGGGAGCGGCTCGCGGAAGCCGAAGGTCGCGTGCAGGGCGAGCAGCGCGACGCCGGCGAACAGCGCGACGTCCGCCGCGCGCCGGGCCAGCGAGCGCGGGACGCCGACCGGCAGCGCCAGCAGCAGCAGAACGGGCGCGACGATCAGCACGGCGAACTTGACCGACAGCGACAGGCCGTAGAGCCCGGCGGAGACAACCAGGCGCCAGCGGCCGCCGCGCGCGAGGTGCTGGCGCAGGTAGAAGACGCAGCCCACCAGCAGCGCGGTCACGGCCAGGTCCAGCGAGACGAGGCTGCCGAAGGCGATCAGCTCGGGCGACAGCGCGAACAGCCCCGCCGCCCAGGCGCCGCCGCGCGCGCCGGCGAGCGCCCGCGCCCAGCCCCACAGCACCAGGCCCAGCAGCAGCGACAGCGGCATCGCCATCGCCCGCGCGCGCGCGTACATCGCGTCGAGGCGCTCGACGTTCGCGCCCATGAAGCGCGTGGCGAAGACCCACGGCTCCCACCCGTCCATCGCGGGCCGGCCGTTCTCGCGGTGGTCCACCAGGCGGTAGTCGGCGGGGTCGAGCGCCAGCCCGATCCAGCGCTTGAGCAGCGGCGGCGTCTTCACGCCGAGCTCCAGGTCGCCCGTGGCGCGCAGGGTCACCGCCTGGGGCACCAGGTGGAACTCGTCGATCGTCGCGGACTGGTGCAGCGCCTCGCCGCGCACGAGCGCCAGGTGCACCAGCAGCGCGACGGCCAGCACGGCCAGCTCCCAGGGGCGCGGCCTCGGGCGCGCGGCGCCCGTGCGGGACCGGGCGGACGCGGGGACCCCGGCGTCGGGGGCGGGCGCGGAGTCGGCCGGCGTCGCGTCCATGCGGGGCTCAGAGTCCGCGCAGCCAGTCCGGCACGAAGCGCGCGTGCTCGGGGTGCGCGAGGACCTCGTCGAGCGCCGCCACGAGCGCGGGCTTGTCCTTCGGCAGCGAGCCGCCGAGCGTCAGGTAGTTGCTGGCGTGGTTCGAGCGGAAGATCGAGCCCTCGAGCTCGAGGTCCCCCACGAACGCGCGCAGCTCCGCGGCCAGCTCGACCGGCGTCAACTCGTCGACCTCGCCGCGCTCGGCCTCCTCCATCAGCGGCGTGTCCTCGACCGGCGTCATGACGAGCGTGCTGACGAAGCGCGGCTGGATCGCGTTGACGACCCGCGCCGACTCGCGCGCGTGCTCCTCCGACAGCTCGCGCCCGCCGGCGCCCAGCAGGACCATGGTCGAGAGCTTCACGCCCGCCTCGCCGGCCTTGCGGCCGACGCGGATCATCTCGTCGGCGTCCACGCCCTTCTTCAGGCGTTCGAGCACCGTGTCGTGGCCGCTCTCGATGCCGAGGTAGTACTGCGTCAGCCCCGCCTCGCGCAGGCGCGCCATCTCCTCGACCGTGCGCACCTGCAGGGACTGCGGCGACGCGTACACGCTGACGCGCTGCAGGTCGGGGAAGGCGGCGTTCAGCTCCGCGAGCACCTGCTCGAGCAGGGCCGCCTTCGCGACCAGCGCGTCGCCGTCGGCCAGGAACACCTTGCGCACGCCCTCGCCGAGCTGGTCGCGGGCCCAGCGGATCTCCTCGCGCAGCTCCTCGACCGGCCGGACGCGGAAGCGCTTGTGGCGGTACATCCCGCAGAACGTGCAGTCGTTGTAGCTGCAGCCGATCGTCACCTGGAGGATCAGGCTGCTGGCCTCCGAGGGCGGGCGGAAGAGCGGTCCTTCGTAGTGGATCACGGCGGAGCGGGACGGTCGGTACGCGGGGTCGGCGGGGCGGGGGCCGGGGTCCGTCCGGGCTCCCGGTGCGACGGTCGAAAACCGCCTTTCGGGGGGACACAACCGCGGCCGGCGGTCCCATACTACTCGGCCCCGGACCCCCCCGTGAACGCGGAGCGAGGCCCCCACCCCCATCCCGGGCCTCGGGAACAGCCATGACGACGATCCTCGAGAAGGTCTACGCCGAACTGGAGCAGGTCTACGACCCGGAGATCCCGGTCGACATCGTGAACCTCGGCCTGGTCTACGACGTCAAGGTCGACGGCAAGTCGTGCAACGTCACGATGACCCTGACCTCCCAGGCCTGCCCGGAGGCCAAGACCATCCCCGACATGGTCAAGCGCCGCTGCAACACCATCGACGAGATCGACGAGACCAACGTCGAGGTGGTGTGGGAGCCCGTCTGGGGCCCGCAGCGCATCTCCGAGAAGGGCCGCGAGATCCTCGGGATCGGGGACGACGTCTGAGCCGGGCCCTCCCGGCGGCCACCGACGCCGGCCGGGCCCCAGCGCCACCACCGGGCGCCACCATCGGGCGCCCCCATCCGGGGACGTGGCCCGTTCGAGGCGCCGCGGCGGAGCGCCTTCCCGACGGGCGAGCGGGCGGCGCCGTTCGCGGCAGCCCGCTGAGCGCGCGCCCGACCTACTGGACGACGTTCATCCCCTCCGTCCCCATGGGCGGCGGGGCGTCGGGGTTGGTCTTCAGCTCGTTCTTCCAGGCCACCATGCGGGCCTTGGCGCCCTCGCGTTCGGCCTCGTCGATCATCCCCTTGCGCTGGTAGAACATCGACAGGCTGGTGTGGGCGAAGGCGTCGTTGGGGTCGAGCTCGACGATGCGCAGGCCCGTGGCCACGGCCTCGTCCAGCAGCCCCGCCTGCATCTGCGCCATCGCCAGGCCGTGCAGGGCCTCGGTCCAGTCGGGGTCCTCGACCAGCGCCAGCCGGTACTCCTCGATCGCCTCGCGGTGCTTGTTCTCTCCGAAGAGCTTGAGGCCCTTCTTGTAGTGCTCGAGGCGGTCGGCCATGGCGGGGTTCCCGGTTGCGTGGACGCTGCGGAGCCGCCCCGGTCGGCGTCCCGGAGACGCGCGTGCCGGGCGACCGGCGAGCCCCTATCGTAGGGCCTGCCGAGGAGGGTTCCCATGCAGGCTCGAGCGCTTTCCTGGCCGCTGCTGGCGGCCCTCGCCATCCCCGCGTGCCGGCCCGCCGAGCCGGCGCACGCGCCCGCGGAGGAGCCGCCGGCTCGCGCGGACGACCCGGCGCCCGCGCCCGTTCCTCCGGTCTCCCCGCCCGGCCGCGACCTCGAGGCGGAGCTCGCCGCCGCGCGCGCGGCGTGGGAGGCCGACCCGGCGGACGAGGACGCGATCGTCTGGTACGGCCGGCGCCTGGGCTACCTCGGCCGGTACCTGGAGGCCGAGCGCGTGTACACGCGCGGCCTCGAGCTGCACCCCGACAGCTACCGGCTGCGGCGCCACCGCGGGCACCGGCTGATCTCGATGCGGCGCTTCGAGGAGGCCGCCCGCGACCTGGCCCAGGCCGCGCGGCTGATCGAGGGCGTGCCCGACGCGGTCGAGCCGGACGGCATGCCCAACCCGGCCGGCGTCCCGCGCAGCACGACGCACTCGAACATCCACTACCACCTGGGCCTGGCGTGGTACCTGCAGGGTCGCTTCGAGCGGGCCGAGGCGGCGTGGACCGACGGCCTGGCCTTCGCCCGCAACGACGACATGCTGTGCGCGACCTCGTACTGGGTCTACCTGTCGCGCCGGCGTCTCGGCGACGTCGAGGGCGCCGCCGCCGTGCTCGAGCCCGTGCGGCCCGACATGGAGATCCTCGAGAACCACGCCTACCACGACCTGCTGCGGCTGTTCCGCGGCGAGCTCGCCGAGGAGGACGTGCTGGGGGACGCGGACGGCGACGCGATCCAGAGCGCGACGCGGCTGTACGGCGTGGGCGCCTTCCGGCTGCTCGAGGGCGACGAGGCGGGCGCGCGGGAGCTGTTCGAGCGCGCCGCGGGCCCCGGTCAGGGCGCGGCCTTCGGCGCCATCGCGGCCGAGGCCGAGCTGCGGCGCCTGCGCTGAAGCGCGCCCGCGCCCCACGCGAGCCCCGCGAGCGCGAAGGCGAGCTGCGGCACCCACGACCACAGCGCCGCCGGTCGGAAGCGCAGCTCGACCGACTCCGTCCCCGGCGGCAGCCGCACGCCCAGGTAGAACCCGTTCACGACGCAGGTCGGCAACTCGCGGTCGCCGGCCCGCGCGCGCCAGTGCGGGTGGTGCTGCTCGCTGACGAAGAGCAGCGTCTCCCGCCCGTCCGGCGTCGTGCGGAAGCGCCGCAGGTCGTCGCGGCGCAGCTCGACCTCCAGCGGCAAGCGCGCGTGGCCCCCGAGCGGCCCCGCCAGCGCCGCGGGGGCGTCCGCCTCCCCGCCGGCGGCGGCGAGGACGAGCTGCGCCGCGGTCGGCGCCCCGTCGGTGCGCGCCCACAGCGTGCGCTGCCCGGCGCGCCCCAGCACCTCGAACCCGGGGACCGTCGGCGCGCGCTCCGCGACGATCGTCGCCACGCCGGTGTAGCCGAAGGCGTCGTCGGCCAGGCGCGCCTCGTCGTCGAGGGCGGAGAAGATGCGGCCCTGGTTGATCGCGCCCGACCGCGACAGCCTGGCGACGAGCTCCTGGTACGCGCGCGGCGCGAGCGAGTCGAACGTGTGCACGCTGCGCAGGTCGAGCAGGCCCTCCTCGTTCGGCGGGATGCTCGGCCGCCCCAGCACGGCGTAGCGCGAGCCATCCGCCGTGCGCTCGCGCAGGGCGTCGACGAGCTCCGAGCGCACGTGGATCGACGCGACCGGCCGCGCGAGCAGCAGGCGCTGCCCGTACAGGAACGGCGTGGCGGCGGCCAGCGCCAGCAGCAGCGCGGGCCGCCCCGTCGCGCAGAACGCGGCTGCCCCCAGGGCCAGGACGACGGCGACGGCCGTGCGCGCGGGGTCCGCGGCCGGGCCCTGGCCCGCGAGCAGCAGGGCGAGCGGCACCAGCGTCAGCCACGGCAGCGGGTGGCGCCAGCCCGGCGGCTTCTCGAGCAGCCGGTCGGCCGCGAGGGCCGCGAGCACGAACAGCGGCAGCCACGCCGACGCCAGGGGCAGGAAGCGCGAGACGTCCCAGCCCAGGTGGTCGACCCCGAACCCGTACAGCGCGGGCCAGGCCGTCGCCAGCGCCGCCACGCCCGCGGCGGCGAGCCACAGGCCGCGGCGGCGTCCGACCCCGAGGGACGCGAGCGCCAGCGCCGCGTAGGCCGGCGTCAGGCTGACGGCGACGAACTCGAAGCCCGTGCGCGGCGAGATCGGGTTGCCCCACCAGAACGCGTCGTAGAGCTGCGTCGCGAAGCGCCCCAGCACCGTCGCGTCCGCCAGGTCCGGCAGGTTCTCGAGGAAGTACTCGCGCTCGTACGCGAAGCGCGCCGAGCGGCTGGCGTCGAGCGCCAGGTCCCACGCCACCGGCGCCGTGGACAGCAGCCCGAGCGCGCCGACCCCGGCGAGCCCCAGGCCGCGCCGCAGCGCGCCGCCCAGGCGTCTCGGCGCCGCGGCCGAGCGCCACGCGCAGAGCGCAGAGAAGGCCGCCAGCAGGTAGGCGTGGTGCACGATCTGCTGCGGGTAGCCGGTCATGGCCAGCGAGTGCGTCGCCAGCGCGACGAGCAGCCCGTGGCCGAGGGAGGGGCGCCGGCACCACGCCGCGATCCCCCAGGCGAGCGCCGCGGCCCAGCAGACGGTCGCGGCGAACATCACGAAGCTGAGCCAGTAGGTGAGGAACACCCCGGTGGCGAGCCCGGCGGCGCCGAAGAAGCACGCGGCCGGCGAGAGCCCGAGCTCGCGCAGGAGCCCGAGCCCGAACAGCGCGGTCAGCGCGACGGTCGCCGCCGCGAGCAGCGTGTAGAGCCGGAACGGGTCCGAGGTCGTCCAGGACAGGACGTGCGTCAGCCAGAACGCCTTCGTGAACCCGAACGTGTGCGGCGAGGGACGCCCCAGCCCGACGCAGGGGTTCCAGGTCGAGAGCCACGCCGCGTGGTCCCCGTTCAGGTGGCGATTCAGCTCGGGGACGTAGCAGCAGCTCTGGTCGGTGAACGTGCGGTTGGACACGTACTCGCCCGACGGCGGCACGAGGCGGCCGACCTCGACCGAGTTGTCGTGCGGGAACAGCACGTGCCCGCGCAGGAGCACGGGCGCGAAGAAGAGGGCCACGAGCGTGGCCGTCGCGAGCAGGGCTGCGCGGTGCGATCGCATCGTCGTCCGTCGGCCGGCGCGATCCTAGCGGGCCCCCGGACGCCCACAAGCGCGGCGGTCCCCGGCGCGGTCGAGCCGGCGGCCGGGGCGCGCGCCGGGCTCAGCGCCGGCGGTCGAAGCGGCGCACGAACACGAGGTGCTCCTGCTCGCCGAGGAGGCCGCGGATGGCGGGCTTCCAGAGGAGCGGGTCCTCGAGGTCCAGCTCGGCGGCCTCGAACAGCCACTCGGCGGGTACGCGCTCGAGACCCTCGGCCCGCGCGCGCTGGCAGAGGGCGTACAGGCCGTCGACGCCGATGCGCGACGCCAGCAGGTAGCCGAGGCCGTACAGCACGCGCTGGCTGCCCGCGTCCTCGATGGTCCACATGCCGTTGGCGTCGAGGGCGAGCGCCTCGCGCGCGGTGGGCAGCTGGGACGTGTCGACCTCGCCCGACACCCACCAGGGCACCAGCTCCGGCTCGCCGTCGGCGGGCGCGCTGGCCTCGGCGGGGCGCGGCATCTCGACCGTCAGGCCGCCGGAGATGGCCGTGGCGAGCGCGACCGCGTTCTCGACGCGGATCTCGGCGCCGTAGCGCGGGTCCACCTGGGTCGAGACGAGCTGGGCGAGCCCCTCCTCGACGACCTGGGGCAGCACGCCCCAGACCTCGCCCAGGTAGAAGTGCGTCAGCTCGTGGGCGATCAGCGACAGGCGCCGGCGCGGCAGGGCGTCGGCGCAGATCTCGATCCACTCGAGCGGGTACGTGTCGGACCCGTTGCCCGCGTCGTCGGGCAGGTCGACGATGTGGAAGGTGGCGCCGTCCATGAGCTCGTTGGGCAGCTGCTCCACGACGTGCAGCACCAGCGGCCGGCGGTGCGTTCCGGGGAGCGCCTGCACGCTGGGCAGCGCGGCGCGGACCAGGGCGGCGACCTCGTCGGCCTGCGCGGGGTCCTCCGCGCGCACCACCCCGTGGTCCAGCCGGTGTTCCCACCGCGGGTGCGAGGGCACGGCGCGGCAGCCGAGGGCCGACAGGACCAGCGTCTGGGCGGCGAGGAGACCGAGGGTGCGGGCGCGCATCTAGGGGACGTCCGCGACGGGCGCGGACAGCTCAAAACTACCCCGGTCCGGGCGGGCGGGCGGCCCGGGCGGCGTACGGCGCTCGCGCCGCGACGCGGCTCGCGGCGGGGCCGGGAGCCGGACCGGAAAAGTCTTCCGAGTTCGGCCCGGGAGTCGCGGAAGCGTGTATCCGCCGGGGATCCCGACCTAAGCTCGGGGGAGCCCCCGCGCGGGCCGCGGGGCGTCGCGAGTCCGACCATGCCGCCGTTCGAATCCCGCAGCTTCCTCGACCTCTACGCTCACAACTTCGCGCGCGTGGCCATCGCCGTGCCGCGCGTCTCGCTGGCCGCGCCGGCGCGGAACGCGGAGGAGATCGCGCGCCTGTACCTGCGCGCGGCCGAGGACGGCGCGGCGCTGGTGCTGTTCCCCGAGCTCTCGCTGTCGGGGTACTCGCTGGACGACCTGCACCAGCAGGACGCGCTGCTGGCGGGCGTGCTGAAGTCCCTGGCCCGCCTCGCCGAGGCCACGCGCGGGCACGCGGCGCTCCTGACCGTGGGCGCGCCGCTGCGGTTCGACGGGCGGCTCTTCAACTGCGCCGTGACGCTGGCCGACGGCGTGCCGCTCGCCGTCGCGCCCAAGTCGTACCTGCCGAACTACCGCGAGTTCTACGAGAAGCGCCAGTTCGCGGCCGCGCGCGACGCCGTGTCGGACGAGGTCACGCTGCTGGGCCGGCGCGTCGCCTTCGGCAACGACCTGATCCTGACGTGCGAGGAGAACCCCGACTTCTGCGTCCACACCGAGATCTGCGAGGACGTCTGGGCCCCGATCCCGCCCTCCACGTACGCGGCGCTGCGCGGGGCGACCGTGCTGGCGAACCTGTCCGCGTCGAACATCACGATCGGCAAGGCCGCCTACCGCCGACAGCTCGCCGCCAGCCAGTCCGCCAAGACGCTGTCGGCCTACCTCTACACGGCCGCGGGCTCGGGCGAGTCGACGACGGACCTGGCCTGGGACGGCCACGCCCTGGTGTACGAGGACGGCGAGTGCCTGGCCGAGTCGCGCCGGTTCGAGGAGGACAGCCAGCTCGTCCTCGCCGACGTGGACCTCGACCGCTTGGTCCAGGAGCGCTCGCGCATCACGAGCTTCATCGACTGCGCCGGGGACCACGTCCTGCGGGCGCGCGCGATGCGCAGCGTCCCGTTCTCGTTCCGCCCCCCGGCCCGCACGATCCGCATCGACCGCGCCTTCGAGCGCATGCCGTTCGTTCCCGCGGACAAGGAGCAGCGCGACGAGCGCTGCTTCGAGGCCTACAACATCCAGGTCAGCGCCCTCGCCCAGCGCCTGCGGTCCGCGAACCTGAAGCGCGTCGTGATCGGCGTGTCCGGCGGCCTCGACTCGACCCAGGCCCTGATCGTCGCCGCCCGCACGATGGACCGCCTGGGCCTGCCGCGCGAGAACGTGCTGGCGTACTCGATGCCCGGGTACGCGACCTCGACCCGCACGCGCGAGAACGCGCTGCGCCTGATGGACGCCCTGGGCGTCACGTCGGAGGAGATCGACATCCGCCCCTCCTGCGAGCAGATGTTCCGCGACGTCGGACACCCGTTCGCCCAGGGCGACCCCGTGTACGACGTGACCTTCGAGAACGTGCAGGCCGGCGAGCGCACGAGCCACCTGTTCCGGCTGGCCAACCGGCACGAGGCGCTGGTCGTCGGCACCGGCGACCTGAGCGAGCTCGCCCTCGGCTGGTGCACCTACGGGGTCGGCGACCACATGTCGCACTACAACGTCAACTGCTCGGTCCCCAAGACGCTGATCCGCCACCTGATCGAGTGGGTCGCCGAGCGCGAGGTCGCCGGCGCGACCGCCGACGTGCTGCGCGCCATCGCCGCGACCGAGATCAGCCCCGAGCTGGTGCCGGGCGACGACGAGCACGGTCCGTCCCAGAGCACCGAGCGCGCCATCGGCCCCTACGAGCTGCACGACTTCAGCCTCTACTACACGACGCGCCGCGGGTACGGCCCGGCCAAGCTCGCCTTCCTGGCCGCCGAGACCTGGGCCAACGACCTGCCCGAGCGCGCGACCGAGTCGCCCTACGCGCTGGAGGACGTCCTCTCCTGGCTCGAGGTCTTCCTGCGCCGCTTCTTCCTGACGAGCCAGTTCAAGCGCAGCGCGATCCCCAACGGCCCCAAGGTCGGCTCCGGCGGTTCCCTGTCCCCCCGCGGCGACTGGCGCGCCCCCTCCGACGGCGGCGCCCAGCCGTGGCTGGACGAGCTGGAGCAGACCCGGCGCTGGATCGCCGAGTCCCTGCGGTGACCCCGCCGCCGCCCCGCGCGGGGGCGAATCCCGGCCAGAAGATCCGCAACTCCCGGCGAGAGCGCCGGTCCCCAGGGTGGAGGTGGCGGCGGTGGGATCCCCAGACCGCACCTCCCCTCCCCCGCCGCGCCTAGAATCCCGCGCGCCCCGTGACGACCTCCGACCTCTTCCTCGACATCCTCGGCGCGGACGACCGCGACCGCTGCCCCGGGG
>JAUIDW010000492.1 GCA_030428395.1 bacterium | reverse complement strand
GGCGTACCGCGGGTAGTGACGCGGCAGGATGACGTCCACCGCCTGCGCGATCTCGTCGGCGTCCTCGGCGATCGAGCGGTTCTGGTCCTGGAAGCGGATGAAGTACGGCTCGACGTCCAGCCACGCGTTCTCGGGCAGCTGGAGCGCCTCCTGGAACGACGTCAGCCCCGGCTGGCTCTCGATCCAGTCGCGGCGGTAGCGCAGGTCCGAGTCCTTCGGCGACAGCTCGTTGTGGCCGTGGACGAAGAGCACGGGGAAGCGTCGGCGCGGCCCCGGCGTGTCCTCGGCCGTGAAGTCCAGCACGGACTCGTCGGCGAGCCGCAGCTCGAGCTCGGCGGCCGCCGGCGACCCGAGGGAGACGAGGGCCAGCAGCGCCCGGACGGCGGCGCGCCTCACCAGCCGGCCTCCCAGGCGGCGGGCTCGTCCCGCAGGAAGCGGTCGAACCAGTCGAGCAGCAGCGTCCGGTGCCGCACGCGGCTGGACCAGGTGCCGCGCAGGCCGTGGTCCTCGTCCGCGAAGCGCACCAGCTCGACCGTGCGCCCCAGCAGGCGCAGCGCCGTGAACATCTGCTCGGACTCGGCGGGCGGGACGTTGCCGTCGTCGTCGCCGTGCAGCAGCAGCAGCGGCGTGTCGATCGCCTCGGCCGAGAACAGCGGCGAGCGCTCGACGAAGAGCTCGCGGTCGCGCCACGGCACGCGCCCCGCGAAGGCCTGGTCGCCGTAGGTCCAGCCCCACATGCCGTCGCCGAAGTAGGACGTCAGGTTCGAGATGCCGTACAGCGACACCGCGGCCGCGAACAGCGGCGCGCGCGTGATCAGGTGCATCGTCAGGAAGCCGCCGTAGGACCCGCCGTAGCAGCCGACGGCGTCGGGGTCGAGGTCGGGGAAGCGCGTCAGCACGTCCTCGACGCCCGCGAGCACGTCCGCCCCGGCCAGCGGCCCCCAGTCGCCCGCGTGCAGGTTCGCGAAGGCCTCGCCGTAGCCCTTCGCGCCGCGCGGGTTGACGACGTACAGCGCGTAGCCGTTCGCGACCAGGAACTGGTGCAGCTCGTCGAAGCGCCGCGTCACCGGGGTGGCGCCGCCGTAGTAGTAGACGATCAGCGGGACGGGCTCGCCCTCGTCGCGGACGTGCGGCCAGTACAGCCAGGCGTCGATCGCCTCGCCCCCGGGGCCCTCGAAGGACGCGTCGACCGGCGCCGCCAGCCACAGGCGCCGGCGCAGGTCCGCGTGGGGGTCCAGCAGCACGACGTGGCCGTTCTCCGAGTCCGTGAACCCGACCCGGAGCGTCGGCGGCTCCTCCGGAGCGCTGGACACGTAGGCCATGCGCGGGGACGCGGTCGCGAACGAGACGGCCTCGACGACCTCGCCGTCGAAGCCGACGCGCCGCAGGCGCCCGCCCCCGCCCTCGGCGGCGTCCATGCGGAAGAGCGCCGGGCGCGAGCCCTCGGTTCCCGCGAAGTACAGCGTGCGGCCGTCCGCCGACCAGGCGAGCGAGCCGTCCGCCGAGGCGTCCAGGCCGGCGCTGGCGCGCACGAGCGAGCCCGACGCGAGGTCGAGCAGCCACAGGTCGGGGTCGAAGGCGTTGACCTCGCGCTCGGCGTCGTCGCCCAGCTCGCCCGGCGGCCCGACGAAGGCCAGCGTGGTGGCGTCGGGCGAGGCCGCGAAGCCGAACAGGCCGGGGCGGTTCTCGAACCCCATGCGCAGCGTGCGCACCAGGCGCTCGGAGCCGTCCTGCAGGTCCAGCGTGCGGACCTCGGTGACGAACCACGGGCGCCGCTCGATCGGCACGTTGCGCAGGAACACCAGCGTGCGCCCGTCGGCCAGCACCGCGAAGGCGTCCTGCACCCAGTCGCCGGGCGCGGTCAGGCGCCGCCGCGCGCCGGACTCGAGGTCCAGCCAGTGCAGGTGCGGCCGCGTCGGCCAGTCGTCGAGACGCTCGCGCAGCTCGACGCGGCGGCGCACGCCCGCGGGCTCGTCCGCCGTCCCGCGCGTCGACGCGAAGACGAGGAACGACCCGTCCGGCGCCCACTCGACCGGCCCCAGGCCCGGCTCGTCGCGCAGCACCTCCGCGACGCTCCCGTCCGCGCGCGACCAGGTCCACAGGCTCGTCCCGCGGCGCACGAGCAGGAGCACCCCGTCGGGGCTCCAGGAGACGGCCGCGGCCCCCGGCCCGCCGAGCCGCGCGGCGACCACGCGCCCGGGCGTCGTGGCGTCCAGCACGTCGAGCCAGGTCTCGCTGCCGTCCCCCGTCGCGTCCCGGCGCGTCGTGGTCGCCGCGAGCAACGCGCCGTCCGGCGACAGCGCCAGCCCGCCCAGCGACACCAGGTCGCGCCATTCGTCGTAGTCGGCGGGCGCGTGCGCGGGATCGACCGACCAGGCCAGCGCCTGCCCCGCGGCCGGCTCGAGCCCGAGGCTCGCGTCGCCCGCCGCGCCCGCGGGGCGCGCGATGCGCAGCAGCAGCCGGTGGCGCCCGGCGCGCCAGGTGGCGCGCGCCTCGAGCGCGTCGTCGCCGCGGGCCAGCTCGACCCCGTCGGCCCACAGGCGCAGGCCGCCCGGCCCGGCGGCGCGCAC
>JAUIDW010000491.1 GCA_030428395.1 bacterium | reverse complement strand
TCCCGATCGCCGCCCGGCCCCCCGCGGACTCCCCGCCGCGGCCCCGCGCGCCCCCCCGGCCCGCACCCACGCTCCCCGGACCCCACCCCGTCCCACGGCTCGCCCGCTCGCGCCACGCCGCCCCGGCGCACGAGCCCCCTGCACTCGCTCGATGAAGACGACTCCCCTGCACGACAGCCACGAGGAGCTCGGCGCCAAGATGGTCGAGTTCGCCGGCTGGCACATGCCGGTCCAGTACGGCCCAATCCTCGACGAGGTGAAGCGGGTGCGGTCCGCGGCCGGCCTGTTCGACCTGTCCCACATGGGCCGGATCTGCGTCAGCGGGCCCGACGCGGTGAAGCTCGTCGACCGGGTCGCCACGAACCACTGCGCGCGCATCCCGATCGGCTCGATCCGCTACTCGCTGTTCTGCCGCGAGGACGGCGGCGTCCTGGACGACCTGCTGCTGTACCGGGACGACGAGGACAAGGTCTACATGGTCGTCAACGCCGTGAACTGCGACCGCGACCTCGAGTGGCTGCGCCAGCACGCCGGCGGATTCGACGCGGAGGTCCAGGACCTGACGGCCGAGCAGGCCATGCTCGCGGTGCAGGGCCCCAACGCGCTCGACGTCGTCACCGAGCTGACCGAGGACTGCGAGCTCGCGGACCTCGGCTACTACAAGTTCACCTTCGGCACCGTCTGCCGCCTCGCGCGCGTGCGCATCAGCCGCACCGGCTACACCGGCGAGAACGGCTACGAGGTGTACTGCCCCGCCTCGGCCGCGGAGCGCGTGTGGACGCGGCTGCTCGAGGCCGGCGAGAAGCACGGCCTGGCCCCCATCGGCCTGGGCGCCCGCGACGTCCTCCGCCTCGAGGCCGGCATGGCCCTCTACGGCCACGAGCTCGACGAGGACCACAACCCGATCGAGGCCGGCCTGGGCTTCGCGGTGTCGTTCCGCGAGGAGAAGGGCGACTACATCGGCCGCGAGGCGCTGCAGCGCATCAAGGGCGCCAGGAAGCAGCGCCTCGTCGGCGTGACAACCCCCGGGCCGCGCGTCCCGCGCCAGGGGCACGTGCTGTACAAGGGCGACGAGCAGGTCGGCACGATCTGCTCCGGCGCCCCGTCCCCCACCCTGGAGACGAACGTGGCGACGGCCTTCGTCGCGATCGGGAGCGACCGGCCGGGCGAGGAGCTCGACGTCGACTTCCGCGGCAAGCGCCAGCCCGTGACCGTCCAGGAGCTCCCGTTCTACTCCAAGACTCGAAAGTAGCCACGACCGCGGGGCCGGGCGCCCCGGGAGAACCACGATGCGACCCAACGATCGCAAATACCTCGACTCCCACGAGTGGGCGAAGCTCGACGGCGACACGGTGCTGATCGGCATCACCGACTACGCCGTCCAGAAGCTGTCGAACGGGAACGACTCCGACCTCGTGTACTGCGACCTGCCCGAGGCCGGCCGCAGCCTCGACGCCGGGGAGACCTTCGGCGAGATCGAGTCCGTGAAGGCCGTGTCCGACCTGAACAGCCCCGTCGCCGGCGAGGTGGTCGAGGTCAACTCCACGATCGAGGAGCACCTCGAGGTCCTGTCCGAGGACCCGTGGAACAAGGGCTGGCTGATCCGCGTCAAGCCGACCGCCAAGAGCCTCGACCACCTGATGGACGCCGAGGCCTACGAGGAGCACGTGGCCAAGGAGGGCTGAGCGCCCCGCGCGGCGCCCTCCCGCCCGCTCGACCCGGACCCGCGTGGAGACCTGGCGCGTCATCACGACCTGGGGCGCCCCGCCCGATTTCAACATGGGGCTGGACGAGGCCCTGCTGCGGGCCGGCCCCGCGGCGCCGACGCTGCGCCTCTACACGTGGAGCCCGGACACCCTCAGCCTGGGGTACTTCCAGCGCCACGCGGACGTGCCGGGCGTCGACCGCGCCGGCGCCGTCGTGCGCCGCGTCACCGGCGGCGGCGCGATCCACCACACGGGCGAGCTGACCTTCTCGATCTCCGCGCCCCTCGCGCACCCGCTGTACCGCGGGCCGGTGGCGGAGTCCTACGCCCGCGTCCACGGCCTCGTGGCGCGCGCGCTGGCGCACTACGGCGTCCTGGCCCAGCTCCGGGGCGCGGCCGCGCTGGAGTCCGACCGCCCCGGGACGGGGATGTGCTTCCACGTCTCGACCGAGCTGGACCTCGTCTGGGAAGGCCGGAAGGGCCTCGGCTCGGCCCAGCGCCGCACGGGCGGGCGCGTGCTGCACCACGGCTCGATCAAGCTCGCCGGCTCGGAGCTCGAGACCGGCGTCGCCACGCTGGCCGGCATCGACGAGCAGGAGTTCGCCGGCCGGCTGCTCGACGCGATCGGGCGCGAGCTGGGCGTCGCGCTCGAGCGCGGCGTGCCCACGCCGGCGGAGCGCGAGCTGGCGCGCGAGCTCGCCCCCCGCTACGTCGACCCCGCCTTCGTCCGCCGGCGCTGAGCCGGGACTCCGGCGCGGCGCTCCTGGCGGCGGCGGGGGCCCGCCGCCGATAGACTCAGACCTGACTGGGTTCCGTGTGGGTGGAGGGCCGGGTTACAGCCCGATCCCCTGCAACCGCCGGCGCTTGGAGCAGTC
>JAUIDW010000490.1 GCA_030428395.1 bacterium | reverse complement strand
GGGCCGGCGCCCCCCGGCGCCCGGCAGCGCGCGCCGGTACGCTGCGCACGCCCCGCACCCGGAGGATCCCGTGCACGCTCCCCTCGCCGCCTGCCTCGCCGCCCCCCTCGCCGCCCCCCTCGCCGCGTTCCCGGCCGCCCCGCCGGCGCCCGCCCCGCGCGCGGAGCTCGAGCTGCTGACGACGCTCGACGTCGGCCGCGCCCCCCACCAGGTCGCGTTCTCGAGCGACGGCGCGCTCGCCGCGGTCGCCGCCGCGGGCTCGGACGAGCTCGTGCTCGTCGACGCGGCCGCGCGGACGGTCGCGGGGCGCCTGCCCGTCGCGGGCGGGCCCCTCGCGGCCGCCTGGCTGGCGGACGACGCCTCGCTGCTGACGACGGCCTTCGCCGCCGGGGGCGTGCGGCGCGTGGCGCGCGACGGGACGACGGTGCGCGCGTGGGAGACGGCGGCCGGCCCGTCGCTGGCCGTCGGCCCGCTGCCCGACGGCACGTACCTCGTCGCGGTCGAGCGCGCGGACGAGCTGCTCGTCGTCCACCCCGACCGCGCCGAGCCCGTCGCCCGCTACCCCGTCGGCGCGCGCCCCTTCCCGCCCGGCCACACCTCCGACGGGCGCCTCGCGTTCGTGCCGGCGCACGACGACGGGACGGTGACGGTCGTCGACCTCTGGAACCGCCGGGTCGTCGCCACGACGCCGGTCGGCGCGGGGCCCACGGGGGCGACCGTGCTGCCGGGCGACGTCGACTGCGCCGTCGCGGTGCGCGGGGACGACGAGCTGGCCTTCGTCAACACGGCGTCGTTCGAGGTGGTCGACCGGCTGGGCGGCGTGGGCGACGGGCCGTTCTCGGTCGCGGTGGCGCCGGGCGGCGCGGTCGCCTGGGTCAACGCCACCGCCGGGCACGAGGTCGTCGCCGTCGACCTGGCCGAGCGCCGCGTGGTCGCGCGCGCGCCGACCGGCGAGATCCCGATCTGCGTCGCGGTGCACCCCGGCGGCGAGACGCTGTGGGTCGCCTGCGAGGGCGCGCACGAGCTGCAGGTGTACGCGGTCCCCGGGCGCCTGCGGGCGCGGCCGGCGCCGCCCGCGGCCGACGCGGACACGCTCACCGAGGTCGGCGTGCTCGGGGCGATCCACGGCGCGCACCTCACGAGCGAGCGCTGGGGCCTGGCCCAGCTGCGCGAGGCGATCCTGTCGTTCGCGCCCGACGTCGTGCTGACCGAGATCCCGCCCAACCGCTGGGACCGGATCGCCCGCGACTGGCGCGAGCGCCGCGCGGTCGAGGACGACCGGGTGCTGCGCTTCCCCGAGTACGTCGACGTGCTGCTGCCGCTGTGGGACGAGCTGGGCTGCGCCGTCGAGCCCTGCGCGGCGTGGACCGCCGAGATGGCCGAGCTGCGGCGCGCGCGCCTGGCCGCCTTCGAGGCCGAGCCGGCGTACCCCGCCTACCGCGAGGCCGTCGCGGCGGTCGAGGAGCTGCTGGCCGCCGACCCGATCGTCGAGGACGACCCGCGCGTGATCCACTCGGAGCCGTACGACCAGCGCGCGCGCACGGAGCTCGCGCCCTACGACCGCTTCCTGAACGACTGGATCGGCCCGGGCGGCTGGACGAACGTCAACGCCGCACACCTGGCCCTGGTCGACGCCGCCCTGGACCGCCACCGCGGCGAGCGCGTGCTGATCACGTTCGGCGCCGGTCACAAGCACCGTTTCCTCGAGCACCTCCGCCGCCGCGCGGACGTCCGCCTGGTCGACATGACGCCCCACCTGCCCGACCCCGACGCCGAGGCCCCGATCGAGGCCCGCGTCCGCGCCGAGGTGCACGGCCTGCACCGCTTCTTCCAGCAGTGGTTCGCCGGCGAGCTCGACGACACCCCCGCCGCGTACGCGCGCTTCGCCGACGTCATGGCGCCGGGCTTCGAGATCACCGACCCCCAGGGCGTCACGACGGCGCGCGAGCCGCTGCTCGAGCGCCTGCGCGACGTGCACGGCCGCTTCGCCGACGACCCGCTGCGCATCTGGATCGAGCGCGTCGCCGTCGAGCCCGACGGGCCCGACCGCTACCGCGTCACCTACGAGGAGTGGCAGGAGCAGGGCGGCGTCGCCCGCGGCCGCGCCAGCCGCGCCGTCCTGGTCGAGGCCCCGGACACCCCCCACGGCCTGGCGTGGACCGAGGTCCGCGAGACGTGGCTGCCGCGCTAGCCCCGCGGCTCGCTCAGTCCTCGCCGCCGACGTAGCCGAGGCCCTCGAGGGCCGCGCGCGCGGCGTCGTCCACGGCGCCGGCGTCGAAGGCGCCCTCGCGGAAGGCGCCGCGGGCGGCGAGGTCGGCGCGCAGGCGCGCGGCGACGTCGGGCTCGTCCGCCACGCGGTTGCGCAGCTCGCCGGGGTCCTCGTCGAGGTGGTACAGCTCGTCGGCGCCCTCGTGGTTGGGCCGGTGGATCAGCTTCCAGGTGCCGTCGCTGACCGCGTACAGCAGGTCGTCCAGCGGCCGGCGGTCCAGGAAGCTGCAGTGCAGGTCGAGGGCGTTGAGCTGGTCGGCGTAGACCACCCGCGGCGCCGGCGCCTCGCCCCGCGCGAGCGGGACCAGGCTGCG
>JAUIDW010000489.1 GCA_030428395.1 bacterium | reverse complement strand
CTCGGCGGTGCCGTCGACGTCGGGCAGAGGCAGCGCGGAGGCCGCCGGGGCCAGGTCGCCCGCGTCGCTCTCCGCCAGGGCGCGGCGCCAGGCCTCGAGGGCCGGCGCGAGCTGCGCCGCGTCGGGGTCGTCGAGCCCGGCGAGCAGCGCGTCGCCCTCCTCGAGGGCCTCGACGGCCTCCTCGCGGGTGGTCAGGAACGTGTCGTTGTCGAGCGGGACCTCGGCGGTCAGCTCCGCCTGCAGGCTCCCCGCCTGCGCTCCCGGGGCCGGCGGCGCGGGCGGCGGCGCGAGGGCCAGGGCCCAGGGGGCCAGGACCAGCGCCGCGGTGGCGGGCAGGATCCGGCGCGCGCGGGCGGGGGCGCGCGGGGCCCCTCGGCTCGACGCCGGGGGGGACGTCGGGGCGCAGGCAGGCCCGGGACTCGCGGCCGCCGGTTCGGCCCCTGCGGCCGGTCCCGCCACGGCGCCCTCAGCGCCCGTCCGGGCCGGTCCGCTCCGCGCCGCCAGGGCCGGGGGCGGGCGCCTCGGCCGCGAGCGCCTCGCGCGCGGCCGCCAGCCGGCGCTCCCGCTCGAGGTAGATCGGGTCGCGGTAGGCCCGCAGGCGGAGGCGGTACTCGTCCAGCTCGTGCTCGGCGGAGGCCAGGCGGCGCTCGAGCCGCTGCTCCGCCTCGCCGAGGCGCCGGTCCTCGGCGCGCGCGGGGCCCAGCCCGCCCAGCACCGTCTGGGCCAGGAGGGCCAGCGGCAGGGCCACGGGGGCCCAGAAGGCCGTGCGCCGGGCCGCGCCGAGGAGAGCGCGCCCGGGCGCGAGCCGCCGGCGGGCGCGGGCGGCCGGGGCGGGCTCGGCCCCCTCGAAGAGGAGGTCGGCGGCAGCGTCCCCGGAAAACCGGTCGGCCGGGGCGAGCGGGCGGCGGGCCTGCATGACGGGCCTAGCCTAGGAACCCCGCGGCGTAGGCACCACTCCCTTCCAGCTCCTCCTCGATCCGCAGGAGGCGGTTGTACTTGGCCACCCGGTCCGACCGGCAGGGGGCCCCCGTCTTGATCTGGCCGCAGTTCGTGGCGACCGCCAGGTCGGCGATCGTGGTGTCCTCGGTCTCGCCCGAGCGGTGGCTCATCACGCAGCGGTACCCGTGGCGGTGGGCCAGGGCCACCGTCTCGAGGGTCTCGGTCAGGGTGCCGATCTGGTTCACCTTGATGAGGACCGCGTTGGCGGCGCCCGCCTCGATGCCCTTCTGGACCCGCTCCGCGCTGGTCACGAAGAAGTCGTCCCCGACGAGCTGGACCTTGCCGCCCAGCTTCGCGGTCAGCTCGGTCCAGCCCGCCCAGTCGTCCTGGTCGAGGCCGTCCTCGATGCTGAACACCGGGTAGCGCTCGCACCAGTCGGCGTAGAGGTCCGTCAGCTCGGCGGGCGTGTGCGGCTTGCCGTCGACGTGGTAGGCGCCGTCCTTCAGGAACTCGGCCGAGGCCGCGTCGATCGCGATCCTCACGTCGGTGCCCGGCTTCAGCCCGACGGCCTCGACGGCCTCGACCAGCAGGTCGAGCGCCTCGCGGTTCGAGCCCAGGTTGGGCGCGAAGCCGCCCTCGTCGCCGACGTTCGTGTTCAGCCCGCGGTCGCGGCAGACCTTGCGCAGGGCGTGGAACGTCTCGGCGCCGACGCGCAGCGCCTCGGCGAAGGTCGGCGCGCCGAAGGGCATGATCATGAACTCCTGGATGTCGACGTTGTTGTCCGCGTGCTGGCCGCCGTTCAGGATGTTCATCATCGGCACGGGCAGCACGTTGGCCGCGGCGCCGCCGACGTAGCGGTAGAGCGGCAGCCCGCACTCCTCGGCGGCCGCGCGCGCCACGGCGAGCGAGCAGCCGAGGATCGCGTTGGCACCCAGGCGCCCCTTGTTGGGCGTGCCGTCGAGCTCGATCATCGTGTGGTCGACCTCGGCCTGGTCGAGGCCCTCGAGGCCGCGCAGGGCGTCGGCGAGCTCGGAGTCGACGTGCTCGACCGCGCGCAGCACGCCCTTGCCGCTGTAGCGCTCGTCCCCGTCGCGCAGCTCGCAGGCCTCGTGCACGCCGGTGCTGGCGCCCGAGGGGACCGCGGCGCGGCCGCTGGCGCCGCTCGCCAGGTAGACCTCGACCTCGACCGTCGGGTTGCCCCGGGAGTCGAGGATCTCCCGGCCCGCCACGTGAAGGATCTCGCTCATGGCGCGGATCCTACCCGACCGCGGGCCGCCCCGCGCCGGGCTCGTCGGGCCCCGGCGCCCCCCGCGCGAGCTCCCCGCGCAGCCGCTCGCGGGCCTCGTGCAGGCGCGAGTAGACGGTCCCCGCCGGCAGGCCGAGCACGGCGGCGACCTCGGTCTGCGGCAGCTCGCCGAGGGCGGAGAGGGCGAGCACCGCGCGCAGCCGCGCCGGCAGGCGCGCGATCGCGGCGAGCAGGCGCGCGGCCCCCTCGCGCTCGGCCAGCTCGTCGGGCGGCGCGCCGGCCGCCCCGGGCAGCTCCCCGGGCAGCGCCGTCGCCCGCCCCGCGGCGCGCGCCGACGCGCGGGCCGCGGCCCGCACCGCCACGCGGAAGAGCCAGGTGGTCAGGCGCGCGGAGCCGCGGAACCCGTCGAGCC
>JAUIDW010000488.1 GCA_030428395.1 bacterium | reverse complement strand
GTTCGTGGTCGACGCCGGCCTGGTGACGGCCGGCGAGCTCGAGGGCGCGCGGCGGCTGTACGCGCGCGGCGCGCAGGTGCTGCTGGCGGCCGCGCCCGACGCGGCGCTCGACGTGCACGGCCACGACCTGCGCACCGCCTGCCACGGCGGGCACGTGCCCGTGGCGCGCACGCCGGTCGTGCCGCCGCGCACGGCGCGGTGGAGCCAGCTCGCCGGTGCCGGCGGCGTGCAGGCCCTCGGGACGCCCCAGGCCTCGATCCAGGCGCTGGTGGACCAGGTGAACAAGCTGAACCTCGAGAACGGCGTGATCTCGCTGAGCTCGAACTTCAGCCGCAACTCGACGGTCCCGACGTACATCGACCCGGCGCGCGACCAGATCGTGGCGCAGCTGCAGGGCATGGGCTACAGCCCGACGCTGCAGAGCTTCTCCGGGTCCCACGGCGACAACGTCGTGGTCGAGATTCCCGGGGCGGTGAACCCGAACTCGTGGGTCGTGATGGGGGCGCACTACGACTCGCGCAACCTGTCGGGGTCGACCGCGAGCGCGCCCGGCGCGGACGACAACGCCAGCGGCAGCTCGTCGATCCTGGAGATCGCGCGCGTCCTGGTCGGCGCCGGTCCGTTCGAGAACGGCATCCGCCTGATGTGGTTCGCGGGCGAGGAGTACGGCCTGCTGGGCTCCGCCTTCGACGCCTCCCAGGCCGCCAGCGGCGGGCAGGAGATCGTCGGGATGATCAACCTCGACATGAACTCCTACCGCGCGCCGGGAGACGCGCGCGACTGCGACTTCGCGACCAACAACACCTCGGCCGCGCTGACGGCCTTCTGCGACGCGACGGCGGCGCTGTACGTGTCGAACTGGGCCTCGACCTCGGGCGTGCTGTCCGCGGGTTCGTCCGACCACGCCTCGTACAACGCCAACGGGTTCCCGGCGGTGTTCTTCTTCGAGGACCTGAACAACTACTTCTCCCAGATCCACACGAGCCAGGACTTCTACCCGCAGTCGACCAACGACTTCGACCTGTCGGAGATGATCACCAAGGGCGCCTTCGCGTCGGCGCTCGTGCTGGCGGACCCGCTGGACCTGCAGATCACGCACGCGCCGCTGCCGGACACGACCGACGGGTTCGGGCCGTACGGCGTCACGGCGCAGGCGCAGAGCTTCGTCGGCTCGACGATCACCGCCGTCTCGCTGCACTACTCCGGCGACGGCGGGCAGAACTACACGACCGTCGCGCTGGCCCCTTCGGGCGGCGACTGGGTCGGCGACATCCCGGCGCTGGGCTCGCCGCTCACGATCCGCTACTTCCTGACGGCCCAGGACGACCAGGGCAACTTCGAGGAGCTGCCGAAGGGCGCGGGCGGCGGGACCGGGCAGCCGTTCGACTTCTTCGTCGGCACGCGCACGCCGTTCTTCGTCGACGACTTCGAGACGGCGGGCGACAACGGCTGGACCCACGGCGGGACCGGCCAGGACGACTGGATGCACGACGTGCCCTCGGGGTCCTGCGGCGACGCGCCGGCGGCGACGTCGGGGACGCGGATCTGGGGCAACGACCTGGGCCCCTCGGGCTTCAACGGCTGCTACTCGAACAACGTCGCGAACTGGCTGCGCGCGCCCGTCGTGGACTGCTCGGCGGCGACCAGCGTCGAGCTGCAGTTCCAGCGCTGGCTGCAGGTCGAGGACGGCAACTTCGACCAGGCCGAGATCTGGGTCAACGGCGTGCAGGTGTGGCAGAACCCGCTGGGCTCCGACCTGATCGACACGCAGTGGACGGCGTTCTCGCTGGACGTCTCGGCCCAGGCGGCGGGCAACCCCTCCGTGCAGGTCGAGTTCCGCCTGACGACCGACGGCGGCTTCACGCTCGGCGGCTGGAACCTGGACGACTTCGAGCTGGTCGAGCTGGGCCCGGCCACCGGGACGCCGCCGACGAGCTACTGCCAGGGCAAGCTGAACTCGAACTTCTGCCTGCCGTTCGTGTCGTTCGTCGGCGTGCCCAGCGCGTCGAGCACGGCGCCCTTCCGCATCGTCGGCGAGGACGTCATGCCCGACGAGTTCGGGATCCTGGTGTACGGCCTGAACGGCCGCGCCAACCTCGGGTTCCACAACGGCACCCTCTGCGTGAAGGCGCCGCTGACGCGCCTGCTGCCGCCCAAGAACTCGGGCAGCGGCGGCGGCGGCCTGTGCCCCGGCGTCCTGCGCCGCAACTTCAACAGCCACATCCAGAGCGGCAACGACCCCGCGCTGACCGCCGGGCGCCAGGTGAACGCGCAGTGGTTCTACCGCGACCCGGGCGTGGACTCGTTCAACGACGGGTTGACCGACGGCGCCGAGTTCGTGATCGCGCCGTAGGCGCGGGCGCGAGGTCGGCGCCGTCGAGCCCCGGGCGAAGCCCGGGGCGTTCGCCCGAACTGCGATTGCCTCGGTTCAACCGGCGCGCCGCAGCCCCCGCGGCGTGACCGCGCGCTCGACGACTCCCAGCAGGCGGTCGGCCAGCAGCGCGAGCACCGCCGCGGGCAGCGCGCCCGCCAGGATCAGGCGCGTGTCGTTCAGGTAGAGCCCGGTGACGATCGGCTCGCCCAGCCCGCCCGCGCCGAT
>JAUIDW010000109.1 GCA_030428395.1 bacterium | reverse complement strand
CCGGTCGCGGGCTGAGCCGGGGGGCCCGCGCTCCGCGGCCCGCCGGCCGCTTCCGCGCGGGGCGTCCCGGAGCCGCGACGGAGGGCCGCGCACGGCGCGTCCGCGCTCGATCCGAGGAATGGGAACGGCGCCGCATCGCGTCCCGCGCCCGCCGGGACCAAGCCGCTGGAGAGGGCCGGCCGCCCGGGCCGAAGTTCCGCTCGCGGGGGCTGGCGCCGCCGCTCGCGATTGCCGTAGACTTGCCCCCGTCGGGGCGGTCTCCGCCCCGGCTGCGAGAATCCATCATGTGGCGCTCGAGCTTTGCGAGCGGCGCGAGTGTCCGGGAAGCTTGATGGATCCTCCTCTCTCCCTCGGGCCGGTGATCGGCAAGGGTCACCGGCCCCCTTCGTATCCACCGGGGTCGCGCTCGACCGGAGGACCCGCGCCGCGCGCGCGGGACGCCGCGCGGCGAACGCAGGCGCATCCCGGGGCGTTGCGCGGACTCGCGCGCGGCCGCGCGGAGCTCAGGGCGTGACGAGCCAGACGTGCGGGGCGCCGTTGCTCTCCTGCAACGTCAGCGTCCCCAGCTGCGCGTCGAACGTCCACGCCGTGGTGGGCACGCCGTCGCGCGTCACCGCCGACGGGGCCGCTGCGTAGCCGCCGAGGCGCAGCACGTCGCCGGTGCCGTCCCCGGTGCCGCCCACGTCGCCGAGGGAGACCGTCAGCGGCGCGGACGTGTCGAGGCCCGCGGACGCGGTGTCCACGGTCACCCGCTGAACGTTGGCGCTGCTCTCGAAGCCCACCGCGTTCGCGGCGGTGTCGACCCACCACTCGAAGGGCGAGAAGGCCAGGCCGCTCCCCTGCTCGAGGGAGAAGTGGTAGTAGCGCCGGTTGCCGTCGGCGATGACCCGGCCGCCCGCGGGAGTGGCCCGCACGTGCAGGCCGAGCCAGTCGAGCGTGGCGCCGTAGTCGAGCAGGTCCCAGTCGTGCGAGGAGTACGGCAGCTCCTGGTAGTCGGGCGAGACGGCCTGCGGGGCGCCCAGGGCGGTCAGGTGGTCGCGCAGGACGCTCATCTGCTCCGGCAGGTACGGGACGCTGTTGTCGCTCGCCCCGCGCGTCAGCCGCACCCCCGTGTCCAGCAGGTTCACCGCGAGCGAGCGGTCGGGGTCGACGGCCAGCGTGGCCGGGTCGTAGGCGACCGTGGACGAGCGCGCCATGGCCCAGGGGCTGGCCGATCCCGCCGTCGAGTCGCCGAACCAGAAGTCGAAGATCCACTGCGCGGCGCAGCCGAAGTAGACGCAGTCGTCGAGGTAGGCGTTCTCGATCGAGACGGTGCCCGTGTGGTTGACCAGCGCGGCCAGCACCGGGGCGCCCGGGTCCTTGTGCCGCGCGGCGTAGTTGCTGACGGCGCCGCCCCCCATCGAGAAGCCCACGCCGTAGATGCGGTCGCGGTCGACGTTGAAGAACGGCACGGAGAGCAGCCAGTTCAGGACGATCTCGGTGTTGAGCTGGCTCGGGATCGACGAGAAGTGCTTCTTCGAGCCGCCCAGGGGGCAGACCACGTACCAGCCGCGCTCGAACGCGGCCTGGACGAAGCCGGTGTTCAGCAGGTCGGTGTGGGACTTGCCGAACTGGTGGAACACCACCAGCAGGGGCGCCGGCTGCGGGTTGGGCAGCTGCGTCGGCGTGTGGAGCACGAACGCCTCGGGGAACCCGGTGCCGGTCGTGATCGAGCCGATGTAGACCAGCGACGAGGGGCTCCCGGGCTGGGCGGGGACGGCCTGCAGGCTCGTCACGCCGCCGGTCGCCGCGACCGAGCCCCCGCCGACCTGGACCTGGTCCTGGCCGGTGACGGCCCCGCCCGCGCCGTGCCGGGCGCGGCGGCGGGCCGCGCGCTGGGCGCGCCGCAGCTGGCGGCGCTCGGCCGGGGTGAGAGCGGTCCCCTGGGACGCCGGGGCGGCGGCCACGACGGCCGGCGCGAGCAGACCGGGGCCGGGCCCGGGAACGGGGAGGAAGGCCGTCAGAGCGGCCAGGAAGGGCGTTGCGATCATCTGGACCTGCCGAGGGTTCGGGCGAAGCGGTGCGAGCGAGCGTCCGGACGGTCTCCCGGCGTCCGGACTCCTGAGAGCGGCTGGCCTCGGTGCCGGGGGGCCCTCGAGAGGTCCCGCGGCGACGCGGATCGATGCAGAAACCTAGCCCAGGATCCGCGGGGGAGTCGTGGATCCGGGGTCGTCCGGGCCGATCGACGTCGATAACCCGCCGCCGATCGTCCGGTTACGCGAAATCGCCTCCCGCGGGCCCCCTTGCGGGGGTCGCCGGGCCCCGCCGGGCGCGGCGGCGGCACCGGGGAGCCTCAGGGCTGGACGATCCAGGTGTGGGCCCCGCCGTCCACCTCGGTGAACTCGAGCGTGCCCATCAGGGGGTCGTGCACCCAGGAGGTGTCCACCACCCCGTCGCGCAGCACGGTCGTGGGCGGCGTGGCGTAGACCCGCAGGCGCACGACGTCGGGGAGTCCGTCGTTCGTGCTGACGTTCACCCGCAGGTCGCTCCCCGTGTCCAGGTTGGCGCGGATGGTGTCCACCGTGATGCGGCCCAGGTTCTCGGTCTCCAGGATCGACACGGCGTTCGTGTTGACGTTGACCCCCCACTCGAACGACGTGAAGGCCCCCGCCGAGGTCTGCACGACGTCGAAGAAGTAGTACACGCCGTCCCCGTCGATCAGCGTGTCGCCGCCGTTCGGGGTCTGCAGCGTGTGGGGCGCGAGCCAGTCGAGCACGGCCCCCTCGTCCAGCAGGCCCCAGTCGTGGGTCGAGTACGGCTGGACGAAGTAGTCGTAGTCGACGCCCGGCACCTTGCCCTTGGCGAGCATGTACGCGTGGAACACGTCGGTCTGCTCGATCAGGTAGGGCACCTGGTTGTCCATGTCCCCGCGGATGATCTGGATGGCGGTGCCGTCGAGCAGGTTGCGGGCGAAGGCGCGGCTCTCGTCGACCACGAGCGTCGCGTCGTCGTAGTCGAGCACCGACGACCGCGCCATCGGCCACACCTGGGCGGACCCCGGCGTGCTGTCCCCGAACCAGAAGTCCCACACGAACTGGCCGGTGCACGCGAAGTACACGCAGTCGTCGGCGTAGGCGTTGATGTTCGAGACGGTCCCCGTGTGGTTCACCACGGCCGCGAAGCGCGGCTCGCCCGGGTCCTTGTGGCGCGCGGCGAAGTTCAGGGCGGCCCCGCCCCCCATCGAGAAGCCGATGGCGTACAGCCGGTCGTTGTCGATGTTGAACGCGGGCTGCGTCAGCATCCAGTTCAGCACGATCTCCGTGTTGAGCTGGCTCGGGATCGACGACATGTGCTTCTTCGAGCCCCCCAGCGGGGACACCAGGTACCAGCCCTTCTCGTGCGCGGCCTGGACGAAGGCGGTGTCGGTCAGCACGTCGAGGTGCGACGCCCCGAACTGGTGGAAGATGACGACCAGTGGCTGCGGGGTGGCCGGCATCTGGGTCGGCGCGTGCAGCAGGAACTTCTCGGGGAAGCCCGTCCCCGTGACGATCGAGACGACGTGGAAGAAGAACTGCTCGTTGCCCGACTGCGCGTTGAGGATGCGCACGCCCGTCACGTTCGGCAGCGTCCCGAGGTCGACCTGGGGCGCGACGGAGTCGGGCAACTCCGCGGGGGCGCGCGGGAGCGTGGTCTGGGTCGCTACGATGGCGGCGAGCAAGCCGAGAGCGGCCTGGAGCATGACGGGTCCTTCCTGTCCTCCACGGGCAGGACCCGCCACCGCGCGCCTGCTGCGCACGGCCCGGGCCCGGGGCGGATTCTAAGGGGAGGTCCGAGAATCGGGAAGGCGCTCGGGGAACGAGCGTCGTCGGCGAGGTCCCGCGCGAGCCTCACCCGGATCGGGGCGGGCCCGCGGCCCGGGTGGGCGAGCGGGAGCGCTCAGGGCTCGACCCGGTGCCCCTCGCCCGGGAGCCCCTCGAAGGCCCCGTAGCAGCGTCCCTCGAGGGTGAAGACCTGGACGCGCTCGGCGTCGCGGTCGATCACGGCGAAGCGGCGCCGGCCCTCGTCGGCGGCCGGTTCGGGCTCGGCGGCGAGGTCGTTGGGCTCGAACACGCGCCCCTCCTCCGGGCCGTGCTCGGCCAGGACGCGGAGCACGCGCCCGGCCCCGTCGGTCAGCAGGACCGCGGACGCGGCCCCGGCGACGGCGACCAGCAGGCGGTCGTCGGACAGCGGCTCGACCGCCGCGACCTCGGCGGGCCGGCCGGGCGCCGACTCGACCCGGAAGGCGAAGTGGAAGTCCCCGTCGCGGAAGACCTGGACGCGGCCGGCGCGCCGCTCGCACACGTAGAGCAGCCGGCCCCGCGCGCCCAGCCGGCGCGCGTCGACGAAGCGCCGCAGCGGGCTGCCCTCGCACCGCAGCGACTCGACCCACGCCCCTTCCTCGTCGAAGACCTGCACGCCGTGGCGGCGCTCGCCGTCGAAGCAGGCGACGAGCCGCGCGGGCTCGTCGGGCTCCGCGAGCACGACCACGTCCTGGGCGCCGGCCGTCCCCCCGGGCGCGTCGGGCTCGCCCGCCGCGCCGCGGCCGACGGCGCGCGTCGGACGGCCGAACACGTTGAAGCCCTGCACGCGTCCGCCGGCGGAGTCGGCGACCCACAGCGTGTGCTCGTCGCCCGCGTCCAGGCCCGCCACGCTGGCCGGCGCGCCGTCGTCGCCGCGGAACGAGAAGCCCTCGCCGAGCGCGTGCCCGTCGAGGTCGAACGGCCGCACGTGCGCGGTCAGCTCGTGGCGGCCGACCCACAGCACGCCGCGGTGGAGGCAGAGGCTGCCCTGCATCGGTCAGAGCTTGGCCCGCGCCGGCGTCGGATCCAAGCCGGGATCCGCGCGTCCGGCACCGTCGGCGGGCTCCAGCACGACCCACACGATCTCCGCGGGCGCTCCGACGCGCAGCGGGAACCCGATCACGCCCAGGCCGTTGCTGACGACGAGCGCCGTCGACCCCAGGTCCACGCGCCCGCCCGGGTGCGGCGGTCCCAGGGCGCGCAGGAGCGGCAGGTCGACCTGGCCGCCGTGGGTGTGGCCCGCGAGGATCGCGGCGCAGCCCGGGCGCGCCAGCGCGGCGGCCCGCCCGGGGTTGTGGCACAGCAGCACCTCGACGTCGGCGCCCGCGATGCCGGACCGCGCGGCCTCGACGTCGAGGCGGCGCGCCTCCTCGAGGTCCTCGAGCCCGCTGACGACGAGCCCGTCGGCGAGCCGGCGGTTCTCGTTGCGCAGGAAGCGCACGCCCGCCTCCGCGTAGGCCGCGGCGATGTGGCCCTCGCAGCGGTCGCGGTAGTCGTGGTTGCCGAACACGCCGAGCACGCCGTGGCGCGCCCGCAGGGCCGCGAGGTCGGGCAGGACGTGGAGCGCCTCGCTCCAGTGCCGCGTGATCAGGTCCCCGGTCAGGGCCACGAGGTCGGGCTCCCCCGCGTTCACGAGCGCCACCACGTCGGCGAGGTCGCCCGCCCCGAGGAACGGCCCGGCGTGCAGGTCGGAGAGGTGGGCGATGCGGAAGCCGGCGAGCGCCGGCGGCAGGCCCGGCACGGCCACCCGCTCGGTGCGCTGCGCGACGCGGTCGGCCGCGAGCTGGCTCCGGCGGTACCAGCGGCGGCCGCCCAGGGCCGCCGCGAGCTGCTCGGCGGCGCGGAAGAACGAGCGCCGCGCGCGGGAGTGGCGGCGCGGCGGGACGCGGACGGCGGGTTCCATGGGGCGCGCCCAGCGTAGCGGCTGGCCGCCGGGCAGGCCGCGCGACGCCGTCAGCGCGCCGTGCTCGACCAGCGCTGCCCGGCGGTCAGGCGCTGCTCGCCGCGGCCGTCCACGACGCGCACGACCGCGTCCAGGCTCTCGACGTCCAGCAGGCCGGGCCCGCGGCGCAGGCGGGCGGTCCCCGACTCGACGGCGACGACGCCGAGCTCGGTCGTCACGGTGCACTCGCCGCGCACGTCCAGGCGCCCCGTGTCGAGGCGCAGGCGGCGGCTGCGCGGCAGCTCGACCAGGACCCAGGTGTTCTCGCCGAGGTCGACCGAGCCGGCCAGGAACTCGATGCGGGCCCGCCCCTCGCGCCCGGTCGAGCACCAGTCGCCGCGGCCGAGCGGGACGGGGCCCTCGCCGTGCGCCAGGCGGCGCTCGCCGACCCGCGCCGGGCCCTCGGTGGCGGTCAGGCGCGCGGCGCCCTGGGGCACGCCGAGGTTGGCGGCGGTGGACAGCAGGAACGCGACGAAGGCCGGCAGCAGCAGCATGCGCAGCCGGCGGCTCCGGGGCATCGACGGGACCATGCGGGGCACGCGCGCGCGGGCGGCGGTGCGGTGCGCCTCGCGGTCGAGGCGCTTCTCGCGCGCCAGCCGCGCGGTCACGAGCAGCGACGAGCGGTACTCGTCGCGGCAGGCGGGGCAGCCGACCAGGTGCTCGCGCAGCGCGCGCGTCTCGCCCTGCTCGAGCCGGTTCGTCAGGTAGCGGCGGACGCGGTCGCGGGCGTCGCCGCAGTCGAGGGTGCCGGAGGCCATGGTCGACCCCGCCGGGGGTCCTCCCTCGCATCGGCCGGACGGCGCCGGCCCTTGAGCCCCCGCGTCCCGGGGCCTCCCGGCGCGGGGCCGGGCCTCAGGCGAGGCGCTCGCCCGCGACCCGGATCCGGCGGAGGGACGCGTCGCGCCCCAGCAGGGCCATCACCTCGAACAGATCGGGCCCGCCCGGCAGGCCGGTCAGGGCCAGCCGCAGCGGCTGGAACAGCACGGGCATCTTCAGCTCGCGCTCGACCACCCAGGCCTTGGTGGCCTCGCGCACGGCGTCGGGCCCCTCGTCGAAGCGCTCGGCGAGCCAGGCGCCGTACTCCTCCAGCAGCTCGCGCGCCCGCGCGTGCTTGCGGGCGTTCTTCAGCGCCTTGTCGTCGTACTCGACCGCGTCGTCGGCGGCGAACAGGTAGGCGATCCGCGCCGGCAGCTCGGCGTAGGTGCGGATGCGCTCCTGCTCGGTGCGCAGCACGTCGACGAACCACGGGCGGCGCCGCTCGAGCTCGTCCGCGTCCGCCAGCCCGGCGGCGGCGACGAAGGGCGCGCAGCGCTCGGCCAGGCGCTCGGGCGAGTCGGCGCGCACGTACTCGCCGGCCAGCCACAGCAGCTTGTCGGGGTCGAAGACCGAGCCCGCCTTGCCGACGTCGGCGACGTCGAAGCGCTCGACCAGCGTCTCCAGCGAGAAGACCTCGGTCTCGCCGTCGAGGGCCCAGCCCTGGAGGCACAGGAAGTTCGCGAGCGCCTCGGGCGGGTAGCCCCCGTCGCGGTAGTCGGCCAGGGCCGTGTCGCCGGTGCGCTTGCTGAGCTTGCGCCCGTCGGTCCCGAGCATGAGCGGCAGGTGGCCGAACTCCGGCACGTCGAACCCCAGCGCCCGGTACAGCAGGACCTGCTTGGGCGTGTTGACGAGGTGCTCCTCGCCGCGCAGCACGTGCGTGACGGCCATGTCGGCGTCGTCGCACACGACCACGAAGTTGTAGGTCGGCTTGCCGTCGGTGCGCACCATGATCCAGTCGTCCACCTCCGCGTTCGCGAAGGTCACGTCCCGGCGCACGGCGTCGCGGAAGCGGGTCTCGCCCTCGGGGACGAGGAAGCGCAGCGTGAAGGCCTCGCCCGCGGCGGCGCGGCGCGCCGACTCGTCGGGCGCGACCGAGCGGCAGCGCCGGTCGTAGGCGGGCGTCTGCTTGCGCGCCTCCTGCTCGGCGCGCAGCTCCGCGAGCCGCTCAGGACCGCAGAAGCAGCGGTACGCGCGCCCCTCGGCCAGGAGCCGGTCCGCCAGCTCGCGGTGGCGCTCGAGCCGCTCGGACTGCCGGTAGGGCCCGTGGGGTCCGCCGACGTCGGGCCCCTCGTCCCAGTCGAGGCCGAGCCAGGCGAGGCCCTCGAGGATCTCCGCCTCGTGCTCGCGCCGGGAGCGCTCGGGGTCGGTGTCCTCGATGCGCAGCAGGAAGACGCCTCCGCGACCGCGCGCGAAGGCCCAGTTGAAGAGCGCCGTGCGCGCCCCCCCGACGTGCAGCTTGCCGGTCGGGCTGGGAGCGAAGCGGACGCGGACGGTCTCGGGCATGGGCACCTCCCGCGGAGCGGGGCGAAGAGCCTACCCGGCGGGCTTGGATTCGCCATCGGCGCCGCTAGATTCCCTCCATGACGAGCTCCCCCGATCGGATTCGCGTCGACCGCGACCTGGCGCAGCGGATGCCGAAGGTGCTGCTGCACGAGCACCTCGACGGCGGCCTGCGGCCCGGCACGGTCCTCGACCTCGCGCGCGAGAGCGGCTACGAGGGCCTGCCCGTCGGCGACGAGGGCGAGCTGGCCGACTGGTTCTACCGCGGCGCCGCGCGCGGCACCCTGCCGCTGTACCTCGAGGGCTTCCAGCACACCATCGCGGTCATGCAGACGCCCGAGGCCCTCGAGCGCGTCGCCTACGAGTTCATGGAGGACATGGCGCGCGACAACGTCGTGTACGCCGAGGTGCGCTTCGCGCCGCACTTCCACACGCGCGGCGGGCTGGGGCTGGACGCGGTCATGCTGGCCGTGCTCAAGGGCCTGGACCGCGGCCGCGAGCAGTTCGACGTCGGGTTCGGCCTGATCGTCAGCGCGATGCGCAACGAGCCCCCGGAGCTGTCCGTCCAGCTGGCCGAGCTCGCGGTGTCCTACCGCGAGCAGGGCTGCGTCGGCTTCGACCTGGCCGGCGAGGAGGCGGGCCACCCGGCCAAGGAGCACATCCGCGCCTTCCAGTTCGTGCTGCGCATGAACTTCTCGATCACCATCCACGCGGGCGAGAGCTTCGGGCCCGAGAGCATCTGGCAGGCGCTGCAGTACTGCGGCGCCCACCGCATCGGCCACGCCACGCGGCTGGTCGAGGACATCGTCGTGTACGACGGGAAGGTCATCAAGCTGGGCCTCCTGGCGCAGTACGTGCTGGACCACCGCATCCCGATCGAGGTCTGCCTGTCGAGCAACGTCCACACCGGGGCAACCCCCTCGATGGAGCAGCACCCCTTCCGGACGTTCATGGACCAGGGCTTCCGCGTGACGCTGAACACCGACAACCGGCTGATGAGCCGCACGTCGATGACCGACGAGTACCTCGTGGCCGTCGAGCAGTTCGGCTGCGGCATGGAGGAGCTCGAGAAGCTCTCCATCAACGGCATGAAGTCGGCCTTCGCGCACTACGACCGGCGCTGCGAGGTCATCTACGACCGCATCAAGCCGGGCTTCGCGGCCCTGCGCGAGGAGCTCGAGCGCTCCGCCAGCGCGTCGTGACGCCCGCCGCCGGCGCACGCCCCGGACACGGCGAGCCGGGGGGCCTCGCGGGTCGGGTCGACCGCCGCCGGCACGAGAGCGAGGCCCTGCGCGGCAACCCCGCCGGCGACCCGCACGTTCGCGAGGTCCCCGTCTACGTCCCGCCCGGGGGCGACGACGGCCCGCTGCCCGCGATCTTCGTCCTGGCCGCCTACACGGGGCGCGCGCAGGACATGCTCGAGACCCACCCCTGGCGGCGCGGCCTGGTGCCGCGCTACGACGCCGCGGTGGCCGCGGGCGAGCTGCCGCCCGCGCTGCTCGTGCTGCCCGACGCCTGGACGCGCCTGGGCGGCAGCCAGTACGTCGACTCCGACCACAACGGCGCGTACCGCCGGTACGTGGCCGAGGAGCTCGTCGACTGGGTCGACGCGAACTACGCGGTCGTCCCCGGCGCCCGCGGCGTCGTCGGGAAGTCCTCGGGCGGGTTCGGCGCCCTGCACCTCGGCATGCGCCACCCCGAGCGCTTCCCCGCGGTGGCGTCCATCAGCGGGGACTGCAACTTCGAGGCGTGCTACGGGCCCGAGCTGCTCGCCTGCCTGCGCGGCCTGCTGGCCCACGACGGCGACCCCGCGCGCTTCCTCGAGGCCTTCGACGCCGACCCCGACCTCGGCGGCGACGGGCACGCGGTGATCATGACCCTCGCGATGGCCGCGGCGTACTCGCCGGCGCCCGGCACGCCGCTCGGGTTCGAGCTGCCCGTCGACCTCGAGACGGGCGAGCGGCGCGCCGACGTGTGGGAGCGCTGGCTCGCCTTCGACCCGCTGGTGGATGCCCCGCGCCACGCCGAGGCGCTGCGGCGGCTCGCGTTCCTGCACGTCGAGTGCGGCCTGCGGGACGAGTTCCACCTGCAGTGGGGCGCGCGCCAGCTCGTGCGCCTGCTGCGCGCGCTCGACGTCCCGGTGCGCGCCGCCGAGCACCCCGGCGGCCACCGCGGCCTGGACCCGCGCGTGCTGGGCGTGCTGCCCGCCATGCTGGCGGCGCTGCCCGGGCGCGCCTAGACGAGCCCGCCCCAGCGCTCGAGCACCTGCGCGAGGTCCTCGCGCGAGATGGGCTTGGAGACGTACTCGTCCATGCCCACGTCGAAGCAGCGCTGGCGGTCCTCCTCGAACGTGTTGGCCGTCATGGCCACGATGGGGACCCCGGCGTTGCGCCGCAGCTGGCGGATGCGCTCGGTCGCCGCGTAGCCGTCCATGCGCGGCATCTGGCAGTCCATGAACACGACGTCGTACTGCACCGCCTCGCAGCGCTCGACCGCCTCCACGCCGTTGCCCGCGATGTCGACGCGGCAGCCGAGCCGCCGCAGCAGGTGCGAGGCGACCCGCTGGTTCACCGGGTTGTCCTCGACCAGCAGCACGCGGAGCGCGGAGTAGCGCAGCCCGGGTCCCTCGCCGTCGGACTCCTCCGGCCGCTGACCGGACGACTCCCCCAATCGCTCACCGGGCCGCTCACCGGACCAATCACCGGGCCGCTCGCCGGGCACGGGGGCCGCGGTCCCCTCCTGCGCCGCGCCCAGGACCGCGCGGCCGAGGGCGGAGGCCAGCACCGGTCGGACCAGGCTCTCGTGCACGCGCCGGCCCGCGTCCGTGCGGCCCGCCACTCCGGACGGGGCGGCGCACACGAGCGGCACGTCGGCCCACGGGGCCGTCGAGAGCTGCCGGCGCAGCCGGGCCGAGCCCTCGGCGCCGGCGCGCAGCAGCTCCGCGTCGAGCAGGAGGAACCCCGGCCGCTCCGGCGCGTCCGCCGGCGGCGCCGCGAGGTCCGCCAGGTCCTCGACCCCGCGGGCGGACACGCCGTGCACGGCCAGCAGGCTGCACCACGCCTCGCGCTCGACGGGGTCGGGGGCCAGCACGACCCCGGAGAGCTCCACCCCCGCCTCGCGCTCGCGCCAGGCCGCGGCCCGGAACGGCAGCGTCACCCGGAAGCACGAGCCCTCGCCCAGGCGGCTCTCCAGCTCGATCTCGCCCCCCATCAGCGCGGTCAGCTCGCGGGAGATCGACAGGCCCAGGCCCGTCCCGCCGTAGCGGCGCGTGGTCGACGCGTCCGCCTGGGTGAAGCGCTCGAAGATCGCGTGCTGCTGCCCCTCGGCGATGCCGATGCCCGTGTCCTCGACGGAGAACCGGACCGTCGCGCGCTCGCCGTCGGCCTCCTCGTCGGCGCGCTCGACGCGCAGCACGACGCGGCCCTCCTCGGTGAACTTGACGGCGTTGCCGAGCAGGTTGATCAGCACCTGCCGGACGCGCAGCCCGTCGCCCACGACGCGCTGGGGCAGCCCCTCGCCGAGGTGCAGCACCAGGCGCAGGCTCTTCTCCGCCGCGCGCACGCCGAACAGCGCCAGCACCTCGTCGAGCAGCTCGAGCAGGGCGAACGGATGCTCCTCGAGGTCCAGCCTGCCGGCCTCGATCTTGGCGTAGTCCAGCACGCCGTTGATCACCGCCAGCAGCGCCTCGGCCGAGTGCCGGATGGTCATGGCGTAGTCGCGCTGGCTGTCGTCGAGATCGGTCTCGAGCAGCAGCTCGGTGATCCCCACCACCCCGTTCATCGGCGTGCGGATCTCGTGGCTCATGTTGGCCAGGAACTCGCCCTTCGCGCGGCTCGCCTCCTCCGCCGCCTGCTTGGCCAGGAACAGCTCCGACGCGCGCTGCTCGGCGGCCCGCGCGGCCGCGACCTCGGCCAGCAGCATGGACTCCTGCTCCGCCAGCCGGATCGTGTCGCGCTGGTCGCGCGCCACCAGCACGATGTCGGGACGCGCCCCCTCGTCGCCCGCCATGCACGCCCCGGAGATCGAGACGGGCAGCACCCCACCGCCCGCGCGCCGCAGCAGGGCCTGGACGCCGCGGACCTCGCCCTCGCGGCGCACGCGCTCGAGCAGCGACTCGCCGGCGGACGGGGCCCCCGCGCCGTCCACGGCCGAGACCAGGTCGCCGAAGGCGGCGCCGTCGAGCACCTCCTCGGCGTGCCCCAGGAGCTCGCCGACGCGCGAGTTCGCCTGCCGCACGCGGTCGTCCCCGTCGACGAGGATCAGCATGTCGAGCATCGACCGCACGATGTTGTCGCCGTGCTCGCGCTCGCGCAGCAGGGCCTCGTTCGAGCGGTGCAGGTCGCTCGCCGAGCGCCGCAGCGCCCGCGCGGTGCGCTGGAGCCGGACGATGACCGTCCCGAGGTGCGCCAGCAGACCGACGCAGGCCACGAGCAGGCTGCCCAGCAGCACGGCGTCGTGCTCCAGCCGCGCCTCGTAGCGCCGCTCGATCGACGCCAGGATGCGCCCGAGCGCGTCGCGGTCGACGTGCTCGAGCAGCTCGTGCGTCAGCTCGTGCCCCTGGAGCAGCCCGTCGCGGTACGCCTCCAGCGCGCGGGTGCGCCGCTCGAGCGTCGCGGTGTAGAGCGCCAGGTCGGCGGCGGCCTCCTCCCCGAGCAGCGTGTCCGAGTCGGCGATGGCCGCCTCGAGCTCCGCGAGCCGCGTGCGCAGCTCGCCCAGCCGCTGGCCCAGGCCGCGCGGGACCACGGGCCCGTCGCCGGGGCGCTTCGCCAGCAGCCCGCGCAGCTCGATCTCCCCGGCGATGAGGTCCCGCAGCGCGCGCGAGCTCTCCGCGTGGGACTCGGGCGGCGCGAGGCGGCGAACCAGCGGCAGCCCCGCGAGGAGGGCCGTCCCGCAGAGGACCAGGAAGCTCGTGACGAAGCGGCGCACGCGTCGGGCCGGGCGCGCACCGTTTTCCGTGCGTGGAGCGGCGGCCGACCCTTCCTATCGACGCGCGACCTGCGCCGTCTCAACGCGCGCCGCCCCCCGGAGACCGGGAAGGATTTTCCGGGTCGTGCCCTACGACGGCGCCGGGCTGCCGTCGGGATACCGCACCTCGACGACCGTGTGGATCCCCCCCCGCACGAGGAAGTCCCCCTCGACCACCAGCCGCCGCGGCGCCAGCAGCGCGACCAGGTCGTCCAGGATCCGGTTGGTCACCGCCTCGTGGAACGCGCCCTCGTCGCGGAACGACCACAGGTAGAGCTTGAGGCTCTTCAGCTCGACGCAGCGCCGGTCGGGCACGTAGCGGATGCGGATCGTCGCGAAGTCGGGCTGGCCCGTCTTCGGGCAGAGGCACGTGAACTCGGGGCAGTCGAAGCGGATCTCGTAGTCCCGGTCGGGGTTTGGGTTCTCGAACCAGTCGAGGTCCTTGCTGGGGCGCGTGCTCATCGGGCGGGTGCCTCCTCGGGGCTCGTCAGGCGCGGGCCCGCGGCCGGGTCCAGGCGCCCCTCGGCGCGCGCGACGGCGACGCCGCGCACGCGGAACTCCAGGCTCCAGGCCAGGCTGGCGCCGCGCGTGCGGGCGGCGCGCGCCACGGTCTCGGCACCGGGGAAGCGCGCGTCGCTCTCGGCCTGGACCTCGACGTGCTCGAGCGTGTCGAGGGGCAGCAGGCCGAGGACCAGCTCGCCCGCGTGCTGCGTCCGGCGCGGGGTCGCGTCGTCGGCCAGGGCGAAGGTCCAGGCCTTGCCGTCGACGGCGGGGCCGTCGGCGGCGAGCCCGGGCAGGGCGTCCAGCGCGCGCACGGAGGCCGGCCGCGGCGGCTCGAAGCTCAGCGCCGTGACGCGGCCGGCGAGCAGCCAGGCCAGGTCGGAGCCGACGTCGAACAAGGCGCCCGGCGTCGGGCCCGGGTCGACCCAGGCGCCCTCGTCCGTCCCGCCCGGCACGACCGGGTCGCCGGAGGTCCAGGCCACCGTCGGCGCGCCGTCGACCGCCTGGTCGTCGCCGAACCGCGCGCGCAGGGCCCGCACCGAGAGCGGCGCGAGGTCGACCGCGCCGAGCGCCGTGGGGTCGGACCACGCCCGGGCCCCGGCGTCCGCGACGGGCGGCGCCACGCGCACCGCCACGCGCCGCGGGTCGTCGGCCCCCAGCGCCCCCGCGGGCCCGAGGACCACGAGGCTCCCGCGCCGCAGGGCGTCGAACTCCGGCTGGCGCGTGAACGCCGCGAACCCCGCGCCGCTGACTCCCTGCACGACCGCCGAGGACGGCCGCGACGCGTCGTCCGAGAACGACGGGTGCAGCAGCCACGGCAGCGCGTCCCCCACCGGGTCGACGCCCAGGATCGACCAGGGCGGATCCACGACGAGGTAGTGGCCGGAGCCGTGCTCGGCGTGCGCGCGGGCGAGCTCGCCGTGCAGCACGTCCACGCGGCGCGCGCCGTCGACCAGCGCCATGCTGTTGTTCTGCGCCAGGAAGGCGTAGCCGATGGCCAGCGTCCAGGGCAGCACGGTGCGGCGCAGGTCGGAGAGCGCGGTGCACGCCACGCCCAGCCCGAGCGACATGATGCCGGCGGCGGGGAACAGCACGTGCACCGAGGAGAAGTCGCGCGGCTGCACGCGCACCATGAGCGAGGAGACCTCCGCGAAGACGAGCAGCAGCGCCCAGGCGCCGGCGAACGTCCCCCAGAGGCGTGGCGCGGAGCGCGCGGCCACGACCGCCGGCTGCACGCCGAGCAGGAGCAGCAGACCCGCGCCGGTGTAGCCGAGCACGCCGTAGCCGAACGCGCTGACGGGCACGCACAGCAGGCCGAGCTTCTCGAAGAACAGGACGAAGGCGAGCCCGAGGTCGCCCCAGCTCGAGATGCCGCCCAGCGCCCGCACGATCTCCACGGGCGCCTCGACCTGCAGCACGGCCATCCGCAGCAGCGGGCCGACCGCGGCGCACGCCCCGAAGACCAGGAACGTCACGACCGTGGTGCGCAGCCGCGTGCGCCGCGGCACCAAGCGCTGCGCGGCGAAGTACTCGGCCGCCGCCAGGAGCAGCGGGAGCCCCGTGGCGTCCGCGGCGAGCCCCGTGAGGATCGTCAGGAAGGCCGCGAGCACGGTGAACGGGTACTGGCGCTCCTGGCGGCCGCGCAGGAAGCTCGCGATGGCCCCGGCCCCGAGCGCCGCCGCCACGAGCATGCCCCGCGACGAGATGCTCGCCACCGTGGTGACGTTCAGCGGGTGCACGGCGAGCAGCAGCGCGGAGGCGAACCCCGCGGCGTTCGCGTGGTCGCGCCCCGTGTAGGGTCGCAGCATGCGCCGGGCGAAGCACCCGAGCCACGCGCAGGTCGCCAGCATCAGCAGCACGTTGCCGACGCGGATGCCCGGCGCCGCCGACAGCTTCCAGCGCCCCTCGTCGGCGTGCATCCAGCGGAACAGCACCAGCGCCGCGCCGGCCAGGGGATGGCCCTCGGCGCCCGGGACGCTCGAGAGCTCCTCGAGCCAGCCCAGGGTCCCGTCCGGCGCGAACTCGGACACGCGCGCCAGGGAGGGGTAGTCGTTGCCCCAGAACTTGGCCGTCGAGATCGGCGAGTAGACGAACCCGACGAGCAGCACGACGCCCGCGAGGACGGCCAGGCGCCGGGGCCAGGCGGACGAGGGGCGGTGCGGCATGGGGCGGATTCTAGTGCCCCCGACCGGCGCCCCCCAGGCGCCGCGGGGATCCGTTTCGCTTCCCGCGGGCGCGCCGCGGGGACCTCGAACGTCCCGCGG
>JAUIDW010000108.1 GCA_030428395.1 bacterium | reverse complement strand
CCGCCGTCGCGCCGCCAGTGGAAGCCGTTGAAGTCGATGCCGCGGTCGGGCTGGAACCGCGACCAGTACGAGACGCCCGGGAGGATGGTCTGCTTCACGCGCGCAGGATACCCCGGCGCCCGCCGCGCCCCAGGCCCGCCGTCGGGGGGGATCCGCGGCTCCGGGGGAGGCGCCGGAAAGCCCGGATTCCGTGAAGGGGGCGCCGCGCGGCTCGCGTGTGAGAGGGCGAGAACCCGGCCCCCGCGCCCACGTCCCCGGAGGAACCCATGAAGCCCGCGACCCTGGCCCTGCTCCTGATGCTGCTCGGACCCGCCGCCGCCTCGGCCCAGATCGAGTGGCGCGTGTCCGTCAAGTTCCTCCTCGACGCCGGCGGCAGCCGGCCGGCGACCGGGAACCTGAACACGAACGCCGAGGTCCAGAGCCAGATCGACCTCGGCAACGCCGCCCTGGCGGCGACGGGGCGCGGGTACCAGCTGCGGCTGGTGGAGATCGTCGACCTGGCCGGGGCCTCGGCCTTCTCGAACATGAGCTGCGCCGCGGGCGACCGGGACGCGCTGGACCTGATCGCGCACCTGCAGCCCTCGGTCTACGCCTGGCGCAGCGACGCGATCAACGTCTACGTCACGCACGCCTCGTGCGCGGGGATCTGCTCGTTCCCGTCGAACGTGTCGGAGACCATCGTGCTGGGCCAGGCCGCGAACTCGACCTCGTTGCTGCACGAGATCGGGCACTACATGGACCTGTGCCACACGCAGGGCTGCCCGTGCGGCGCGTGCGACGGCGGCGGCGGCGTGTGCGACGTGACGCCGGGCGACGACGGGATGCCGGACACGCTGCCGGACCTGGGCTGCTGGGACCAGGACGACATCGCCCAGAACGCCTTCGGCGTGAACTACGCCGCCGCGACGACCGGCCAGCAGGACCAGGTGGACGACGTGTTCTTCAACATCATGTCGTACCACTCGATCCGCGACCGGCTGACCGAGTCCCAGATGGACCGCATGACGGACCTGTCGAACGGCTCGCGCTCGCACGTGGCGACGGGGACGACCTACTTCGTCGACCCGATCGGCGTGCCGGGGTTCGAGTTCGGCACGAGCCTGTTCCCGTTCCGCGACGTGGACGACGCCCTCGCCGCGGCCGGGCCCGGCGACATCGTGCTGCTGCGCGGCGGCGTGTACGCCGAGCCCGCGAGCGCGGTGACCGGCGCGGCGATGCTGCGCTCGTCCCGCGGGAACGCCACGCTGCGGTAGCGGTTCAGGCCCGCGCGGCCGCGGCGGCCTCGACCAGGGCGCGCGCGCGGTCGGGGTCGGGCGGCTCCGACCAGCGGCCGTCGCGCTTGAACCACGAGCCCACGATGGCCGCGTCGGCGTGCCGCAGGACCGCGGCGACGTTGTCGGGCGTGGTGCCCGAGCCCGCGACGAGCGGCAGCGCCGTCGCCTCGCGGCATCGCGCCAGGTCGTCCAGGTCGGTGGCCCGCCCGGTGGCCGGCCCGGTGACGACCACGCCGTCGACGCCGCAGAACTCGGCCGCCCGCGCGGTCTCGACCAGGTCGACGTCGGCGGTCAGCGCGTGCGAGCTGTGCTTCTTCTTCAGGTCGGCGAGCACCGCGACGTCCTGCGCCCCGATCGCGCGCCGGTAGCGCAGCAGCGGCCCCGCGTCGGCCTCCATCAGCCCCTCGTCCGCCACGGCGGCGAACACGAAGCCCTCGGCGCGCACGAACCCGCAGCCCGCGGCCTGGGCGACCGCCAGCGCCTCGCGGTTCGCCCCCGCCAGCACCTGCAGGCCCAGCGGCACGTCCACCGCCGCGCGCACGGCGACCGCGGCGGCCGTCATCGCGGCCACGACCTCGGGCCCCACGTCGCGCCGCAGGTACGGCACGTCGTGCATGTTCTCGAGCATCACCGCGTCGAAGCCCGCCTCGGCCAGCAGCCGCGCCTCGGCCACGGCCCGCTCGACGATCGCCGCCACGGGTTCCGCCGACCGCGGCGTCCCCGGCAGCGCCCCGAGGTGCACCATCCCCACCAGGGCGCGCCCGCGCCCGAAAAGCTCCGCCGCGCTCCGCATGGTGCGCAGTGTACGGCCCGCGGGGGCCGGGGAACTCCCGCCCGCCGCGTTCATCCTCTCGTCCGTCCCGAAGTACACCGGGCCACCGCGTTCCGGCGCGGCAGCCCGGTCACGACTCGTCGAGCGTGGCCTGCTCGATTACGCAGTCATCGCGATCCGCGCTTGTCACGGCAGAATCGTGAATTGCAGAGCGTCGGTGAGGCCGTCGCCGAAGAAGTCGACACCTGGGTCGCGGTAGAGCCACTGGGCACGCACGGTGCGGCCCACGGTGAGGGCCGGGTCCGCACCGGCCTGGATGCGGGCGTTGAAGTTGCGAGACAGCACACCCGAGCACGGGGGCGGGGCGGTGGCCTTGGCCTTCTTGGCGGGCAGCCAGCGGTCGAGCGGGGCCTTCACGCACAGCTTGCCGTTGTGGAAGTTCAGGTTGCTCTTCGAGAAGCCATAGAACAGGACGCCGGCCTCGTTCGGCAGGACGCCGTTGCCGGTGACGCGGAAGGGGCTCGTGCTGGTGGCGCTCGGAAGTCCCGAGGTCGCCACGAAGGGCACGCAGCCCAGCGAGCTGGTCTTTCCCGTGCAGTAGGAGAAGGGAAGGCCCGGGCGGTAGACGTAGACGGCGCCAACCGCGACTCCTCCGTCATCATCGCACGGGGCGCCAACGGCGACGTCACTACCCCCCAGGGCGACGGACAGCCCATGGGCATCGAGCGGGTCGAGTGGAACGCTGGTCTCCAGGCGCCACACCGGGATCCAGCGGTCACCCGGCCTGCCGAACACGTAGGCGGTTCCCACCTGGTCTCCTGACGGCCCGGTCGAACCCGGCGCGCCGATCACCGCAAGATCTCCGCTCAGTTCCAGGCTGCGCCCGAACTGGGAGCAACATTCGCCCGCGGGATCCGTGAGTTGCTCGGTCCAGACCCATTGAGTGCCGTCGAACTCGTATACCTCGACCGCCCCTCCCAGGGCCCCACTCGGAGCGCCCACCAGGGCCGAATCCCCGGAAAGCCCTACTGAGAAGCCGAACCTCCAGGCAGCGGTTGCGCCGCTGGGAACGAGCTTCTGCTGTTCGACCCAGGCCGCCCCGATTCTCTGGTACACGTAGGCGGCACCCGGCTCCGCCCCGCCTCCAGGGTCGAGTTCCGAGGCGCCGATGAGGATCGTGTCCCCCTCGATCGCCACCGCCGAACCGAACAGGTCGCCCGGACTAGTGTCTGAAGGAACCAGCTTGGCCTCCTCGGTCCAGGAGGTCCCCGAGCGGACGAACACGTAGGCCGCACCGGAGTTCGTCTCCGGGTTCGTCGGGTTGGCATCGTCCGCTCCGATGGCTCCAGCCACGATCCGGTTGCCGTCGAGGGCAACGGTCCCTAGCAAGTCGCCCCCTTGCCCGTCACTCGTCAGTAACGTCGTCTCGAATTGCCAAGAGCCCCCAACCCGGCGGTAGATCCGTACGGAGCCCGCATCCGCACCCTGCTCGTCGCTCAACGCACAGGCGGCGAGAGTATCTCCTTGGAGCGCAAGTCGGCAGCCCAGTTGGTCGCCAGGGTTCGTTCCGGCGACATCGAACGTCAACTGCCAGGTGCCGTTTGCTCGCTCGAAGACGTACACGGCTCCGCGGAGCGTACTGAACGAATCGGCGCTCACAGCGAGGGTCGAGCCATCCAGAGCCAGTGCCGAACCGAACTCGCTTGGCTGCGTGCCGTTGAACGGAATGAGCTTCTGCACCTCCCGAATAGCAGCACGATTGGTGGGATATGCACTTCCGCCATGAAGAGCGACCTGGCTCAGGACCAGCAAGGACGCCGTCAGAAAACGGGAGCCATCCATTGCGAAGCCCATTAGGGGCAGATGGCAAACTCGATACCGTCCGTCAAGCCGTCCTTGTGGATAGTCGCATCCCATGGATCATCGAACATCCACTGGGCCTGGACGAGTTCTCCTGCGGCGAGTTCGGGGTTGTTTCCGCTCTGGATCATCGTGTTGAAGTCGACGGAAAGCACCCCTTTGGAAGTCTTGAAGTAACTCGACTGGTACACCTCGAACAGGGCAGGCGTGAACCGGGTCGGAGCCTTCACGCACAGCTTGCCACCGTGAAAGTCCTGGTTGATACGGCCGTTGACCGAGTAGTTGAGGATACCCGTCGAGGTGTACGTCCCGCTTCCGGACTGGTACACGATGATCTTCTCCCCCTTGACGTAGAACCTGTTCGTGCCCCCTACCGAGACGCTGGGGAAGCCTCCGCTCGTCGACATCTCGGGCGTGTCTCCTTGCGAGTTGAGCTTGGCCGTGCAGTAGCGCTGCTGGGCCACTTCCGGTTCCACGAAGGCATAGGCCGCGCCGGAATCCACGTATCCGCCGACGTCGGTCGTGTCGTCGAAGAGGGCACCGAGCGCCACGATGTCCCCCGAGATCGCGACGGCCGAACCGAAATCCGCGCCCGTCGCCGAGTTCGAACTGGAGAGGATCGGCTCCTGATCATCCCACGCGGTACCGTTGCGGACGTACAAGTAAGCCGCCTCCGCGTTCTTGGTCCCCACGATTAGATTCGTGCCGTCGAGACTAACGCTGGTGCCGAACAGGTCGCTCGCAGCAGGGCTCGGAGACGTGAGGGTTGCCTGATGGCCCCAGTTGGTCCCGGACCGAGAGAAGACGAAGACCACGCCTTCATCGCTGCTCGCAGTACTGTCCCGGAACGGAGCTCCGATAGCGACATAATCCCCATCGAGGGAGACCGAACAACCGAACTGATCTCCCGAGTCCATTTGCAGAGCCGGCGCCTTGAGCAACTGCTCCTGTTGCCAAGTGGATCCGCTCTTGGTGAAAATGACCACGGTACCATTGTTCGCCAACAAATCAGTATCGTCCAAGTCAGCCCCCACCGCGATCGTGTCGCCATCGATCGAGACGGCGTTTCCGAACGAGTCCCCGCTGGAGGGAGCGAGTGTTGGATTGAGCTCGACCGGAGTCCCCCACGTCGTGCCCATTCTCTCCGAGACGTACGCGGAGCCCGGACGGTCGGGCTCGATGGCCCCGATGACCACCCGGCCGACGCTGTCGTCGATGTCGACCGCCCATCCGAAGAAGTCCCCCGCTGCCGGCGTCGGGGCCGTCAGGCGTTGCTCCTCGGACCACAGCGTCCCGGTCCGGACCCACACGAAGACGGACCCCGCGTCGGTGAGCATGGAGAAGTTGTCGGCGGGTGCGCCGACCACGGCTCGCGGGTCGGTGATCGCGACCGACTGCCCGAACAGATCGGACTGGTTTGGGGGGACCGCTTGTGCTTGCAGCGTTTGCCGCCGGATCCAGCGGGAGCCGAGCTGGAGCGCGGAATCCCGCTCGAAGATGTAGGCCAGCCCCACCTGCGCCGCGAGGGGTGGAGTCCCCTCGAGCTGATCCGCCTTCGGCGCGCCGACGATCATGTAGTCGCCGTCGATGTCGATCGCCTCGCCGAACCGAGTGTCGTTCGGCGACTGCGCTCCGACCGGCAGCAGCTTCTCCTCCTCGCAGATGGGCAGGTTCTGGGCATGCGCGGCCGCGCCCAGGGCCGTGGTGGCTAGCACCAGGTGGCCGAGGACTCTAGGAAGACCCTTCTCTTCTCTTCTCTTCTCTTCTGTCATGACGGATCCCTCGGGTTGGGGGGCCAGTTTCGGTCGCGGTCCGGGGAAGCGGGCGCTCGAATCACCCTAGCCACGGGCGCCGATCGTGGAGCGCCCATCGGGAGATTGACACTGGCCTGCGCACGAGGCGCACCGCGCCTTCGCACGATGTCGTAGCCGCTCCACGCTGGGCGCCCGCGGGCCTGTTTGCAGACGGGAGTCCGCCAGGCCACGGCCCCGGCATGACGGTGACCCGCACCTGCCTCGACCGCACCCTCGATGGCCCGGCGAGACACCTGCGAACGCGCCACGGCGCGACAGTCCGGTCACGATCCGTCGCTCGTGATCCTCTGGATCACGGAGTCATCGGGGTCCGTCGCCTGTTACGGGCAGATCGTGAACTCGATGGCGTCGGTCAGTGTGTCGCCGAAGCCCAGGGGGTCGTTGCCGTCGCGCTGGCGCCACTGGAGCATCACGGTCTGGCCGGCGGTCAGGAGGGGGTCGCCGCCGAACTGGATGTGGTTGTTGAAGTTGCGGCGCATCTCGCCCTTGCACGCGCCGATGCCGTTGGAGTTGGCGGTCTTGGCCGGCAGCAGGCGCTTGAAGGGCGGCTTCACGCAGAGCTTGCCGCCGTGGAAGTTCAGGTTGCCGCGGGTGAACCCGTAGACCGGGAAGCCCGCCTCGCCGGGGACCACGTCGTTGGCGATGATGCGGTAGTTGATCGTGCTGGTGACGCTCGGGTAGCCGCGCACGGTGATGAACGGCGCGCAGCCCACCGAGTTCGTCTTGCCGGTGCAGTAGATGTCCTGCATCGGCTCGAGCGTGTAGACGAAGGCCGAGCCGGTGTCGCCGCTGGGCTCGTCGTCGAAGTTGGCGCCGATCACGAAGGTCAGCTCGTCCAGCGCGACGGACACGCCGAAGTCGTCGCCGGTGGCGCCGCCCGGGTCGACGACCTTCTGCGCCTCGAGCCACGCGGTCCCCTCGCGCTGGTACACGTAGGCGGCGCCGGCGTCGAGGTCGATCTCGTCGTCGCCGCGCGCGGAGAACAGCAGGAACTCGCGCTGGAGGGCCACGGCCTCGCCGAGGAAGTCACCGAAGCCCGCCGTCGGCGGGATGATGAACGCCGTCTGCGACCAGAAGCCCAGGCCGTCGCGCTCGTAGACGTAGATCGCGCCCGCCTGCAGGCCCGCCAGCGAGTGCCCGTCCGAGCCGACGGCGATGCGATCCTGGTGGATGGCGACCGAGCTGCCGAAGAAGTAGCCCATGGCGCCGTCGACGGCGGTGATCTTCTGCTGCTCGATCCAGCCGCTGCCGCTGTCGACCAGGATGTACACGGCGCCCTGGTCGGCGCCGAGGCCGCGGTTCACGCCGCTGGCGCCGGTGATCACGGAGGTCCCGCTGATGTCGAGCGTGCCCCCGAAGAAGTCGAACGAGCTGGCGTCGGACGCCGTCAGCTTGGCCGTCTCGGTCCACACCGTGCCGGTGCGGTCGAACACGTAGACGGCGCCCGAGGCGCTGCCGAAGTCGTCGTCCTGGGGGGCGCCGACGACCAGCCGGTCGCCCTCCAGCGCCAGGGACGCGCCGAAGATGTCCCCCAGCACCCCGTCGGAGGCGTTCAGCTTCTGCTCGAGCGGCCAGGTCGTGCCGCTGCGGCGGTACACGTACACCGAGCCGGAGGCGCTGCCCAGGTCGTCGTCGAGCTCCGACCCGATGGCGATCGTGTCCCCGTCGACGGCGACCGCGGCGCCGTAGCGGTCGTTCCCCGAGGCGTCGAACGCGGTCAGCTTGGCCTCCTCGGACCACGCGGTCCCGACCCGGCTGTACACGTACGCGGCGCCGGCGTCGAGGCCGCCCGCGTCCTCCTGGTCCGCCCCCACGACGAGCACGTCGCCCGAGACGGCGACGGCCACGCCGAACGAGTCCCCGTTCTGGCGGTCGGACGCGAACACCTGCTGCTGGAGTACGACGAGCAGCGGGTCGATGACGACGGGGTACGCCGCGCCCGCGTCGTCGACCACGACGTCGAAGCCGTCCGGACGCGCCTCGAGGCGGGCGGGCAGCGACTCGCCGGCGGCGTCCCAGGCGGCCAGGCCGCCGTAGCGCAGGAGCGCGCGGCCGTCGTCGCCGACCAGCGCCAGCGAGGAGCCGCTGCCCTCGGCGCGCAGCGACCCGCCCAGGCCGACGCGCACGGTCAGCGGGGCGTCCGCGTCGCCGTCGGGGCGGGCGTCGACCGTGAAGCCCTGCTGGAGGCCGCGCTCGTCGTGGACGTACCACGCGGTCAGGTCGCCGGCGGTCCACTCGACGCGGGGCCCGCGGGCCGCGGCCTCGACGGGCGGCACGGCGCGCAGGGCGCCGGCGCGGCCCCAGGCCCGGACGTCCAGCTCGAGCTCCCAGCCGGCGCTCGCGGAGCGGGCGACGACGCGCGTCGAGGCGAAGCGCGACTGCATGTCGAAGCGCCGGTGCTCGGCCTGCCAGGCGGCGCCATCGGCCGCGCGGGCCGGGGTGACGTCGTAGCCGGGGGCGGGCGCCGGGCCGCCGGCGGCCACGAGCAGGGCGAGCGGAGCCGCGAGGGCTCCGGCCGAGGGAATCAGCTGGATCATGCGGAGGGAAGCGAGGCGTGTGGCGGCGGCCGGACCGCCTCCGCGGGCCCCTCGCGGGGACCGGGCCGGGCGGGGCGGGAATGGGCGATTCTAGGTGCGCGGAGGGGAACGCGGTAGGCGCCGGGAACCCGTCGCGGGCCCTCCGGGCGAAGGATACCCCAGGCCGCGCAGGCCGGCTGTCCAGCCCCCCGGGGCCCTCCGGCGCGCCCTGGACGCCCGCCCGGGCCGCTGGCCTTCGCGGGGGGCGCTTGGAAGGATGGGGCATGGCGCGCGCCGTCGGAGCCCGGGTCCCCCGCCCGGAGGGACCCGCGAAGGTCGAGGGCCGCGAGGTCTACGTCGCCGACCTCGCCGTGCCGGGCGCCTGGGAGGGCGCCTGCGTCCGCTCCGACGTGCCGAGCGGGCGCCTGGTCGGCTTCGACCTGGACCCGGCCTTCGACTTCGACCGCGTCGCGCTCGTGCACCCCGCGGACGTGCCGGGCGAGAACGTCGTCGCGATGATCGCCGACGACCAGCCGCTGCTGGCGGCCGACGTCGTGCGCCACGTGGGCGAGCCGCTGATGCTGGTCGCCGCCCCCGACCGGGCGACGCTGCGCGCGGCGGTGGCGGCCGTGCGGCCGCGCGTCGAGCCGCTGCCCGCCGTGCTCGACCCGGAGCGCTCCGAGCAGGTCTTCCACGAGATCCGCATCGAGAAGGGCGACGCCGCCGCCGTGCTGGCGCGCGCGGCCCGGGTGGTCGAGGGCACGTACCGCACCGGCTCCCAGGAGCAGATGTACATCGAGCCCCAGGGCTTCGTCGCCTGGCCGGCGGACGTGGACGGCACCGTCGTCGCGAAGGGCTCGCTGCAGTGCCCCTACTACGTCGTGAAGGCGCTCGCGCGCGCGCTCGGGATCGCGCCGGAGCACGCGCGCGTCGTGCAGACCGCGACCGGCGGCGGCTTCGGCGGCAAGGAGGACTACCCCTCGGTGCTCGCCTGCCAGGCGGCCCTGCTGGCGCGCGCCTGCGGCCACCCGGTCCGCATGGTGTTCGACCGCCACGAGGACCTGGCCGTCACGCCCAAGCGCCACCCCTCGCGCGTCCGCCACCGGTGGGCGGTGGGCGACGACGGCGAGCTGCTGGCCATGGACGTCGACGTGCTGCTGGACGGCGGCGCCTACACGACGCTCTCGCCCGTCGTGCTGTCGCGCGCGTGCATCCACGCCGCCGGGCCGTACCGCTGCGACCACGTCACGATCCGCGGGCGCGTGGTCGCCACGAACACCGTGCCCTGCGGCGCGTTCCGCGGGTTCGGGGCGCCCCAGGTGTGCTTCGCGGTCGAGCGCCAGATGGACCGCGTCGCGCGCGAGCTCTCGATCCACCCCTACGCCCTGCGGCGCCGCGCCGCGCTGCGGGTGGGCGACACGACCGCGACGGGTCAGGTGCTGGAGACCAGCGTCGGCTCGATGGCGAGGAGCTGCTGAAGGGCCGCGTCCGCGTCGAGCTGGACCCCGACGGGACCGCCGTCGTCCGCACGGCCCAGACCGAGTTCGGCCAGGGCACCTACGCGATGTTCCTGGCGATCGCCGCCGACGCGCTGGGCGCCGAGGTCGCGGAGGTGCGCGTCGAGGAACCCGACACGTCGCGCGTGCCCGACTCCGGCCCGACGGTGGCCTCGCGCACGTGCATGATCGTCGGCGGCTGCGTCGAGCGCGCGTGCCGCGAGCTGCGCGCGCGGGTCGACGCCGCCCCGACCGCGGGGGCGTTCCGCGACCGCGCGCGCGCGTTCCTCGCCGGCGGCGGCGACGGCGCGGTCGAGACCGTCTACTCGTCGCCCCCCGGCCTGCGCTGGGACGACGAGCGCTACCGCGGCGACGCGTACCCCGCCTACGGCTGGGCCGCCGACGTGGCGGAGGTCGAGGTGGACCTCGACACGTTCCAGGTGCAGGTGACGCGCTTCCTGTCCACCGTGGACGTCGGCAAGGCGATCCAGCCCGCGGCCGTCGAGGGCCAGATCGAGGGCGGCAGCCTGCAGGCGCTGGGCTTCGCGCACCTCGAGGTCGTCACCACCGAGCAGGGCCGCGTCCTGCAGGACCGCATGGCGACCTGCATCATCCCGACCACGCTGGACACGCCGCCGATGGAGGTCGCGCTGGTCGAGGTCCCCTACCCCGGCGGCCCGTCCGGCGCCAAGGGCGTGGGCGAGCTGCCGATGGACGGCGGCGCGCCGGCGGTCGCCTCCGCGATCGAGGACGCGCTGGGCGTGCACGTCGAGGCCGTGCCGGCCACGCCGGAGCTGCTGGCCGAGCTGTGGCTCGCCGCGCACCCCGGGGAGGCGCCGTGAGCGAGCCCTTCGAGCTCGAGCTGACCGTCAACGGGACGCCGCGGACGGTGCGCGTGGCGCCGCTGCGGCGGCTGCTCGACGTGCTGCGCGAGGACCTCGCGCTGACGGGCACCAAGGAGGGCTGCGGCGAGGGCGAGTGCGGTGCGTGCTCGGTCTTCGTGGACGGCGAGCTGGTGAACTCCTGCCTGGTGGCCGCGTGCCAGGTCGAGGGCTGCGACGTGCGCACGGTCGAGGCGCCCGACCTCGGGAACGTGCAGGCGGCCTTCCTGGAGGAGGGCGGCGCCCAGTGCGGCATCTGCACGCCGGGGATGGTGCTGGCGGTGCAGGCCTTCGTCGACGAGTGGGCGGCGCGCGGGCGCGAGCCCGACGACGTGGAGCTGCGCGCGGCGCTGGCCGGCAACCTTTGCCGCTGCACGGGCTACGAGAAGATCCTGGCGTCCGCGCGGACGGCGCTGCGGAGGGCGCGGCCGTGAGCGCGCCGCGCGTGACCGTGCCGCGCTCGCTCGACGAGGCCCTGGCGGCGCTCGCCGGCGCGGCGCCGGAGACGCTGCTGCTGGCCGGCGGCACCGACCTGATGGTCGAGTTCGAGAGCGGCCGCACCGCGCCGCGCGACGTGGTGAGCCTGTGGCGCCTCGACGAGCTGCGCGGCGTGCGCGACGAGGGCGGCGGGCTGCGGATGGGCGCGCTGACGACGTGCGCGGACCTGCTGGGCTCGGACCTGGCCCGCGCGCGCGCCGACGTGCTGGTCGACGCCGCCGCCGAGGTCGGCGCCGTGCAGATCCAGAACCGCGCGACCGTGGGCGGGAACCTCGGCACCGCGTCGCCGGCCGCCGACCTGAACCCGGTGCTGCTGGCCCTGGGCGCGACGGTGCGGCTGCGCAGCGCGTCCGGGTCGCGCGACCTGCCGGTCGAGGAGTTCCTGACCGGCTACCGCGCGACGGCGCGGCGGCCCGACGAGCTGATCGAGTCGATCGCGATCCCCGCGCGCCCCGCCGGCGAGCGCCGCCGCTTCCGCAAGGTCGGCACGCGGCGCGCGCAGTCGATCTCGAAGGTCGTGGTGGCGCTGGCGGCGACGCTCGCGGACGGCCGCTTCACCGCCGTGCGCGCCGCGGCGGGCTCGGTCGCGCCCACCGCAGTGCTGCTGCCGTCGCTCGCGGCCGAGCTGGTCGGCCAGCCGCCCGACGAAGCGCGCCTGGACGCCGCCGCCCGGCGCGCCGCGCGCGACGACGCCGCGCCGATCGACGACGTGCGCTCGACGGCCGCGTACCGCCGGCTGGTGCTGCAGCGCGTGCTGCGCACGGAGCTCGGCGCGCTCGCGGCGGGCGCGTAGCGCGGCTCAGCCGTCGGACTCGAGCAGCTCGAGCGCGCGGCGGCACTGGTCGACGTGGCGGCGGGCGCGCTCGGCGGCCTCCTCGCCGGAGACGGCGCCCGCGAGCGCGGCGCAGGCCTCGGCGGCGGGCAGGGCGCGGCGGTACTCGCGCAGGCGCACGAGCTCCTCGACCAGCGCCTCGAGGCAGCGCAGCTCGCTGCCGCGCAGCGCCAGGTCGTGGTAGATCAGCCGCGCCTGCGCCAGCGCGGCGGTGGCCTCGGCGCGGCGGCCGAGGTGGCGCAGGGCCTCGCCCTCGGCCGCGTAGCCCATGGCGGCGCCCCACCAGTCGCCCAGGGGCAGGGCGCGGTCGCGGCACGCGCGCGCGGCGGCCAGCGCCCCCTCGTGGTCCTCGTCCTTCAGCATCCGGCGCGCCTCGCGGTGGGCGGCCTGGCCGGCGCGGAAGGCCTCGCGCTGCGCGTCGTTCCAGCCCGAGAAGGCGGCGGCGTACTCGGCGAAGATCGGCCGGCCGGTGACCTCGGAGCCGAGCTCGGCGCCCCAGCGCGCGCGCGCGAAGAGCTCCTCGATCCCGGCGACCGGCGGGTCCTCGCGCGCGGCTTCCCAGGCGGCGAGCCCCGCCTCGAGGTCGGCGTCCACGGTCACGAGCACCAGGTCCTCGTTCTCGCGCCACAGCTCGCGCACGGTCTCGGCGTTGCCGGCGGCGTGGGCGACCACGAAGCGGGCGCGGACGACCTCGGCGCGGTTCTCCTGAACGGAACCCGGTGCGAGCAGGGCGAGGGCGAGGGCGGCGGCGAGGAGCGTCGGCATGGAGTTCTCCGGGGAGGTTCGGCGCGGCAGTCTAGCGCAACCCGAAACGCCGCGGGCCGGCGTGCGTAGAAGCCGCTCGACGCCCCCGCGCCCCCCACCGGAGACCGCCCATGATCCTCGCCACGCTCGCCGCGGCCCTGCTGGCCGCCCCGCCCCAGACCCTGCGCCACGTCGACACGTACGGCCTGCGGACGGTGGACCGCGCCGCGGTGATGGAGGCGCTGGGCGCCGGGCCCGGGACGGACGCGGGGTTCGACCGCGACGCGGCGCGCGAGCGCATCGTGGCCCTGGACGGCGTGGTGGACGCCAAGCTGATCCTGGTGATGTTCCCGGGCAACGAGGTGCTGTGGGTCGGGATCGAGGAGGAGGGCGCGCCGCAGCTCGAGCTGCGCCCGGCCCCCACCGGCGACGCGCGGCTGCCCGACGAGCTGGTGGCGGCGTACGACGAGCTGCTGCAGCGCTCGCTGGAGGGCATCCACGGCGGCGAGTCGGCCGAGGACAACCCCGACGGGTACTCCGTGCCGCGCTACGCCCCGGCGCGCGAGCAGCAGGCCGTGCTGCGCGACCTGGCGCGCGCGGAGGCGGAGCGGCTGCCCCGCGTCCTGCTCGAGTCCGCCGACGCGAAGCACCGCGCCGTGGCCGCGTCGGCGCTCGCGTACCTCGACGACAAGGCCGCCCTCGTGCCGCTGCTGGCGCAGGGCATGGTCGACCCCGACAGCGGCGTGCGCAACAACGCCACGCGCGCGCTGTCGGTGCTGGCGAACTGGGCCAGCGACCGGCCGGACTTCCGCGTCGAGCTGGACCCCGCGCCGCTGATCGCGATGCTCGAGTCGCTCGAGTGGACCGACCGCAACAAGGCGGGCGCGCTGCTGCTGTCGCTGACGAAGGACCGCGACCCGGACCTGCTCGCCGCGCTGCGCGCGAGCGCGCTGCCCGCGCTGGACGAGATGGCCCGGTGGCACCTCGAGGGCTACGCCTTCCCGTCGGTCGCGATCCTCGCCCGCCTCGCCGGCCTGCCCGAGGACACGATCGGGCCGACGCTGCGCGAGGTGACCGCCGCGGGCGACGAGGCCCGCCTGGCCTGGATCGACGAGCTGACCGCGGGCGCGCGCGTCGCCGGCGAGGCCGCGGACGGGCGCTAGCTCGCGCGGACCTGCACGCGCTCGCCGATGCGGTCGAGGATCGAGCGCAGCTCGTCGTAGTCGGGGTGCCGCAGGCGCATCCAGGCGTTGGCCATGTAGCCGGCCTCGACGGGCTGGGTCGGGGTGCCGGGGGCGGGGAAGTGCGCGTCCAGGATCCACTCGCCGAACTCGCGGCGGACCTCGTCGACGCCCTCGTAGCCGACGATGCGGCCGTCCCGGTCGGGGCGCAGGGCGATCATCCCGCCCGCGAAGCGGCGCGAGGCGCGCGCGTCGGTGCGGCCGTGGACGACGAGCCTGGCCCACTCGACGTACAGGTCCAGGTCGTTGGCGGCGCCGTAGATGTCCCACACGCGCACGCCGGGCGGGCGGCAGCCGATCTCGGAGAACTTCAGGCCCTTCTCGCCGAAGAACCACTCCATGTGCGTGGCGGAGGTCCCGATGCCGAGCTCGTCGATGACGCGCTTGCCGAGCGCGCGGACCTCCTCGTAGGCCGGCGCGTCGACGCGGTTCGTGGTCAGGATCTGGGGCGAGATCCAGCGCGTGCGCATCGCCTCGAGCACGCCCGGGTAGTAGTGCGAGACGAACTCGTGCACGACCTCGCCGTCGGCGGAGAGCGTGTCGTAGAACGCCTCGTGGCCCTCGACGAACTCCTCGACGGCGACCGGCGCGCCGTGGTCGACGTGGGTCTCGGCGATGACGCGCTCGAGCTGCTCGGCGTCCTCGGCGCGGTACGTGCCGGACGCGCCCGCGGAGTCGCGCGGCTTCAGGATCAGCGGGTAGCCGACGTCGGCCGCGAAGGCGCGCACCTCGTCGGCCGAGGTCGCGCCGGTCGAGCGCGCGCAGGGCACGTCGGCGTCGCGCAGCGCCTGCTTCATGGCCGGCTTGTCGCGGCACAGGAAGGCCGTGCGCACCGACGTCCCCGGGATCGAGCAGGCCTCGCGCACGTGCGCCGCGGGCAGGATGTGCGCCTCGACGGTGGCCTCGAGGCGGTCGACCCACTCGCGGTCCTGCACGGCGCGCACGGTCCGCAGCAGGGCCTCCTCGTGCGTCACCGAGGGCACCTGCTCGTAGGCGTGGAGCCAGCGGCGCAGGTCCTCGTCGAGCGCGGACGCGGGCGACTCGCCAATCGCCGTCACGCGCGCGCCGACGGCGTGGAGCGCGCGCACGAAGTCGCGCTGGTTGCGCGGGAAGGCGGGCTCGACGAACAGGACGTGCATGGGCGCAGCTCCGATGCGGTGGGCGTGCCGGGGGCGGGCGCGGCGGAGGTCGCTGGCGCGCCCCGGGGAGGGCGACCGGACCCTCCGGGGACGCGTCGGCCATCTTTGGCCCGCCGGCGCGTCCCGTCCACGCGATTCCCCGCCCCGCCCGGGGCGCCGCCGCCGTTTCCCGCGGAAAGGGGTCCAGGCTGGGAATCGCGGGCCGATGGTCGGGGATGGTCACCCGGGGGCCTTGCCGCCGCCGGGACCGGGCCACCGGGGTCTTGCCGCCCCGGCGGATCGCGCCGGGCGCTCGCCCGGGGCCCCGGGGGCGAGGAGGTCCCCGGTCGCCGTTCGAAGAGGAGGGGAGCGACGTCTCGCGCGCCCGACGGGTGCCGCTCGCGCGGCATGGGAAGCCCGTCCGGCGGAACCGCGACGCGGCGCGTGCGGTGCTCCCCCGAGGGGAGACTCGCATGCCTGGCTCGCGGACGGACTCCGGTTCGTCGACACCGCCGTATCGGCGCACGGACCCCGGTCCGTCGGCGCCGTCGCTCCACGGGACGGACCCCGGTCCGTCGACCTCGTTCCGGCGCCCCCGCCGCGGCGCCCCTGCACCGCTCGCGCGGCCGCGGCTGGCGCCGTCGGCGTACCTCGCCGCGGACGCGAAGCTCGGGCCGTCCGCGCTGCCGCTGCCCCCGGCCGCTCCCGGGGGAGGCGCGCTCCGCGCCGCGCGGCGACGGTGGCGCTCGGCCGCGCGGCCCGCGGGCGCG
>JAUIDW010000107.1 GCA_030428395.1 bacterium | reverse complement strand
GGCGCCGTCGGCGTACCTCGCCGCGGACGCGAAGCTCGGGCCGTCCGCGCTGCCGCTGCCCCCGGCCGCTCCCGGGGGAGGCGCGCTCCGCGCCGCGCGGCGACGGTGGCGCTCGGCCGCGCGGCCTGCGGTCGCGGCCCCGCCGGCGGGCGGCGAGATCGCGGCCGGTCCCGTGCTGCTGCTCCTGCTGGCGCTGCTGCTGGCCTGGAAGGGCTACGGATTGCTGGCGGGCGACTACCGGGTGCTCGACACGTGGTCGGCGCTCGACTACGTCGGCGCCTCGGCCCAGGACCTGTTCGCCTGGTCGCTCGTCGCGGTCGGGTGGCTGGCCCTGCGGCGCGGGCGCGCGGCGGGGATCGCGTGGCTGGCGGTCGGCGCGAACGTGCTGCTCCTGACGCAGCTCGTGGACGCGCGCCTCAAGGTCCGCTTCCTGCAGCCCCTGACGCTGGACTGGCTGCGGTTCCTGCGCAGCGAGGCGCGCACGCTGTCGCAGGACGCGTCGGTGTTCACGGGCAACGCGTTCTGGAAGGGCGCCGTGGTGAGCCTGCTGATGCTGAACGCGACGCTCGCGGCGGCGGCCGTGCCCGGGGCCGCGCGCGCGTGGCGCCGCGCCGCCGTCGGGGCCTGGCGGCGGGTCGCGCCCCGCCGCGCGCTGCCTGGCCGCGCGCGGCTGCGGTCCGTCGCGGTGGCGGCGGCGCTGGGGCTCGCGGGGGTCGCGCTGGTCGCGCCGGCGCGCCCCTACGGCCTGCACCGCAACTTCCTGGCGGGCCTGGTCCTGCCGCGCGCGAACGCCGTCGCCGGCGCCACGGGGCACGCGGACCGTCCGTCGGACCAGCGCGTGCGCTCGGACCTCGACGTGGGCGGCGCCGCCGCTCGGCTGGGCCTGGCGCGCCCGCCGCGCAACGTCGTGCTGTACGTGGTCGAGAGCATGGCGCTCGAGGCGACGTCCCTGGGCGCGTCGGGGGCGGACACGACGCCGTTCCTCGCGGAGCTGGCGCGCACGTCGCTCGTCACGCCGGCCTACGCGCAGCTGCCGAACTCGACCAAGGCGATGTTCTCGCTGCTGACCGGGCTGTACGCGAGCCAGGTCATGGAGGTGCTCGAGTGCCAGATCCCCGGCGTGACCGGCCTGGCCCGCAGCCTGCGCGAGCGCGGCTACGCGACGGCGACCGTGACGCCCCAGCACCTGTACTTCCAGGGCGCGCGCACCGCCTTCCGCAACTACGGCTTCGAGGAGATCGCCGGGTTCCTGGAGCTCGAGCAGGTCGCCGCCGCGGCGGGCGCGCCGCTGGGCAAGCAGGCGGTGCACGACGACCGCGTCGTGCTGCTGTGGGACCTCGACCGCCTGGCGGGCGAGCGCCCGTTCCTCGTGACGTACTACACGAACTCGTCCCACTACCCCTACGCGTTCCCCGGCCACGACCCGGAGGTCGCGGACGAGGACCGCTACCGCGCGGCGCTGCGCTACACCGACGACGTGCTGCGCGAGGTGTACGCCGAGTTCGAGCGGCGCGGGCTGCTCGAGGACACGCTCTTCGTGATCACGTCCGACCACGGCGAGGACTTCACCGACGGCCGCTTCACCGGGCGCGGCGCGTCGATGCGCGAGAGCACGCACCGCGTCCCGCTGCTGTTCCACGTGCCGGGGGCCGACCTGTCCGGAACGGAGCTGCCGGTGGCGCGCCACGTCGACGTGTTCCCCACCGTGATGGACCTGCTCGGCCACGGCCTCGAGGGCGTGCCCGTCCAGGGGCGCTCGCTGCTGGACGGGCACGGCGCGCAGCCGGCGTACCTGAACTCGTTCGGCACGTGCCGCTTCGCCGCCCGCGTCGACGGCGCGCGCAAGCACGTGTACGCGCTGGACGCCGACGAGCTGTGGGTCGCCGACCTGGTCGCCGACGCCACGGGCCGCACCCTGGTCCCCGTCCCCCGCGAGCAGGACCGCGACGTCCGCCGCGAGCTGCGCGACTTCACCGTCTACAACGAGGCCCTGCTGCGCGACCTGGCGGACCGCCGCTGAGCCTCAGAGCTGGTCCAGGCGCGCGTACAGCTCGAGGTACTTGCGGACCTGGTGCTCCCAGGACCAGTCGGCGCGCATGGCGTTGTCCACCAGGACGCGCCAGGCGTCGCGGTCGGTCCAGGCGTGCAGGGCGCGCTCGAGGGCGCGGTAGAGGTCCTCGGAGTCGAAGCGCTCGAAGACGAAGCCGGTGCCCTCGCGCGTCTCGGGATTCCACGGGATCACCGTGTCCGCCAGGCCCCCGGTGCGGCGCACGACGGGGATCGTGCCGTAGCGCAGGCTGTACATCTGGTTCAGGCCGCAGGGCTCGTAGCGCGAGGGCATCAGGAACAGGTCGCTGCCGGCTTCGATCTGGTGCGCCAGGTCCTCGCTGTAGCCGTTGTGGAAGGCGACCTTCCCGGGGAACTGGGACTGCAGCCAGCGGAAGTAGTCCTCGGTGCGCGGGTCGCCCGAGCCCAGGACGACCAGGCGCAGGTCGAGGCGCTGCAGGAACACAGGCAGGACGTCGGGCAGCAGCTCGAAACCCTTCTGCGCGGTCAGGCGCGACACGACGCCCAGCACGGGGACGCGCGCCCCGTGGGGCAGCTCGACGCGCTCGAGCAGGGCGCGGCGGCACGTCTCCTTCCCCGACGGGTCGTCCGCGTCGAAGGGCGCGGCGATGCGCGGGTCGGCGGCCGGGTTCCACTCGTCGTAGTCGACGCCGTTCACGATCCCGACGAGGTGGTCGCTGCGCGCCCGGAGGAGCTCGTGGAGCCCCATCCCGTACTCCTCGGTCTGGATCTCGTGGCCGTAGGTCTGGCTGACCGTGCTCAGGGCGTCGGCGTACAGGATGCCGGTCTTCAGCAGGTTGACGCGGCCCTCGGCCAGGTCCTCCTGGTACAGCAGCGAGCGGTGGTCGGCCAGCTCGAGCGGCTCGAGCACGTCGGTGCCGAACACGCCCTGGTAGCCGATGTTGTGGATGCTGAGCAGCGTGCGCGTGTTGCCGAACATCCGGTCCCAGCCGTAGACCGTCCGCAGGTACAGCGGGATCAGGGCCGCGTGCCAGTCGTTGCAGTGGAACACGTCGGGCGCCCAGCCCAGCCACTGGCACGTCTGGATCGCCGCGCGGCACAGCAGCGCGAAGCGCAGCGCCTCCTCGGGCCCCTCGCCGTAGATGCCGTCGCGGTCGTAGAGCTCCGGGCAGCGCACGAACCAGACGGGCGCGGAGCTCTGCGGGATGCGCGCGGTCGAGATCGAGAAGTGCAGCGTCCGGCCCCCGCACCGGACCGGCACGTCCTGGGCGTGGGCCAGCGGCTGGGGGTCCTCGACCACTCCGAGGACGCGGCGGTACATGGGCATCACCAGGCGGGCGTCGGCGCCGGCCCGGGCCAGGTGCCGGGCCAGGGCGGAGGAGACGTCGGCCAGGCCGCCCGTCTTGGCGAAGGGCGTCGCCTCCGCGGCGACGATGCAGATGCGGGGAGGCGTGTGCATGACCGCGGGGATTCTACGCCGCCGGCCGTCGGTTCCGAGGGCCGGACCCGTCGGCCGCCGGAGGCGCGGCGCCCGGCGCTCGAGCCGCTCCCGGCGCGGCGGCGCGCTCCGTCCGGGGCCCGGTCGCGGGTAGGATGGCGCCATGCGGTCGGTCGTGTTCGCGATTCCCTACACGCTGGAGACCACCATGCGCTTCGCGCGCGCGGTGGCGTCCCTGCCCGGCGTGCGCCTCGGCGTCCTGACCCAGGAGCCGCCCGAGCGCTTCCCGCAGGACGTGGCGCGGCGCGCGGAGGCCGTGGTGAAGGTCGAGGACCTGCACGACGCCGACCAGCTCGAGGCCGGCGTCCGCGAGCTCGCGGCGGGCGCGGGCGGCCGGGTGGACCGCCTCGTGGGCATCCTCGAGACCCTGCAGGAGCCCCTGGCCGAGGTCCGCGAGCGCCTGCGCATCCCCGGGATGGACCGCGCGACCGCGGAGAACTTCCGCGACAAGGCGCGCATGAAGGAGGTGCTGCGCGCGCACGACCTGCCGTGCGCCGGCCACCGCCTGGCGCGCTCGCCCGAGGAGGCGCTCGAGTTCGCCGAGGCCGGCGGCCTGCCGCTCGTCGTCAAGCCCCCGGCCGGCGCCGGCGCGCGCAACACGTTCCGGGTGGACGAGCTGGACCAGCTGAGGAGCTACCTGCGCACCCAGCCGCCGACCGCGGACGCGCCGGTGCTGCTCGAGGAGTTCGTGCTGGGCCGCGAGCATTCGTTCGACGCGGTCACCCTCGGAGGCCGGCACGTGTTCCACTCGATCTCGCACTACCGCTCGACGCCGCTCGAGGTGATGGAGCGCCCGTGGCTGCAGTGGTGCGTCCAGCTCCCGCGCGACATCGGCGGGCCGCGCTACGCCGACATCACCTCCGCCGCGCCGCGGGCCCTGGCGGCCCTGGGCATGGTGACGGGGCTCTCGCACATGGAGTGGTTCCGGCGCCCCGACGGCACCATCGCCATCTCCGAGGTCGGCGCGCGGCCGCCGGGGGCGCAGTTCACGACGCTGCTGTCGTACGCGCACGACCTGGACTTCTACCGGGCCTGGGCCGAGCTCGTCGTGCTGGACCACTTCCGTCCGCCCGAGCGGCGCTACAGCGCCGGGGCCGTGTACCTGCGCGGGCAGGGCAGCGGCAAGGTCGTGCGCATCGAGGGCCTGCGCCAGGTCCTGGGCGAGCTCGGCGACCTCGTCGTCGAGGCGCGGATCCCGCGCGAGGGCCAGCCGCGCGCGGACTCCTACGAGGGCGAGGGCCACGTGATCCTGCGCCACCCCGAGACCGAGGAGGTCTCGCGCGGGCTCGAGCGAATCGTGAAGTCGGTGCGGGTGCACCTGGGCTGAGGAGCGAACGATGAAGGTGCTCTTGATCTCCCCCGGCTTCCCCGCCGACATGCCGCTCTTCACGCGCGGACTGGCGCGCGTGGGCGCGACGGTGCTGGGCGTCGGCGACCAGCCGCAGGCGGCGCTGGACCCCGACGCGAAGGACGCGCTGTCGGCCTACCTGCAGGTGCCCGACCTGTGGGACGAGGCCGCCGTCGTGCAGCGCGTGCGCGAGTGGCTGGGCGGCCGCTCGCTGGACCGCGTCGAGTGCCTGTGGGAGCCCGGCGTCGTGCTCGCCGCCCGGCTGCGCGAGGCGTTCGGGCTGCCGGGCCTGACCGTGTCCCAGGCCATCCCGTTCCGCGACAAGGAGTCGATGAAGCAGGTGCTGGACGCCGCCGGCGTGCGCACCCCGCACCACTACCGCGCGAAGACGAAGGAGGAGTGCCGCTCCGCCGCCGAGCGCATCGGGTACCCCCTGATCATCAAGCCCATCAGCGGCGCGGGCTCGGCGGACACCTACCCGCTGCGGAAGGACGCGGACCTGGACGAGGCGCTCGAGCTGCTCGAGCACGTCGACGAGGTCAGCGTCGAGGAGTACGTCGAGGGCGAGGAGTTCACCTTCGACACCGTCAGCGCGAACGGCCGCGTCCTGTTCGAGAACGTCGCCTGGTACCGTCCCAAGCCGCTGGTCGCGCGGCTGAACGCGTGGATCAACCCCCAGGCGATCTGCCTGCGGGACATCGACCGGCCTCAGATCCGGCTCGGGCGCGAGCTGGGCCACCGCGTGCTGGACGCCCTCGGCTACGCGACCGGGTTCGCGCACATGGAGTGGTTCCTGACGCCGAACGGCGAGGCGATCTTCGGCGAGATCGGCGGCCGCGCGCCCGGGGGGCGGCTGACGCACGCGATGAACTACTCGTGCGACGTGGACCTCTTCACCGGCTGGGCGGAGGCCGTGTGCGCCGGCTCGCTGTCCCAGGACACGACCAAGAAGTACAACGCGGCGGTGATCTTCAAGCGCGCGGACGGCCCCGGGAAGACGGTGCGCCGCATCGAGGGCCTGGAGAACCTGATGACCCACTACGGCGAGCACGTGCCCGTGATCGACCTCGTCCGCGTCGGCGAGCCGCGGCGCGACTGGCGCAAGGTCGTGGTCGGCGACGGCTGGATCGTCGTGCGCCACCCCGACCTCGAGACCACCACGCACATGGCGGACCGCTTCTCGACCGAGCTGCGGATCCACGCGGAGTGACCATGACCGGAACCGTCGTCCTGCTGGGGCCCCAGCGCCTCGAGCCCACCGTGCGCGACGCCGTCGCGGAGCTCGGGGTGGAGGGCCGCCTCGCGCTCGTGACCGCCGGCTGGGAGGAACGCGAGGACGACGACGGCGAGCTCGTCGAGCACCTCGAGGGCCGCGCCGTCAACCTGAACGCCTGGAGTCGCATGGAGGACGTCTTCCGGCGCGACCCGGAGCTCCTGGCCGGCATGCGCGCGCGCCACGACCGGCTGCGCGAGCTGCAGGAGGTGTACCGCGAGCGCCTCGCCTGCACGCTCGAGGCGGCGCGCAAGCTGCTCACGCGCGCGGGCGACCCGGCGCTGCTGGACCCCGAGCGCGAGGCGGCCATCGAGGACGTGCGGCGGCTCGACGCGCACCATCTCGAGCGCGTCCACGCGCTGTACGCGGGCTTCGACGAGGAGTGGCGCGTCGGCGAGCGCGAGGCCGTCGCGCAGCACCGCGCCGAGGTGCGCGCGCTGCTCGACGACTGCGGCGGCCTGTGCGTCGCCGGCGGGCACGTGGCCGTCCTGCGCAACCGCATGCGCGCCCTCGACATCCTCGGCGGCGTGGGCGACCGCCCCGTGTTCGCCTGGTCCGCCGGCGCCATGGTGCTGAGCCAGCGCATCGTGCTGTTCCACGACAGCCCGCCGCAGGGCGCGGGCAACGCGGAGGTGCTCGAGGCGGGCCTGGGCCTGTGCGCGGGCGTCGTGCCGCTGCCGCACGCGTCGCGCCGGCTGCGGCTGGACGACCCCACGCGCGTCGGCCTGTTCGCGCGCCGTTTCGCACCGGACGCCTGCGTGGCCCTCGACGCCCGCGTGCGCGTGACCTGGGACGGCGCGCGCTGGACGCCGGGCGAGGCGGCCCGGCGGCTGATGCCCGACGGCGCCCTGGCGGACCTGGAGGCGGCATGACCCTCGCCATCCAGCAGCTCGAGCGCGGCCTCCAGAAGGGCCCGGCCGACGTCGACGCGTTCCTGGCCGAGCACGACTTCCCGATCGTCGAGGGCTCGAAGGCGACCTTCGCCTGGCGCGGCCGCGCCGACGCGGTGCACCTGCGCCACTGGATCTACGGGCTGACGTCGTCGCAGCCGTTCCACCGGCTGAACGGCACGGACCTGTGGACGCTGGTCATGGACGTCCCGCCGACCTCGCGGGTCGAGTACAAGCTCGAGATCGTCCGCGGCGACCGCCACAAGCTGATCCAGGACCCGCTGAACCCGCACCTGGCGACGGACCCCTACGGCGCGAACTCCGTCGTGCACGGCGAGGGCTACGTGCGGCCGGACTGGGTCGAGCCCGACCCCGAGGCGCGCCCGGGCGAGCTGCTCGAGCGCCGCTGGCGCAGCGACGTGTTCGGGGACGTGCGCCCGCTGACCGTCTACCTGCCGGCGCGCTTCCGGGAGACGCGGCGCTATCCGCTGCTCCTGGTGCACGACGGGGCCGACTACCTGCGCTTCTCGGCCTTCAAGACCGTGCTGGACAACCTGATCCACCGGCTGGAGATCCCGCCGCTGATCGCCGCGCTGATCCAGTCGCCCGACCGCATGACCGAGTACGCCGACGACCCGCGGCACGCCGACTTCCTCGTCCAGGAGCTGGTGCCGCAGCTCGAGTCGGAGTTCCCCCTGCTGGACCGCCCCGACGCGCGCGGCCTGGTCGGCGCCAGCTTCGGCGCGGTGGCCAGCCTGTCGGCCGCCTGGCGCCACCCCGGGTTCTTCGGCAACCTCCTGCTGCAGTCGGGCTCGTTCGTGTTCACCGACATCGGCGAGCACGACCGCGGCCCGGTGTTCGACAAGGTCGTCGACTTCACCAACCGCTTCCGGGCGGAGCCGGGCACGCCGGCCGAGAACGTGTTCGTCACCTGCGGCCAGTACGAGTCGATGATCTACTACAACCGCTCGCTGGTGCCGCTGCTCCAGTCGACGGGCATGGCGGTGCGCTTCGTCGAGGCGCGCGACGGCCACAACTGGGAGAACTGGCGCGACCGCCTCCGCGAGGGCCTGTCGTGGCTGTTCCCCGGCCCCCTCTGGATGGTCTACGAGTAGGAGGACCCTTGGGACAGGTGACCCGCAAGATCGGGCTCTCGCTCGGAGCCGACGTGGACTGGCCGATCTGCTTCGAGCGGATCCTCGAGCGGCTGGACCTGACCGTCCCGATGGGCGGTGACGACCTGCGCTTCGAGTGCGAGCGCGTCACGATCGAGCCCTTCGACCTGCGCCAGCCGGTCAAGTACGACCTGGTCATCGACCGCCTGACGCACTGGTACAGCACCAGCCGCGAGTGGATCAAGAAGGCGGTCGTCATGAACGACCTGTACGTCTTCAACAACCCCTGGTCGGTGCAGTCGATGGAGAAGCAGACGACGTACTGCGCCATGATGCACCTGGGGCTGCGCGTCCCCGCGACCAGCCTGATCCCGCCCAAGGAGTACGAGGACCAGCCCGACCTGCAGGCGACGCTCAGCCGCTACGCGAAGCTGTTCGACCTGGGCGAGGTCGGCCGGCGCGTGGGCTTCCCGCAGTTCATGAAGCCCTACGACGGCGGCGGCTGGGTCGGCGTGACGCGCATCGAGAACGAGGAGGAGCTGGAGGCGGCCTACGCCGAGAGCGGGCGCTTCGTGATGCACCTGCAGGCCGGCGTCACGCCGTACGACGACTTCGTCCGCTGCGTCGGGCTCGGCCCCCAGGTGCGGATGGTCCGCTACGACCCCGCGGCCCCGCTGCACCAGCGCTACACGTCGGCGCGCGAGTTCCTCGACGACGACTCGATCGCCGAGCTCGAGGACATCACCCTGACGATCAACTCGTTCTTCGGCTGGGACTTCAACTCGTGCGAGTCCCTCAGCCAGGGCGGGAAGTGGTTCCCGATCGACTTCGCCAACCCCTGCCCGGACTCCCAGGTCACATCGCTGCACTCGCACTTCCCGTGGCTCGTGAAGGCGAAGCTGCGCTGGGCGCTGTACTGCGCGGCGACGAGGAAGCGGATGCGCCGCAACCTGGACTGGGAGCCGTACTACGAGGTCGCCGCCACCGACGCGCCGTACCGCGAGAAGCTCTCGGCCTACGCGGCGATCGCGCGCGAGCGCTTCGAGACCGACCGCTTCGAGGAGTTCTGCGAGCAGCACCTCGGCCACCTGGACGAGGTCGCCTGGGAGTTCTTCGGCACCGACGAGGCGCGCGACGCCGTGCGCCAGAAGGTCCAGGCGCTGTTCCCCGAGCACGAGCACGACGAGTTCACGGACTACTTCTGGCAGCGCATCCAGGAGTGGCGCGACGGCGAGGGCGCCGCGGGAGGTGCGCGATGACGAAGGTGACCGAGTCCTGGCGCTCCGAGCGCCTCGACGGCCGCGAGGTGAACGTCGTCCGCTACGGCGAGGTCGGCACGCCCGTGCTGGTGTTCCCGACCGCCGCGGGCGACTTCGAGGAGTGCGAGCGCTTCCTGCTGGTCGACGCCCTGGCCCCCCTGCTCGCCGACGGCCGCGTCAAGCTCTACTCCGTCGACAGCGTCGCCGGCATGGCCTGGCTGAAGGAGGACAACTCCGTCCCGCTCGCCGCGCACATCCAGAACCAGTTCGACGCCTTCGTCTACCACGAGCTGGTGCCCGCCATCCGCCGGGACTGCGGCGACGACGACATCGAGATCGTCGCGACGGGCTCCTCCATCGGCGCCTACAACGCCCTGGCGGTGACGTGCCGCCACCCCGACGTCTTCTCCACGGCCGTGTGCATGAGCGGCACCTACGACCTGCGCAAGTTCCTGAAGGGCGAGCTGAACGAGGACTACTTCCACGCCTCCCCGCTGCACTTCCTCCCCCACCTCGAGGACGGCCCCCAGCTCGCCCGCCTGCGCGAGCGCTTCGTCCTGATCGCCCACGGCACCGGGCGCTGGGAGGACCCCCAGGAGTCCTGGCGCGTCGCCGACGTCCTCGGCAAGCGCGGCGTCCCCAACCGGGTCGACGAGTGGGGCGACGAGTGGGACCACGACTGGCCCACCTGGCGCGAGATGCTCCCGAAGTACCTCGACGAGCTGCTGCCGCGCTGAGCGTCGCCCCGGACGCGGCCACCGGTCGCGGCCACCCGGGGGTCGCGCGGACGGGCCGGGCGGAACTTTTTTCGCCCGATTCGCTCCAGCGAGGGGCGGGGGGCTGCCGACCCAATCCCACCTGGTTCCCGGCCCCCCCCGGTACCCCCCCGTCTCCGTGGCCAACGCCCGCTCCTCGCGCGACATCGAGCACCTCCAGAAGGTGTGCAACGAGCTCTCCGGCAAGGCCGCCGGGCTCGCGCGCGACTACCGTGGCATCCCCACGCGCGCGGACCTGCGCCGCGCGATCGAGCAGGTGCAGCTCGCCTGCGCGTTCCTCGACCGCGAGATCGGCGACCCGATCCCGACGCTGCCGGGCGGTCTGCGCCGCGTCGTGTCGGGGCTGGCCACGCGCCTGCTGCGCAACGAGGGGGACGAGCCGGAGGAGGGCGCGGTCGCGACCGAGGACAGCGTCCAGCGCGTCTCGCTGAACGCCTCCCGCCAGGTGCCCATGACGGGCAACACGGAGAGCATCCCGCTGCCGGGCCTGCTGTTCTTCCTGCAGGAGCACGGCAAGACCGGGACGCTGAACGTGGTGACCGACTCCGAGGTCTTCACGCTCGAGTTCGAGAGCGGCGAGCTGGTCCACGCGAGCAGCGACAACTCGCCCGAGGGCTGCCGGCTCGGCGAGATCCTGGTCCAGCACGGCGCGATCGCCCGCAAGCACCTGCACACGGTGCTCGCGAAGTACACGAAGCTGCCGGGGCGCCTCGGGACGGCGCTGACCCGCGGGGAGATCGTGTCGCGCGAGCAGCTGCGCGTGGCCCTGGAGCACCAGATCCAGGAGCTGTTCGACCGCCTGCTGCGCGCCCAGAACGCCTACTTCCACTTCACGGACGGCAAGCTCGACGGCAACGACGGCGGCGTGCGCATGAACGTCACCAAGCTCCTGATGGAGTCGGTCCGCCGCCAGGACGACGAGGCCTGAGGTCCCCGAACATGAGCGCCCCCACGAAGCCCGAGAACGAGCTGCTGTCCCAGCTGCGCTCGCTGCTCGCGCGGGCCCGCGAGCTGAGCGAGGAGTCCACCTGCGAACGCGCCCAGCTCGACGGCCCCATCCGGCACGTCGAGATCGCCGTGCAGATGCTGCAGCGCGCGTTCGGCGACGCGCAGACCCCGATCCTGCCCTCCCGCGGCATCGGCTCGATCGTCTCGCGCCTCATGCTCGGCTCGACGCACGCCGACAGCGGCCCCGTCCGCGACGAGGCCGACGCGGACACGGCCGCCCGGCGCGCGGTGCCCCTGACCGGCAGCAGCGAGAACGTGCCGCTGCCCGACCTGATCAGCTTCCTCCAGTCGCAGCGCAAGAGCGGCGTCCTGAAGGTCGTCGGCGACGAGGAGATCTTCACGATCGAGATCGAGAGCGGCGAGCTGGTGCACGCCAGCAGCGACAACTCGCCGCCGCAGTGCCGCCTGGGCGAGGTCCTGGTCCGCCAGGGCTTCATCGCCGAGGCGCGCCTCGTCCGCTTCTTCGAGAAGTACAAGGACCGCCGCGGTCAGCTCGGCGAGGCGCTGCTGCGCGAGGAGCTCGTCAGCGAGGAGCGCCTGGCCGAGGCCCTGCGCCTGCAGGTCCAGCAGCTCTTCCACCGCCTCTTCGACACCGAGAACGCGTACTTCTACTTCGTAGAGGGCCAGGCGGAGGCGCGCGACCTGAACGTCCGGATGAACGTGACGCGGCTCCTGATGGAGAGCGCGCGCGTCCAGGACGAGGTGCGCGGCCTGCGGCAGGCGATGAAGTCCTGAGCGCGGCGCCCGCCGCCCTCAGAACTCGAAGCGACGCGGCACGACCACGATGCCCGACTCGGTCACCGTGAAGCGGGCCTCGTCCTCCTCGCGGTCGTAGCCGATCCGGGCGCCGTCGGGGATGCGCGTCCACTTGTCGACGATCGCGCGGCGCACCTGGGCGTTCTTGCCGACGAGCACGCCGCGGAACAGGATCGAGTCCTGGACCGACGCGCTCTCGTCGAGGAACACGCGGTTCGACAGGATCGAGCGGCGAACCTTGGCCCCGGAGACGACCACGCCGGGGCACAGGAGCGAGTCCAGCACCTCCGCGCGGCGCCCGCCCTCCTCGTCGAACACGGTCTTCGCCGGCGGGTCGTTGTGCCACAGCGTGAACGTCGGCCAGGACTGGTCGTACAGGTTGAACTGCGGCTCGACGCTGCACAGGTCGAGGTTGGAGTCGTAGTACGAGTCCAGCGTCCCGACGTCGCGCCAGTAGCCCTCCTCGCCCTCGGCGAGCCCCGTGAAGTGGTGCGCCACCACCGGGTCGCGGCCGATCATGCGCGGGATGATGTCCTTGCCGAAGTCGTGGCTGCTCTCGGCGCCCAGCTCCGCGTCCTCGCGCAGCCGGTCGAGCAGGGCCTCGGTCTCGAACAGGTAGATGCCCATCGAGCCCAGGCAGACGCCGGGCTGCCCCGGGATCTCGACGCCGCGCGGCGGCTTCTCCTGGAACGCCAGCACGCGGTCCTTCGTGTCGACCTCGAAGACGCCGAAGCGCGGGCTCTCCTCGATCGGGATGGGCACGGCGCCGATCGTCAGCGCGGCCTCGCGCTCGAGGTGCTCCCGCAGCATCGCGCCGTAGTCCATCTTGTAGATGTGGTCGCCCGACAGGATCAGCACGCGCTTGGGGCGCTCGTCGCGGATCGTGTCCAGGTTCTGCCAGATCGCGTCGGCGGTGCCCTCGTACCACTTGTCGGTCATGTCGTGGTGCGGTGGGCGCACGCTGATGAACTGCTCGAGGCGGCGCGGCAGGAAGTTCCATCCGAAGCGGATGTGCTCCTCGAGCGAGCGCGCGCGGTACTGCGTCAGCACGTAGATGCGCCGCAGCCCGGAATGGATGCAGTTCGACAGCGTGAAGTCGATGATCCGGTACGCACCCCCGAACGGGACGGCGGGCTTGGCGCGCGTGCTCGTCAGCGGCTTGAGCCGCTCGCCCTGGCCACCCGCCAGGATCAGGGTCAGCGTGTCGCGCAGCTCGTGGGTCAGGTCGCTGGTGTCGGCCATCGCTCAGGGAGGATCCTAACAAGACCGTCGGTTCCGCGCGCGCGGCGCGCCCGCGGACGCGCGGGCCGTTCTCGAATCGGGCCCGCGGGCGCGCGCCCCGTTCTCGCATCGGGCCCGCGGACGCGCGTCCCGTTCTCGAATCGGGCCCGCGGACGCGCGCCCGGGTCTCGCGTCCGGCCCGCGTCGGACCCGCGTCCCGCGCGGGCCTCCCGGATACGGATTCGAGCCCGTTGATAGGTTCCGGGGCGCAGGGGACAATCCGGTCCATGGCCCACGACGCTCCCTCCTCCCTCGTACGCCTCGACCTGGTCTCCGCGGACCCCGCGGAGCTCCTGGGCCGCGAGTGGCTGGAGACCAACGGCACCGGCGCGTACGCCGCCGGCACGATCGCGCTCGCGTCCACGCGCCGCTACCACGGCCTGCTGGTCGCGCCCCCGCCGGGCTCGGCGCGCCGCCACGTGTTCCTGTCCCGGTTCGAGGAGCGCCTCCACCTGCCGGCCGCGGACCCCGACGCGGACGCGGCGACGACCGTCGAGCTCTCGGCGGCGCAGTACGGCGACGTGCTGGTGCCCCGGGGCCACGAGCTGCTCCGGCGGTTCGAGTTGGCGCCGCACCCGCGCTTCACCTACCGCGCCGGCGACGTCGAGGTCGTCCGCGAGGTCCTGCTCGCGCGCGGGCAGCCGGCGGTGCTGGTCCGCTGGTCCGTCCGCGGGGCCGAGGGGCCGGTCCGGCTCGAGCTGCTGCCGCTGCTCGCCTTCCGCGACGCGGACGCCCTGACCGTCGAGAACGCGGACCTCGACCCCGCCGTCGAGCCCGTCCCCGGCGAGGTCCCCGCCTGGCGCGTGCGGCCCTACGACGCCCTGCCCGCCCTGACGCTCTCGGTCGGCGTCGGCGGAGGCGACCCCGCCGCGGCCGCCCTCGCGGCGGAGCCGACCTGGTACCGCCGCGTGACGTACCGCGCCGACGAGGCCCGCGGGTACGCGGGCACCGAGGAGCTGTTCTGCCCCGGCGGCCTCGTCGTCGAGCTCGCCGACGGCGCCGACGTGGTGGTCGCCGCGGCGCTGGACGGCGCGGTCGAGGACCCCCGCGGCACGTGGCGCAAGCAGCGCGCGGCGCGGCGGCGGCGGGTCCAGAAGGCGTGCGGGCGCGCCCCCCGCGTGGCGGGGCTCGAGGAGGTGGCGCGGCGCTCGTCGGTCGCCGCGGACGACTTCCTGTACGAGACCGCCGGCGGCCGGACGGCCGTGGACGCGGGCTACCCCTGGTTCGGCGAGTGGGGCCGCGACGCGTTCATCGCCCTCCCGGGCCTGACCCTGGCCCGCGGGCGGACCAAGGACTGCGCGCGCGCGCTCTCCGGCGCCGTCGAGTACCTGCGCGACGGCCTGCTGCCGAACATCTTCGGCCTGTCGGCGGCCGACAGCCACTACGGCTCGATCGACGCGGCGCTCTGGTTCGCGCGGTGCGTGCGGCTGTACGAGCAGCACGACGGCTCGCGCCGCCGCGTGCTGAAGGAGTACCTGCCCGCGCTGCTCGAGGTCGCCGAGGGCACGCTCGCCGGCACGCCGCTCAGCGACCCCGTCGACGAGCACGGCCTGGTGCGCTCGGGCTCGGACGAGACCAACGCCACCTGGATGGACGCCCGCACGCCCGCGGGACCGGTCACGCCGCGCGCGGGGTACGCGGTCGAGATCAACGCGCTCTGGTACTCGCTGCTGCACCAGCTCGAGTACCTGTGCGACGAGGCCGGGCGCGACGCGGACCGCCGGCGCTGGCACGAGCTGCGGCGCACCGCCCGCGAGGCCTTCCTCGAGCGCTTCTGGGTCGAGGACGGTGGCTACCTGGCCGACGTCTGGACGCCGGAGGAGGTCGACGCGCGCGTGCGCCCGAACATGGTGATCGCCGCCGCGCTCGAGTGGAGCCCGCTGTCGCGCGAGCAGCGCGCCCGCGTCGTCGACCGCGCGCGAAGCGACCTGCTGACGCCGCGCGGCCTGCGCACGCTGGCGCCCGACGCGCCCGGCTACGTCGGCGTGTACGCCGGCGGCCCCGAGGAGCGCGACGCGGCCTACCACCAGGGCACGGTCTGGCCGTGGCTGCTCGGCTTCCTCGTCGAGGCCTCGCTGCGCGCACACGGCCCCGGCAAGGCGCAGCGCAAGCTGCTCGCCGGCCTGTGGGGCGAGGTGGCGACCGAGCTGGACGAGCGCGGCCTGAACCACCTGTCGGAGGTGTTCGGCGGCGACCCGCCGCACGCCGCCGGCGGCACGTTCGCCCAGGCCTGGAACACGGCCGAGCTGCTGCGCTCGCTCCACCTGCTGGAGCACGGGCTCCCGTGAGGATCCTGATGCTCGGCTGGGAGTTCCCCCCGGAGCTCTCGGGCGGCCTGGGCACCGCCAGCCGCGGCCTCGCGCGCGGCCTGACGGAGCTGGGCGCGCACGTCACGATGGTCCTGCCGACCCTCGGCGGCCAGGAGTCCGCGCCCGGGGTGGAGCTCGTCGCCGCGGACACCTTGCCGCTGGAGCGCCTGCGCGCGCGGCGCCGGTACCTCGAGGCGGCCGCCGCGCCGCCGGCCGGCGCCGGTCGCGCGGACGCGCCGGAGCCCGGCCGGCCGCCCGCCGCCGCGCGCGCCGCGCGCCGCACGCTGC
>JAUIDW010000487.1 GCA_030428395.1 bacterium | reverse complement strand
CCGCGGGCGCGGCACTCGACGACGATCCGGCGCCCGACCGGCGCTCGGTGGGCGGCCTGGCCCGGCGGCGGATCACGCACTGGACCCAGCTCCACGGCGGGCCCGCGCACGCCAACCTGCGCGAGCGCAGCGACGCGATCGTCTCCCCGCGGATCGCCTGGACCGCGCCCGGCGCCGCGGGCGAGCCGGCGGTCTCGGGCGGCGACCTGTACGCCGTGGGTGCCGCGCTGCAGCGCATCGACGCCGCGACCGGCCGGGTGCTCGCCTGGCGCGCCGCCGGCGAGGCGGATCCGGTCGCGCCGGGCGGGGGGGACGAGCCGCGCGCGCTGGCCTACGTCGGCGGCGCGGCGATCGGCCCCGCGGCCGTGCTGGCGCGTCGCACCGACGGCGCGGTCGCGGCCTGGGACCGCGCGCTGGCGCGGCGCCTGTGGCTGCGGCCGCTGGACCCGCCGACCGGCGGCGAGGCGGTTCCGGGCGTGCTGGTGCGCGACCTCTACGTCTGCGGCAGCGGCGCGAGCGTCGTCGCGCTCGACGCGGGCACCGGGGAGACGCGCTGGGTCCACCGCCTGCCCGCGGGCGACGCCGTGGACGTCGTCCCGGCGGCCGCGGGGGAGCTCGTCGTGATCGCCACCCGCGTCGGCCAGGTCGCCGCGCTCGAGCTCGCCTCCGGGCGTCCGGCGTGGCGCACCGAGCTGGTCCCCGGCCTCGGGGGGCCGGACCCCGTCGTGGTCGACGGGCGCGTGCTGGTGGCCGACCGCGGCGTGCGCGCCGAGCGCCGCGGGGCGCTGCACGCGCTCGCGCTCGAGGACGGCGAGCTCCTGTGGACGCACGTGTACGGCGCCATGGACCTCGCCACGCCGGGCGTGGGCCGCGGCGAGCTGTTCGCCCACAGCGCGCGCGAGGTGGTGGTCGTCGACCCCGCGACCGGCGCGGCGGCGGCGGAGCCCGAGCAGCGCACCGGGCGCGGGTGCGGCGCGCCGCCGCTCCTGGTCGGCAACACGCTCTACAGCGCGGACCGCGAGGGCTTCCTGTACGCGCGCAGCCGCGAGCGCGGCGAGCTGGCCTGGGCCTTCTGGGTGCCGGGGGGATCGATCGACCGCTTCGCGTACGTCGACGGGCGGCTGCTCGTCACGACGTCCACCGGGCTCTTCGCGCTCGAGGACGACCCCGCGGCCGAGCGGCTGCCGCGCGGGCTCGTGTTGCGGGCGGACGCGCGATGAACGAGCGCCCGGACGAGCCCGACCGGCTCGAGCTGTGGCTCTTCCTCCTGAGCTGGCTGCCCGGGCCGCTCGGTCGCCTGCTCTTCCTCGCCCGCCCGCGCCGCGTGTGCGCGTCGTGCGGCGCGCGCCGCCCGGGGCGCGGGAGCCGCGCCGGGTCGCGCCGACCGGGGCAGGAGAGCGGCGACGGCGGCGGGACGCCGCACGGGCCCGGTCGCGAGGAGCGGCGCGCGCCCGCCCGGCGGGACGAGCTCGCCGAGCACCGCGAGCGGCACGCGGACGGCCGGCTCAGCGCAGCTCGAGGCGGTCCACCTCCGCCAGGATCGCGCCCCAGTCGGGTCGCGTGTGGATGAGCATCGGGAAGACCTGGCGCACGACGCCCTCGCGGTCGACCAGGTACGCCGTGGTGCGGTCGTAGGCCGTCGTCTCGGCGCGCTCGAGGTCGGCCACGATCTCGAAGCGGCGCTCCTCCAGCCCCTGGAGGAACTGGGCGTGCTGCTCGAGGTCGGTGTCCTCCTGCGCGATGGCCACCACCCGCACGCCGCGCTCGGCGAAGGCGTCGAAGCCCCGGTGCAGCTCCACGAGCTGCCGCTTGCAGAACGGTCACCAGTGGGCGCGGTAGGTCGTCACCACCAGCGGGCCCGAGCCCAGCACGTCCTCCAGCGCGAGCGTCGTCCCGTCCGCCCGCGGCAGCCGGAACGCCGCCGCGCGGTCGCCGATCCGCAGGCGCGGGTCGTCGTCCCGGGTGGCGGCGGGGCCCCAGGACGAGTCCAGGTCGTCGCCCGCGCGCGAGGTGGCGCCGGGCGCGAGCGGCAGCTCGATGCGGCGGCGCAGGAAGCGCACGCGCTCGCCCGCGGGGTCGCTGACGTAGGCGACCAGCACGAGGCCGACGGTGTCCCCCTCGGCGGGCGGCGCGACGAGCTCCAGCGGGATCGAGGCGGTCGTGTCGCGCACCAGGCGCTCGTAGGGCGCCTCCAGGAACTCGTTGCGGGAGAGCGCGCGGTACCCGGTCACGTGCTCCTCGGTGAGGCGCGCGCAGGCGGGCACGTCGAGCTGCAGGATCGGCGCCGGCAGCCCGGCCTCCGAGGCGCTGACCGTGTCGGGCCAGGCGAGCTCGACGCGGATCTCGGCGCGGTCCCCGGCGGCCGGCTGCTCGCCGGTCGGCCGGAGGTCCAGCCGGGCCTCGAAGCGGACGGCCTCCTCCGGGGGGAGCAGGACGGGCGACACGGCGGCGCAGAGGGTCAGCAGCATGGGGCTCCTGGTCGGCGGGGCGGCGCCGGCGGAACACGCCCGGGCGCCGCGCGGGCGCGGCTCAAACGGGATGGACGGACCGGGGCTCCCGAGGTACGCGGGTTACGTTGCGGCAAACCAAAGAAAGCCGCGGCGCAGAGCCGCACAGGAGGCCCGGTCCATGAGCAAGGTAGCGAAGTACGTGGGTC
>JAUIDW010000106.1 GCA_030428395.1 bacterium | reverse complement strand
GTTCGCGGGCGGGGCCTTCCAGCCGACGCTGGACGCGCGCGCCTCGGGGACCGTCGTCGAGGCGAGCGACAACAACCCCTTCGCCCAGGGTGGCGGCCTGGGGCGCACGGACATCTGGTCCGCGGGCCTCGACGCGAGCTGGGAGCTCGACGTGTTCGGCCGCATCCGCCGCAACGCCGAGGCCGCCGACGCCCGCCTCGACGCGTCGATCGAGGACTACCGCGACGTGCTGGTCGCCCTGCAGGCGGAGGTGGCCGCCGCCTACGTCGACGCGCGCACGTCCCAGGAGCGCCTGGCCTACGCGCGATCGAACGCGGAGTCCCAGCGGGACACGCTGCAGCTCACGCAGGACCGCTTCGACGCGGGGCTGACGTCCGCGCTGGACGTCGCCCAGGCGGAGTCGAACCTGGCGAACACCGAGTCCCAGATCCCCGAGCTCGAGCGCGCACTCGAGTTCGCGCTGAACCGCGTCGCGGTGCTGCTGGGCACCCAGCCCGGCAGCGTCCACCCGCGGCTGGCCGAGCCCGGGCCGATCCCGTCCCCGCCGGCCGAGCTGACCGCGGGCCTGCCGGCCGACCTGCTGCGACGCCGCCCCGACGTGCGCGCCGCCGAGCGCCGGCTGGCCCAGGCCACCGCCCAGGTCGGCGTGGCGACGGCGAACCTGTACCCGCGTTTCTCGCTCTTCGGCACGCTCGGGCTCGAGTCCGACAGCCTCGGGGACCTGTTCGAGGGCGACAGCGTCACCTGGAACGCGGGGGGCGCCGTCGGGATGCCGATCTTCCAGGGCGGGCGCCTGCGCGCCCTGGTCGGCTTCCAGGAGGCCCAGACCGAGCAGGCGCTGCGGCTCTACGAGCAGGCGGTGCTGCTCGCGCTGGAGGAGGTCGAGAACTCGCTGGCCGCCTACGGCCTCGAGCGGAACCGGCTGGAGCGCCTGGCCGAGGCCGCCGCCGCCAGCGAGCGCGCCGTCGAGCTCGTGAGGACGCAGTACACGTCCGGCCTGACCAACTTCCAGAACTACCTCGACTCGCAGCGCTCGCTCTTCCAGCAGCAGGACCAGCTGGCCGCGTCGCAGGGACAGGTGGTGCAGAACCTGATCGCGCTCAACCGGGCGCTCGGCGGCGGCTGGCCCGCGGAGAGCGCCGAGGAGCACGCCCTCGCGGTGCTGGAGGAGGCCGACCGCGACGCCGGGACCGAGGGAGAACCGCCACCGACGGAGTCGGACGAGGGAACGAGCCCATGAACCATCCGCCGCTCGCGCAGCGCCCCGCGCCCGCGCGCCTGACCGGGCTGGTCGCGCTGCTGGCGCTGGCCGCCTGCTCCGAGCCCTCCCCTCCCGCCGCGCCCCCGCCGCCCGAGGTGACCATTGACCGGCCGGAGCGCCGCGCGGTGACCGCGTACGGCGAGTTCACCGGCAACACGCGCGCGATCGAGTTCACCGAGGTGCGCGCGCGCGCCACCGGGCGTCTCGAGCAGATGCACTTCCAGCCCAGCTCGATGGTGAAGTCCGGGGACCTGCTCTTCACCATCGAGCAGGCCGCCTACCAGGCCGCGCGCGACGCGGCCTTCGCCGATCTCGAGTCGGCCAAGGCCGAGCTCGCGCGGGCCGAGTCCGACCTGAAGCGCGTCGAGCAGGCCATCCAGACCGCCGCCGTCAGCGAGCAGGACCGCGACCTGGCCCAGGCCAAGCGGGACCAGGCGTCCGCCGCCGTGCTGGCGGCCGAGGCGGCCCTGGACCGCGCCCAGCTCGACCTCTCCTACACCGAGGTGCGCGCGCGCATCGACGGCCAGGTCGGGCGCAACCTGATCGACCCGGGCAACCTCGTCAGCGCGTCGAGCTCGACCCTGCTCACCACCATCAGCAAGGTCGACCCGATCTTCGTGTACTTCACCGTGCCCGAGGACATGGTGCTGAACTGGCTCCGCTCCCGGCGCGACAACCGCGCCCAGGCCGAGGCCGTCGCCCACGTCGCCACCGCCGCCGACGAGGGGTTCCCGCACGAGGGGCGCATCGACTTCGTGGCCAACACGGTCGACCCCGCCACCGGCACGATCGAGATGCGGGCCGTGATCCCCAATCCCGACCTGGTCCTCTTCCCGGGCCTGTTCGTGCGCGTGCGCGTCCCTGGCCCGACGCGGCCGGACACGATCGTGATCGACGAGCGCGCCGTGGCCAGCGACCTCGGCGGGCAGTACGTGTACGTCGTCGGCGAGGGCAACGTCGTCGAGCAGCGCTACGTGACCCTGGGACCCGTCGAGAACGACGGGACCATCCCGGTCTTCGAGGGGCTGGAGGGCGACGAGATGGTGATCGTCGAGGGCCTGCTGAAGGCCCGCCCAGGCCTGCCGGTGAACCCCCAGGCGCAGGCGCATTAGCCGTGGGCGGGTTCAGCCGATTCTTCATCTACCGGCCGGTCTTCGCGCTGGTCATCTCGCTCGTGATCGTGATCGTGGGCGGGATCTCGATCCCGCTGCTGCCGATCGAGAGCACGCCCGACATCACCCCGCCGACGGTCAAGGTGTCGACGACGTACCCCGGCGCGAACCCGGAGGTGGTCGAGCAGACGGTCACCCAGCCCATCGAGGCCGAGGTCAACGGCGTCGAGGACATGCTGTACATGTCCTCCAAGAGCACGAGCGCCGGCACGATGGACCTGACGGTCACGTTCGAGGTCGGCACCGACGTCGACATGGCCACGGTCCTGACGCAGAACCGCGTCTCGATCGCCGAGCCCAAGCTGCCCGAGGAGGTCAAGCGCCAGGGCATCAAGGTCGAGAAGCAGTCGACCTCGATCCTGCTCATGCTGGCGCTCGTGTCCCCCGACGGGCGCTTCGACGACGCCTACCTGTCCAACTACGCGACCACGCAGGTCAAGGACGTCCTGTCCCGCATCGGCGGCGTCGGCAAGGTCGAGATCTTCGGCGCCAAGGACTTCGGGATGCGCATCTGGCTCGACCCCCGGCTGGTCGAGTCGCGCGGCCTGACGACGGGCGAGGTCATCGCCGCCCTGAAGGAGCAGAACGTGCAGGTCGCCGCCGGCAAGATCGGCGAGCCGCCGATGCCGTCGGGGCAGAACTTCCAGTACTCGATCACGACCCTGGGGCGCCTCGCGACCCCCGAGCAGTTCGAGCAGATCGTGCTGAAGACCGGGGAGGACGGGCGCCTGGTCCGGCTGAAGGACGTGGCCCGCGTCGAGCTGGGCGCCCAGAGCTACGCCTGGGACGCCGCCGTGGACGGCAAGCCGGCCAGCGTGCTGGGCATCTACCAGCTGCCGGGCGCGAACGCGCTGGAGGTCAAGCAGGGCGTCGTCGCGGCCATGGACGAGCTCGCGGATTCGTTCCCCCAGGGCCTCGAGTACGCCCTGCCCTACGACTCGACCGAGTACATCGAGGCCTCGATCGCCGAGGTCGTCGAGACGCTGATCGTCGCGATCCTGCTGGTCGTGTTCACGGTGTACGTGTTCCTGCAGGACTTCCGCACGACGCTGGTGCCGGCCATCACGATCCCCGTGTCGCTGATCGGCACCTTCGCGGTGATGATGGCGCTGGGCCAGTCGATCAACAACCTGACCCTGTTCGGGCTGGTGCTCGCCATCGGGATCGTCGTGGACGACGCGATCGTGGTGGTCGAGAACACCATGCGCCTGATCGACGAGGAGGGCCTCGGGGCGCGCGAGGCGGTCGCGAAGGCCATGGGCGAGGTCGGCGGGGCCATCGTCGCCACCACGCTCGTGCTGCTCGCGGTGTTCGCCCCCACCCTGGTCATGCCCGGCCTGACCGGGCGCATGTACCGGCCGTTCGCGATCACGATCTCGGTCGCGACGGTGTTCTCGTCGGTGAACGCGCTGACGCTCTCGCCGGCGCTCTGCGGCATGCTGCTGCGCAAGAGCCCCGAGAAGCGCAACTTCGCGTTCCGCGCCTTCAACAAGGCCTTCGACTGGGGCACGGGCGTGTACACCGGCGTCGTGAGCACCCTGGTGCGCCGGCTGGCGATCGTGCTGGTCGTGTTCCTCGGCATCCTCGGCGCGTCGGGCTTGGGCCTGATGCGCCTGCCGGGCGGCTTCGTCCCGCCGGAGGACCAGGGCTACCTGTTCCTGAACGCGCAGCTGCCGAACAACTCCTCGCTCGAGCGCACCGCCGCGGTGATGGACACGATCATCGAGTCGGTGCAGGAGGTCCCCGGGGTCCGCAACGTGGTCTCCGTGAACGGCTACTCCATGCTGGAGTCGATCCAGGGCCCCAACTACGGGTTCGCGATCGTCACCCTGGAGAACTGGAGCGAGCGCCCCGGGAACGAGAACGCCGCCTGGGGCATCGCCCGCCGCCTGCAGCCGATGCTCGGCAGCATCCGCGAGGCGCTCGCCTTCGCCTTCCTGCCCCCCACGATCTCCGGCCTGGGGGCCGCCGGGGGCTTCCAGCTCGAGCTGCAGGACCGCGGCGGTGCCGGCCTGCGCGTGCTCGAGCAGATCGCCGGCGACGTCGTCGGCCAGGGCGCCGCCAGCCCGGTGATCACGCGGACCAACCAGAACTTCCGCGCGAGCGTCCCGCAGCTCTACGTCGACGTCGACCGCACCAAGGCCAAGTCCCTGGGCATCCCCCTGGATCTCGTGTTCGGCACGCTCCAGGCCAACCTGGGCTCGGCCTACGTCAACGACTTCAACCTGTTCGGGCGCACGTGGCGCGTGATGGTCCAGGCGGACGCCGGGTACCGGCGGCGGCCGGAGGACATCGAGCAGCTGAAGGTGCGGGCCCCGGGCGGCCAGATGGTGCCGCTGGGCGCCCTGGCCAGCGTCCACTGGACCACCGGGCCCGAGACGATCAACCGCTTCAACACGTTCCGCTCCGCGACGATCACCGGCACCGCCAACCCCGGCTTCAGCGAGGGCCAGGCCGCCGACGAGGTCGAGCGGCTGGTCCGGGCCGCCTCGCCGCCCCAGGTCGGCTTCGACTGGTCCGGCGTGACGCAGCAGCAGAAGGCCGCGGGCAACCTGGCGCCGATCATCTTCTCGCTGGCGCTCGTGTTCGTGTTCCTGTTCCTCGCCGCGCAGTACGAGAGCTGGGCCACGCCGCTCTCCGTCATGCTCACCGTCCCCATCGCCCTGGCGGGCGCCGTCGCCGGCGCGACGATCGTGGGGATGGACAACAACATCTACTTCCAGGTCGGCCTGGTCCTGCTGATCGGCCTGGCCAGCAAGAACGCGATCCTGGTGGTCGAGTTCGCCAAGCAGCTGCGCGAGGAGGGCGAGAGCGTCGTCGACGCCGCGCTGAAGGCCGCGCGCCTGCGCTTCCGCGCCATCCTGATGACGGCCTTCTCGTTCATCCTGGGCGTGATCCCGCTGGTCATCGCCAGCGGCGCGGGCGCCAACAGCCGCCGCGCCGTCGGGATCGCCGTGTTCGGCGGGATGCTGCTCGCCACCACCGTGGGGATCTTCTTCATCCCGCTGCTCGACGTGACCGTGCAGTCGGTGACCCGGCGCCTGTCCCGGAAGGGGCGCCCGCCGGCCCCCGCCCCGGAGGCGGGCTCGCCCCCGGCGGAGTGAGGTCGGCGCCCGGGGCCGGGCCCCGCCCCGTTCCGGGGGCCTCCGCCGTTCCCGGGGGGCACATACGCCCTTCTCCGCGTACCCCGCCGCTGGAGCCGCTGTATCCTGCGCCGCCCGTCTTTTCCAAGGAGGTAACCCCCATGAGCAAGCTCTTCCTCGCGCTCGCGCCGGTCCTGCTGGCGAGCTGCGCGGCCACGTCCAACCCGCTCGTCGTCTCGAGCGACTACGCGGCCGACGCGTCCGACGTGTACACCCGCCTCGACGACACGGCGCCCGTCTCCGCGGACCTCGACACCGGCTTCGACGCCGGCACGACGTTCTCCGCCGACGCCGCGGCCATGGCGGCGACGCTGCCGGCCCCCGCGCCGACGTACTACTCCCTCGAGGACGAGGGGCTCCGCGAGAGCCGCTGGACGATCAAGGGCGGCCTGTACGACGCCGACGACATCTCCGAGCTCGACGACGGCTGGATCGCGACGGTCTCGTGGATGAAGTTCTTCACCAGCCTGCTCGCCCTCGAGCTCGAGCTGGGCTACTTCACCACCGACGGCAGCAGCGGCGGCATCAGCGCCGACCTCTGGGGCATCCCGATCTTCGTGAACGGCCGCGTGAACCTGCCCGTGTGGGTCATCGACCTGTACGCCGGTCTCGGCCTCGGCACGATCTACTACGACGTCGAGGTCGGCGCCAACGACGACGACGGCTTCATCTGGGCCGGGCAGGCCTTCCTGGGCGGCACGGTCAACGTGGCCGACTCGATCGCCCTGGGCCTCGAGGCCAAGTACTACGTCACCGACGACGTCAGCAGCAGCATCGACTCCAACCTCGACGCCATCGCCGTGATGATCACGCTGGGCTTCGCCCGCTGAACCCCGCGTGTCCCCGGGAGGCTGCCGCGGGGGCCCGCCGGCCCTCCGCGCCTCCCGGTCCTCGAGCTCGCTCGGGGAAACGAACGTAGAGAACCCGGCCCCGTCCGAGGCGCTCCCGCGAGCACCCCGTTCGGGGCCGCGGTCGTCCCGGGCGCGCGGGCTCAGAGCTGCCGGTCGGGCACGATCTTCAGGCACCAGGCCTTGAAGCGCAGCCAGGTGCTGGCCTGCGGCTCCTTCGTCTCCACGACCTCCTCGCCGTGGACCTGCCCGCGCCAGACGAGCCGCCCGTCCTCCTCCTGCACGCGCCAGGCGGCGGTCGCGATGCGCTCCTCGAGCACCTCGGCGAAGGGCCCGGTCAGGGCCGCGCAGTCGATCAGCAGCCCCATCTCGGCGTTGATCTCCACCGAGCGCGGGTCGAGGTTGAGCGAGCCCACGAACAGCCAGCGGCGGTCCACCAGGACCAGCTTGGTGTGCATGGTGAGGCGCTCCGGGCCGTCCTCGGAGCCGGCCAGCTCGCGGGCCGCGTCGGCCCGGGCCTCGTACAGCTCGACGCCCGCCCGCAGGACGTCGCGCCGGTAGCCCGAGTAGGCCGAGTGCACGGGCACGTGGTTGTTCGCGGCCAGGGAGTTCGTCACCACGACCACGCGCACGCCGCGGTCGACCAGGTCCCGGACCCTGCGGACGCCGCCCCGCAGCGGGACGTAGTACGGCGTGATCAGGATCACCTCGTGCTCGGCCCGGTCGAACAGGTCGAGCAGCCCCTGCGCGAGCCGCATGTGCTCCGCCGCGACGGGGTTCAGCAGCTTGTCGGGGTCGTCGGACAGCACCTCGGCGTCGGCGACGAAGGGCTCGCGACGCCCCTCGAGCAGGTCCTGGAGCACCTGGCTCTCGAGCGCCTGCGCGAACACGGTGTCGTGCGCCTCCTCGAGCTGCTGGCCGATCTCCTGGCGCTCGAGCTCCAGGCTCTCCCCCGCGCGCAGGTCCGACAGGTAGTCGATCGGGACGGCGCGCTCGTGGTTCCAGTAGCGGTCGAACGACGCGGACACCTCCGGGACGACCGGCCCCAGCGCCACGACGTCGAAGTCCAGGAACTCGGCGTCCTGGTTCAGCTCGAAGTACTCGTCCGCGATGTTCCGGCCGCCGACGATCGAGATGCGGTTGTCCACCGTGAACGACTTGTTGTGCATCCGGCGGTTCGCACGCCGGAAGGCCGTCACGAAGTTCAGCCCGCGCAGCCCGCCGCGGGCGACGGGGTTGAAGAGGCGCACCTGGATGTTGGGGTGCTCGTTCAGGAGCAGCAGCGAGCGGTCCTTCGTCGTCGTGAAGACGTCGTCCAGCAGGAACCGCACGCGCACCCCGCGGTCGGCGGCGCGCAGCAGGGCCTCCGCCATCACCGCCCCCGCGGTGTCCCGCTTCATGAGGAAGTACTGGAGGTCGATGCTCTTCTCGGCCGCCTCCGCCAGCGCCAGGCGCAGGCCCAGGGCGTCCATGCCCTTGTTCAGGGGGTGGAACCCGGACTGGCCGCCGTGTTCCTCCACCCAGCGGTCGACGCCCGCGCCGACGCGGGTGTCGGCGACGTCGCGGTAGCTCTCGCTGTACGCCTTGGGGCGGTCGAACGGGACCGACGCGCACGCGGCGAGCGCGAGCAGGGCGCCGGCGCAGACCGCGCGCCGGACGGGTCGCCGCCGCGGAGCCCGGATCCCGGGAACCGCGGCGGCGCGCTCACGAGCCGCCCGGGGGTGCGCGCCCATGGGCGCTCAGCGCGGGAAGCGCTTGAACATCTCGACCACGCCGTGGTCGAGGCGCTTGCGGACGAGCTCGGGGTTCGGGTCCTCCTTCAGGTCGCCCTCCGCGGTGCCGACCCACATCAGGCGGCGCGACTCGGGGTCGGCGAGCACCACGACGACGCCGCCCTTCGGCGTCTGCACGGTGCTCTCCATGCCCGACTCCTCGTCCACGACGACCTGCAGGGCCTGCATGTCGACGCCGACGCCGTAGATCACGAGCACGTCGGGATCGCGCACCACCTCGGTCATGCCGCGGTCGCGCAGCTCGCGGTTCACGAGCTGCACGATCTCGGCACCGACGTCGAGGTCGGTCGGGGTCCACTCTCCTTCCGGGTCGCGGATCGCCGCGCCCGCGGCGGCCCAGGCGTAGGTGCTGTAGCCGGTGAACTGGACCTTCGGGTTGGCCGAGGCCTCGATCTGGATGTCGCTGAGGTCGGGGTCGACCGAGCGGCAGGCGGGCGCGATCAGGGCGAGGGCGGCGAGGCCGACGAGGACGCGGGAGGGACGCATGGCGAGAGCTCCGGAAGACGGGTGGGCCCGCCCGGCCGGGCCCCCCACGGGGCCCCTCGACGGGGCAGGCGGAGAGGCAGGATAGCGCCCCCAGGGCCGGGAATCCCGGCCGCGGCAGAACCTGGACGGACCCCGGCCCGGGCGAGGGCCGGACCCCGGAAATCCCGGCTAGGGGGTGGGAATCGCCGTTGCGATTCCCTTTCATCATGCGCTCGTCGGCCCCGGGGCCGGCCCTTCCAGTCCTTCCTCCAACCCAACCGTCGAGGAGAGCATGTTCAAGAAAAGCGTCCTGGCCGTCGCCCTGGCGACCTCCCTGCTCGGCTCGAGCTGCCTCGGCTCGTTCCCCGCGTTCAACAACCTCCGCAACTGGAACGCGGAGGTGGTCGAGGCCGACTGGCTGGCCGAGATCATCTTCCTCGGCCTGAACATCATCCCCGTCTACCCCATCGCCAGCCTCGGCGACATCCTGATCTTCAACACGATCGAGTACTGGGGCGGCGACACGCCGTTCGGCGAGCCGGACGCCTTCCCGAAGGCGGAGTTCGGCAACAACTAGCCGACGCTCCACCGAGCACTGCTCAGCGAGGGACGCCGCCCGCACGGGGGGCGTCCCTCCTCGTTTGGGGCGCGCGCCGCCCGGCCCACCGCGGGGCGCGCGTCGCGGAGCGGGCGGCCCGGAGGGTCCCGCGGTCCGGGGGCCGCGCCGGCGCGGAGCCGGCGCGGAACGCGCGGAGCGCTAGTCCGAGCCCTCGGCGGGCAGCGGGGCGGCGCCCGGGGCGCGGAAGCGATACTCCTGGAACACCTCGGTGACGGCGCGGTCGACCGTCTCCTGCAGGTTGCGGCGCGTGCTGTCGGTGACGCGGCCGACGACCGCGCCCTCCCAGACGAGCTGGTTGCGACGGTTGTCGACGATGTCGACGTTCAGGGTGCCCTCGGTGTACTGGGTCACGGTCGTCTCGTAGCCGCCCCACGCGTCCCATCCGTAGCGGCGGTAGCCGTAGTAGGCGCTGGGCGTCTGCGAGGCGCGGATCTTCTCCTCGAGGTGCACGTAGAAGTTCACGACGAGGTCCGGCTCCGCCGCGGGGGCGTAGCCGCGCAGCTCCATCTGGCGCGCGGTGCTCTCCTTCAGGAACTGGCTCAGGAGCGAGCTGTACCCCGGGTCGTCCGTCCCCAGCGGCTCGGCGAAGGCGTAGGTGCGGTACGCGCCGAAGTCGACGTTCGGGTCCACGTTCACGAAGACGCGCGGGCCAGTGGAGCAGGCGGCGAGGCCCCCGCAGGCGGCGAGCGCGCCGAGGAGCACGAGGCGGGCCAGGAGGCGCGGGGCGCGCGGAGAGCTCTGGTTCATGGACGTCGAGCGGGGCTGGGGGGTGCTGGACGCTGGCGGGGCCCATCCTGCACCATCGGTGGACCATGCGGAAGGCCCTCCCGCTGCTGCTCGCGGCCGCGCTGACGCCCGCGTGCACGCTCGGCCTGGACCACTCCGGCGACGAGACCGGGCTGCGGCGCGAGTTCCTCGACGTGCCGGGGCATCCCGACCGGCGCCTCTCCTACCTGATCGACCCGTCGCCGTCGGATCCGCGCGTCGTGTTCGTGCACGGCTCGCCCGGGCACTCGTCGATGTACGCGGACTACCTGCGGCGCCCCGTGCCGGGCACGGAGACGATCGCCGTCGACCGCCTGGGCTACGGCGAGTCCCGGCCGCACGAGGCGATCGTGTCGTTCGCCGAGCAGGCCGCGGCGATCGAGCCGCTGCTGGAGCGCCGCGCCGGCCTGTGGCCGATCGTCGTCGGGCACTCGCTCGGCGGCCCGATCGCCGCGCGCCTCGCCGCCGACAACCCCGACCGCGTCGGCGCGCTGGTGCTCGTCGCGGGGGGCCTCAACCCCGACCTCGAGGAGCTGCGCTGGTACAACGCCGTGGCGCGCTGGCCGATCGTGAACCCGTTCCTGGCGGAGTTCCTGCAGATCTCCAACGAGGAGATGCGCGCGTGCCGCGCCCAGGTCGAGGAGCTCGACCCGCTGCTCGACGCGATCCGCTGCCCGGTGGTGATCCTGCACGGCACCGACGACGACCTGGTGCCGTTCGAGGCCGTCGAGCACTCGATCGAGCGCTTCGCCGACAACCCGCACGTCTACGTCACCGTCCTGGTCGGCGAGGGCCACCGCGTCACCAAGGAGCGCAAGGAGGAGGTGTGGGAGACGGTCGACGAGCTGCGCCGCGGCCTGGTCGACCTGGTGGAGGAGGGCGAGTGAGCGCGCGCGGCCACCGGGCGGCCCTCGCGGCGGCCCTCGCGCTGGCGCTCGGCGCGTGCGCCACGCCGGCGCCGACCGAGCTGATCAACGTCACCTACACCCCGTCCGTCCCCACCGAGCACTACGCGACCTGGCAGTTCGACCTGGCGGCCTGCGAGGACACCGGCGACCCGCGCATCGACGACGACGTCCTGCGCCGGTGGGTGCTCGCGGCGGTCGAGGCCGGCCTGGAACGGCGCGGCTACGCCCGCGGCCCCCGCGCGGGCGACGACGGGGTCGACTTCCTCGTCTTCCACGAGCTCGAGGTCGCGCCCCCGGGCGCCCTGGCCGGCCCCGACGAGCGCGGGCGCCTCCGCCTCCGCCTGCGCGACGTCGCCACCGGCCGCCAGGTCTGGCGCGGCGAGCGCAAGGCGACGCTCACCCTGCCCGGCGGTCCCGACGAGGTCGCCGCGGCCGAGGAGCGCCTGCGCGCCGCCGTGGAGAGCCTGCTCGACCACGTCGACGTCCTCCGCGGCCCCCCGCCCCGCGATCCCGACGAGCGGCCCCCCGCCCCCTGAGCCCCACCGCGCGCCGCCCCCCCCCGAACTGACTGGGTTCCGTGTGGAACCGTCCCGGAGCGGCCGCCGGAGGGCCTCGCGGAGCGGCCCCGGTGCGGAGCGCTCGGCCGAGCCCGGTCCTGGCCGGGGACGAGGGCCCTCGGCGAGCGACGGATGACCCCAAGGACCTTCCCTCGAAGGGCTTCCGCCGGGCAGAGGGGCTGCCGTCCACACCGAACCCAGTCAGTCCGGACCGGAACCCGCCACACCGGGCGGCCGCCCGGTGTGGCCGGGGCCTCGCGGCCTCGTCCCCGGCCCCCGGCGGCCTCGTCGGCTCCCCGCCCGGGGGCCGGCGAACCACAGCATCCGGCGTTGACAGTTTCTTGATCCCCCATATCTTGGGGCCCGCCGCTGGCGGGTTCAGGGAGGCCCCGCCGGCGAGACCTTGCCGCGGGGGTCCGCCCCGCCGACCCGAGTCCCCGCCGCCCGGCGAGCCAGGAGGCCGTCAGCAACATGGATCACGCCTTGGAATCGCAGGTCCAGGACCCCGGGGCCCGACCCGCCGGCCCCGCCCTGGCGGGACGCGCGGCCACCCCGGTCACCCCGGACGCGCAGACGGGGTCGGACGCCCCGGCCGGGCCGGACGAGGCCCGGGACGGCGCCGACGGCGCCCGCGCCGAGGGGGGCGTGGGGATGCAGGTCCGCAAGCGCAACGGCAGCCTCGAGCCGGTCGACGTCAACAAGATCGTGCGGGCGGTCCAGCGCTGCACCTCGGCGCTCGACGCCGTCGACCCGCTGCGCGTGGCGACGCGCACGATCAGCGGGCTCTACGACGGCGCGACCACGGCGGAGCTCGACCGGCTTTCCATCCAGACCGCCGCCTCGCTGATCGCGGAGGAGCCGCAGTACTCGCGCCTCGCCGCCCGGCTGCTGGCGACCTACATCGACAAGGAGGTCGCCAACCAGGACATCCAGTCGTTCTCGCAGTCGGTCCGCCACGGGCACGCGGCGGGCGTGCTGTCCGACCGCGTGGCGGAGTTCGTCGAGGCCAACCAGCGCAAGCTGAACGACGCCATCGAGCCGCACCGCAACGCCCTGTTCGGCTACTTCGGCCTGCGCACGGTCTACGACCGCTACCTGCTGAAGGACCCCGAGTCCCGGCTGGTGTTCGAGACGCCGCAGTACTTCTTCATGCGCGTCGCCTGCGGGCTGGCGGGGGACCCCGCCGAGGCGATCGAGTTCTACCGGCTGATCTCGTCGCTGGCGTACCTGCCCAGCTCCCCCACCCTGTTCAACTCGGGCTCGCAGCGCACGCAGCTCAGCTCCTGCTACCTGCTGGACAGCCCCGAGGACGACCTGCAGTCGATCTACGGCCGCTACATGGACGTGGCGCAGCTCAGCAAGTTCGCGGGCGGCATCGGCCTCGCGTACAGCCGCGTGCGCAGCAAGGGCTCGCTGATCCGCGGCACGAACGGGCACAGCAACGGCATCGTGCCGTGGCTGAAGACGCTCGACTCCTCGGTCGCCGCCGTCAACCAGGGCGGGCGCCGCAAGGGCGCGGCCTGCGTGTACCTCGAGCCCTGGCACGCCGACGTCGAGGACTTCCTCGAGCTGCGCGACAACACGGGCGACGAGGCGCGCCGCACCCACAACCTGAACCTGGCCAACTGGGTCCCGGACCTGTTCATGCGCCGGGTCGAGGCGGACGAGCCCTGGTCGCTCTTCGACCCGAAGATCGTGCCCGAGCTCGTCGACACCTACGGCGAGGACTTCGAGCGGGTCTACGCCGAGGCCGAGCGCAAGGGCCTGGCGGTGCGCACCCTGCCGGCGCGCGACCTGTACGCGCGCATGATGCGGACGCTGGCGCAGACCGGGAACGGCTGGATGACGTTCAAGGACGCGTCCAACCGCAAGTGCAACCAGACCGGGCAGGACGACCTCGTCGTGCACCTCTCGAACCTGTGCACGGAGATCCTCGAGGTCACGTCCCAGGGCGAGACCGCGGTCTGCAACCTGGGCTCGATCAACGTCGGCCAGTTCGTGAAGGACGGCGACGTCGACTACGAACGGGTGGGCGAGGTCGTGCGCCTGGCCGTGCGGTTCCTCGACCGCGTGATCGACATCAACTACTACCCGACACCGCAGGCGGCCGCCTCGAACCGCCGCTGGCGCCCCGTCGGGATGGGCCTGATGGGGCTGCAGGACGTGTTCTTCAAGCTCGGCCTGCCCTTCGACTGCGAGCGCGCTCGCGCGATCAGCCGGCGCCTGCAGGAGGAGATCTACCTCAACGCGCTGTGGACCTCGACCGAGCTGGCCGAGGAGCACGGTCCCCACGAGGCCTTCGCGCTGACCCGCGCGGCCCGGGGCGAGCTGCAGCCCGACCTGTGGGGCGTCGAGCCGTCCGACCCGCAGCGCTGGCAGGAGCTGCGCGAGCGCGTCGCCGCCCACGGGCTGCGCAACTCGCTGCTGATCGCGATCGCGCCGACGGCCACGATCGCCTCCATCTCCGGCTGCTACGAGTGCATCGAGCCGCAGGTGTCGAACCTGTTCAAGCGCGAGACGCTCTCCGGCGACTTCCTGCAGATCAACAACTACCTCGTCGACGAGCTGAAGCGCCGCGGCCTGTGGAACGAGGCGATCCGGTCGCGCATCAAGGCGGCCGACGGCTCGATCCAGGGCATCGCGGAGATCCCGCCCGAGGTGCGCGAGGTGTACCGCACGGCCTGGGAGATCCCGCAGCGCTCGCTGATCGACATGGCCGCGGAGCGCGGCGCGTTCATCGACCAGAGCCAGTCGCTGAACCTGTTCCTCGAGACGCCGACCATCGGCAAGCTGTCGTCGATGTACCTGCACGCCTGGAAGAGCGGGCTGAAGACGACGTACTACCTGCGCTCGCGCCCGGCGACGCGCATCGCCCAGACCACCGCGGCCACCTCCGCGCGCGACGACGCCGGTGCCGTGGCGTGCTCGCTGGAGAACCCGGAGAGCTGCGAGGCCTGCCAGTAGGCGGCCGCGCCGCGACCTCCGCACGCTCCGTTCCGTCGACGCGCGGGCCCGCCGGGTCCGCGCCCCGCTCGCGACCCGCCCCGGGCCCCCGGCCCGCCCCGACCGACCACCGACCCCGCACCCAGGAGACCTCCGCGATGCTTCTCGATCCCGGCATGGACCTGACGCTCCGCCCGATGCGCTACCCGGTCTTCTACGAGATGTACCGCAACGCCATCAAGAACACGTGGACGGTCGAGGAGGTCGACTTCTCCACGGACCTCGTGGACCTCGCCCACCGCCTGATGCCGTCGGAGCGGCACCTGGTGAGCCGCCTCGTGGCGTTCTTCGCGACCGGCGACTCGATCGTGGCGAACAACCTCGTGCTGAACCTCTACAAGCACGTGAACGCGCCCGAGGCGCGCATGTACCTGTCGCGCCAGCTCTACGAGGAGGCGCTGCACGTCCAGTTCTACCTGACGCTGCTGGACACCTACATCCCCGACCTCGAGGAGCGCCACAAGGCCTTCCAGGCCGTCGAGCAGATCCCGTCCATCCGCCGCAAGGCCGAGTTCTGCTTCAAGTGGATCGACTCGATCAACAGCGTCGACCGGCTCGAGACCCGCAGCGACCGACGCCGGTTCCTGCTGAACCTGATCTGCTTCGCGACGTGCATCGAGGGCCTGTTCTTCTTCGCCGCCTTCGCCTACGTCTACTTCATGCGCTCGAAGGGCCTGCTGAACGGCCTGGCCGCCGGCACCAACTGGGTGTTCCGCGACGAGAGCGGCCACATGGCCTTCGCCCTGGAGGTCGTCGAGACCGTGCGCCGCGAGGAACCGGACCTCTTCGACGAGGAGCTCGAGCAGGACGTGCGCGAGATGATCCACGAGGCCGTGGCCTGCGAGACGCAGTTCGCCGAGGACATCCTGGGCGAGGGCGTGCCGGGCCTGTCCGTGCGCGACATGCGCCAGTACCTGGAGTTCGTGGCCGACCAGCGCCTGCGCAACCTGGGTTACGCCCCGCGCTACGGGGTCAAGAACCCGTTCGCGTTCATGGACCTGCAGGACGTGCAGGAGCTCTCGAACTTCTTCGAGCGGCGGGTGTCGGCTTATCAGGTTGCGGTGACGGGGGACGTGGTGTTCGACGAGGCCTTCTGAGACTGACTGGGTTCGGTGTGGATTCGTGGGAAGGGTGCAGCCAGCGGGCCTCGTCCTCGTTTGCGGCTAGGCCACTCCCGCGAGACGCAATGGACCCACCCCGCCCCAGCAAGGGTGCAGGCTCCGGCCACGCCAATCTTGCCGCCAGGTCAGCAGCTGCCCCCACCCCAGGCGTCGCGAGGTCAGCCCCAGCATCTGAGCTGGTGAAACCGAGTCCCAGTTGAAGCGCCGCCGCACGAAGTTGCGGTACGCCATGAACACCGCGAGCCCCAGGTTCAGGTAGCGCTTCTTCTTGCTCACGAGCCACGACTCGCGCCGCAGCCTGCCCATCAGGTCCCG
>JAUIDW010000105.1 GCA_030428395.1 bacterium | reverse complement strand
AGCACCGCGAGCAGGAGGGCGCGCTGGGCTGCGGGGGACATGGCGCGGGGCGACCCGCCGGCGCGACCCGCCGGCGGTCGAGCGGGGCCCTACCCGGCACCTCGTGGGATGTTCGACCTGACTGGGTTCCGTGTGGAACCGTCCGGGAGGGGTCGGCCAGGGGCTTCGTCCAGGACCCCTGGAGGGCCTCTCCGCCGGGGGCGCTCGCCCCGGCCCGATCCGGGCGAGGAGCGAGGGCTCTCGGGCGGGGGGCGGCGACCCCAAGCACCTTCACGACAACATGTTCCGACGGGAACCGGGGCCGAGTTCCACACGGAACCCAGTCAGTTCACGGGCCGCGCGCGCCGGTCGGCGGGGCGCTACTCCGCCGGCTCGCCCGCGCCGCGCACGAGCGCGCGGGGCGCGGCGCCGGCGGGGACGTCGCCGAAGCGCTCGCGCACGCCGTCGGGCCACGTCACGACGACGTCGGACAGCCCCTCCTCCGCGCCGAGCCCGACGACCACCCGCGGGTCGTGGCTCGCGCAGTACCCGTAGGCGGCCTCGCAGCGGCGGCGCAGCACGCGCTCGCCGAGCCGCGCCTCGACCACCGCGCCCAGGGCGGGCGCGCCGCGCTCGTCGAGGACGTCGAGCACCGCGGAGCGGCCGCCGTCCCCCGCGACGTTGCGGAGCAGCCGCAGGCGCCGCCCGCTCTCGACCACGGCCACGTCGACGTCGCCGTCGCCGTCGTAGTCGCCGAAGGCCGCGCCGCGGCTCGTCCCCAGCACCGGCGTCGCCGTCCCGCCGCGGGGCGACACCTCCTGGAACCGGCCGCCCGCGCCGCCGCGGAACAGCAGGTTGGGCTCGGCGTAGGGGTCGGCCGGATCCGGCGACGGCTCCCACTTGCCCACCCGCCCGTTGGCGACGAAGAGATCCAGCCACCCGTCCAGGTCGAGGTCGGCGAAGCCCATGCCGAACCCGGTGAAGTCGATGCTGGGGCCCGACAGCCCCACCACGGCCGTCGCGTCGGTGAAGTCGCCCCCGACGTTGCGGTAGTAGGTGTTCGACTCGTTGCGCAGGTGCGTCATGAAGAGGTCGAACCAGCCGTCCGCGTCGAGGTCGGCGGCGGCGACGCCCATGCCCGCCTCGGGCGTGCCGTGGCGGTTCACGGCGCAGCCCGCGACCAGCGCGCCGTCGCTGAAGCGCCCGCGGCCGTCGTTCACCCAGAGCTGGTTGGCCATGCCGTCGTTGGCCACGTACAGGTCGAAGTCGCCGTCGCGGTCGAAGTCCGCCCAGGTGACCCCGAGTCCGTTCCCGAAGGCCGCCCCCAGGCCGGCGGCGGCGGTGACGTCCTCGAAGGTCCCGTCCCCGCGGTTGCGGTACAGCACGTCGCGCGCCGGGCGGTCGTAGTTGTTGGGCGAGCAGTAGTCGCGCTCGCCCGAGCCCGCGCGGCAGTCGAGCTCGGTCTCGATCGACCACGTCAGGTAGTTCACGACGAACAGGTCGAGCAGCCCGTCGCCGTCGACGTCCACGAAGGCCGCGCTGGTCCCCCAGCCCGGGTCGCCGACGCCCGCGGAGGCCGTGGCGTCCTCGAACGTCCCGTCCCCGCGGTTGCGGTACAGCACGTTGGCGCCGACGTTCGTCACGTAGAGGTCGACGTGGCCGTCGGCGTCGTAGTCGCCGCAGGCGACGCCCATGCCGTAGCCGTCGTCGCCCACGCCGGCGCGCGCCGTGGCGTCCTCGAAGGTCCCGTCGCCGCGGTTGCGGTAGAGCGCGTTGCCCGGGCGCCGCGCGGCCGCGGGGTCCAGCTCGCCGCTCTGCACGAGGTACAGGTCCAGGGCCCCGTCGCGGTCGTAGTCGAGGAACGCGACCCCGCCGCCCATGATCTCGGGGAACCAGTAGCGGGTGGCGCCCCCGCGGACGTGGGTCCAGTCGACGCCCGCGGCGTCCTCGGCCGGCTCGAGCCAGGCGGGCCCGGCCGCCGCGGCGGGTGTCCCGCTCGCGCTGCCCGCGCCCGCCGCCGGCGCGGGGGTGGCCTCCTGGCGGCTGCAGCCCGCCGCGGCCAGCAGCAGCGCGGCGAGGGCCGGGGCGCGGGGCGGCGCGAGCCTCACCGGCGGCCTCCGCCGGCGATCCGCCGGTCGAGCTCGCGCAGCCACGGGTGGTCGGGGTCGATGCGGCGCGCCTCGGTCGCCGAGGCCTGGGCGAGGTCCCGGCGCCCGAGCTGCAGCGCGACCATCCCGCGGCTGACGTGCGCCGGCAGGAAGTCGGGCACCTTGCGCAGCGCGTCGTCGTAGTGCGCGAGCGCCTCGTCCCAGCGCCCGAGTTGCGAGCACGTCTCGGCCTGCGCCACGTCGACCATGCCGTCGGCCGGATCGAGCCGGCCGGCGCGCTGGAAGGCCGCGAGCGCCTCGGCGTGCCGGCCGAGGGCGGAGAGCACGCGACCGTGCGTGAAGCGCGCCGCGGCGAGGTCGGGCGCCAGCTCCACCGCGCGCTGCGCCGGCGAGAGCGCCTCCGGGGCGCGCTGCTCGGCCAGCAGGCAGATCGCGAGGTTGAGGAAGCCGGCGAAGGCGCCGGGGTCGGCCTTCGTCGCGCGCAGGAACATCGCGCGCGCGTCGGGCAGGCGTCCGAGCGCCTGGTAGGCCGAGCCCAGGTTGCTGAGCACCTCCATGTCCTCGCCGTGGCTCGCGAGCGCGGGCTCGAGCAGCGCCACGGCGCGCTCGGGCTGGCCGGTCTCGATCCAGCGCGCGGCCTGGTTGACGCGGCCGGCGAGGTTCAGCCGGTACGTCTCGAGCCGCAGCGAGAGCTCGTCGGCCAGGTTGCGTCGCTCGGCGCCCACGCCGCGGGCGAGCTCGCGGGCGGCGTCCTCGCGCCGGCCGAGCTCGCGGTACGCCGCGCCGAGCGTGTAGTTCGCCAGCCGGTAGCCGGGATCCTCCCGCAGCGCCTGCTGCGCGAGCTCGGCGGCGCCCGCCGCGTCGCCCTGCGCGAGCCGCACGTCCGCCAGCCCCGCCAGGCACCCGGGCGAGTCCGGCGCGAAGCTCAGCGCCGCGCGGTACGCCGCCTCGGCCCCGGCCAGGTCGCCGGCGTCGACCAGCCAGTGCCCCAGGCGCTGCTGCGCGGGCGCCAGCGTCGGCGCGTCGGCCACCACGGCCCGCAGGAGCTCGAGCGCGCCGGGGAAGTCGCCGGCCTGGCGCCGGGCAACGGCGCGGTGGTAGCGCCACAGCACCTCGTCGGGGGCCAGCGCGACCGCCTGCCCGAAGCTCGCCTCGGCCTCCGCCCACAGGTCGTTGGCCTCGTACAGCAGCCCCAGCTCCGCGTGGTGGGCCCCGACCCCGGGCGCCGCCCGCGCGCGGGCGAGCAGCTCGTCCAGCTTGGCGCGGACGTCGGGGTCGAGCTCCTCGGGCCGCGGGTACACGACCGGCTCCGGGCCGGCCGCCGCGCCCGCGGCTCCGTCGTCCGCGGGCGCGCAGGCCGCGCCCGCGAGGGCCAGCAGCGCGGGCGCGAGGAGCCGGCGCGGCGGCCGGAGCCGGCCGGGTGGAGTCGGAGCGACGGGAGCACGACCCGCGATGCTACCAGCCGGCGGCCGCGGGTCGCCTTGGCCCGTGGCGGAAGCGCGTGCTAGCGTGCGGGGTCCATGCAGCGCCGCGCGAACCTCCCCTGCTCCGTCGGCCGCGAAGCCGCGACCCCGGTGCGACGCGGGCCGCGGCCCCGCGTGGCGCGCGCGCTCGCCGCGGCGGTCGCCGGGCTGGCGCTGGCCTGCGGTCCCGCCGCGGACGACGCCGCCGAGGACGCCCGCGGGGCCCGCGGCGCGCGGGAGCCCGGCGCGGGCGGACCGATCCTCGTGGTCGGCGTCGACGGCCTGGAGTGGGACGTGCTCGTGCCCTGGCTCGCCGCGGGCGACCTGCCGCAGCTCGAGGCGCTGATGGCCCGCGGCACCTACGGCACGCTGCGGACCTTCGAGCCCACCTCGTCGCCGATCATCTGGACGACGATCGCCACGGGCAAGCCGCCCCAGCAGCACGGCATCGGCAACTTCGCGCGCCGCGACGCCGACGGGCGGCTGCGCCTCTACACGAACGCGGACCGCCGCACGAAGGCGCTGTGGAACGTGCTGACCGACCACGGGCTCACGACGACGTGCGTCGGCTGGTGGATGACGTGGCCGGTCGACGCGATCGACGGCGTGATGGTCGCGCAGACGAACACGCTGGAGCAGCTCGACACCGCCGGCGCGCGCCACGTGTGGAAGGGCGCGCTGCTGGAGGGCGTCCCGGGGCAGGTGCACCCGGCCTCCGAGCAAGAGGCGGTGCTGGCGACGCTGGCGGAGAGCGAGCGCGACCTCGACGCGCGCCTGCGCGAGATCTTCGGCGCCTTCCCCCACCCGCTGCGCGAGCTCGAGCGGCGCCTGTGGGACAACTGCCGCTGGGCCTTCCGCGCCGACGCGACGTACCTGGCGGTGACGCTCGATCTGCTCGAGCGGCGCGGGCCGAGCGACCTGAACCTCGTGTACTTCGGCGGCCCCGACGTCGTCGGCCACCGCTTCTGGCGCTACCTGCGCCCCGAGCTGTACGAGCACCCGCCCGCGCCGGAGGACGTCGAGAACTTCCGCCACGTCGTGCGCGACTACTACCGCTGGGTGGACGAGGCGCTCGGCGCGCTGGTGGCGGCGCACCCACCCGACACGACGGTCCTGGTCGTGTCCGACCACGGCATGAAGCCCGTCAACCTCGACGCGCACTTCCCGCCCGACGACCCGCCGCGCAACGCGAACTCCGCTCACCACCACGAGGCGCCCCCCGGTGTGCTCGTGGCGGCCGGCCCGCTCGTCGCGCGGACCGAGGGGCCCCCGCCGCGCGAGCTGGACCGCGCCGACCTGCGCGAGGTGGGCACCGTGTTCGACCTGGCGCCCACCCTGCTGACGTGGCTCGGGCTGCCCGTGGGCCGCGACATGCCGGGCCACGTCCTGGACGGGCTGACCGCGCCCGCGCACCGCGACCGCCCGCGCCCCACCCCGGTCGCGACGCACGACACGCCCGACTTCCTGGCCTCCCGCCCCCGCCCCGAGGACGCCGCCCGCGACGAGGCCGAGCGCCTGCGCCAGCTCCAGGACCTGGGCTACGTCGACGAGGACTGACGCGCGCGGCACCCGTCTAGCGCGCCGCGCGAGCGACGGGGTCCTCGACCCGCTCGAACTCCACGGACGTCTCCAGGGTCCCGCTCCAGCGGGCGCGCCACTCGAGGGCGTCGGGCCGGAGGAACCAGAGCTCCTCCTCGCTGCGGGCCCGCGCGAGCTGCTCGACCTCGACCCGCCCCGTCAGCCGCAGCGAGTCGAGGTGGCCACCGTCCACGTCCCACACGGCCTCCCCCGTCGCGACGACGTACAGGCTCAGCTGCTGGCGAACGGGGAGCTCGAGGCGCCCGGGAACGACCCGGTAGCGCTCGAGGCCTCCGAGGGACAGGTCGTGGTCGAAACGCGTCTCCGCCTCGAGGACGCAGCGCAGGGCCAGGCGGGCCACTCGGCGGCCGCCGACCTCGGCCAGCTCGACGAGCTCCACCCGGAACGTCCCCTCCAGCCCGGGGGCCGCGATCCGGTCGACGGGCACGACGAGCCACGCTCCGTCCTCGTCGACGAACGGCATGGCGCCGCCGGGCCAGGCGAGCTGCCGGAACGTCTCGACTCCCGTGAACCACGCGTCGCCCGGGCCCTCCTGCTCCCACGGGAGCAGCTCGCGCGCGTCCGCGTCCTGCTGCAGCGCAGCCAGGACGTCGTCGTCCACCTCGCGACCGGCGACGAGGGAACACGCCGTGGACGGTTCGTCCGGCGCGCGCGTGAACACCACGGTGCGGCCCTCCAGCAAGCCGCGGCCGCTGCGCGGCACGTGCACGCGGAAGCCGAGGACCTCCGGGACCGCGAGCGTGATGTCGTGCTCGTGCTCCAGCCGCACCCGTTCGTAGGTCCGCTCGAGCCGGGCGGGCAGGCCGTCGACCAGCGCGCCGTAGCGGTCGGTGAACACGACCTCCTGTTCGTCGATCCAGGCGCTCGCCTCCCCGGGAGCGAGCAAGCCCTGGTCGGACCAGCCGACACGATCCAGCTTCAGGCGCAGCGCGCGCGTGAACGTCTTGCGCAGCACCAGCCCCTCCGGCGGGGCGAACGCGAAGGGCGGGTCCTCCGCTCGGCCGGCGCCGCCGCCCGCGGGGGCGACCCCGGCGAGCGCCAGCAGGGCCAGCGCGCGAGGCGCGGTGAGGAGCATGGGATCCGGCGCCGAGGGCGCGTCCCCCGAGCCTATCCGAACGGGACGCGCTCAGGGCGCTCGCCGGGGAGCGACCAGGCGCAGCAAGCTGCCCGGCGGGCAGCCGTAGGTCGGCTCGACCGTGAGCCACGTGACGTCGAGGCGGGCCATGGCCGCGGGGTCGGCGGACCAGTAGCGGGGGAAGTCGCGCCAGCGGTCGGCCGCGGGGACCAGGTCGACCTCGACGTAGGTCGGGTCGCGGTCGAGGAAGAAGTCGCGGCGCACGCGGCGGTCGTGGCCGGGCGAGCGGCGCTCCGGCGGGCCGGCGGCGGCGAGCGCGGCGCGGTCGGTGAGGCCGAACAGGTCGTACACCGTGCGCTCCGAGAAGTAGCCCACGCAGCCGATGGCGTCGCCCACCAGGGAGGCGTCCGCCGGCGTCTTGTCGCGCAGCGCCCGGCCGAGCGCGGTCCAGCGCTGGACGCGCGCGTTCATCAGCTCCCACTGGCGCACCTCGGAGACGTAGCGCGGCGAGTTCCAGCGGAAGTGGAAGCGCGCGCGGACCGCCTCCGGCACCGCGTGCACGTCGAAGGCGGCCGGGACGGAGAGCGCGAGCAGCGCGACGCCCGCCAGCGGCGCGAGCCAGCGGCCGGCGGGCGCGCGCGCGGCCAGCACGGCCGCGGCGCCGGCCAGCGCGACCGCGGCGAACGGCAGCCCGGGGACCAGGAGCCGCCCCATCGCCATGAAGTCCCCGCCGACCACCAGGGCGTAGGCGCAGCTCGCGAGCAGCAGCGGCGCCGCGACGCCGCCCCAGCGCCACCCGCGCGGCGCGACCCAGCCCGCGACCAGCAGGACGAGCAGCGCGGGGACCGTCAGCAGCGTGGCCGCGACGTAGGCGAGGCCGCGCTCGAGCGCGAGCGGTGTCAGCCCGACCTTCACGCGCGCGGTGTGCGGCACCCAGTCCCCGAACACCGCGAGCCGCCAGGCCGTGACCGCCGCGAAGACCGCCAGCCAGCCGAGCGCGGCGCGCGCGACGCCGCCCAGCGCCTCGCGGTCGCCCCGCCGCCAGGCCCCCAGCGCCGCGAGGGCGGCGACGGCCAGCAGGAAGGCGTGGGCGTCCGCGCGCAGCAGGATCGCGGCGCCCCCCGCGAGGACCCCGACAAGGACCCGCGGGCGCGCGTGTCCGACGAGCGCGTCGGCCGCCAGGAACAGGGCGAGCGCGGCGGGCAGCGTCGCCAGGCCGCCGGTGGACCAGACCGCGACGGGCGGCAGGGTCGCGAGGAAGACGAGCGCGACGCCCCGCACCAGCGGGCTGCCCGTCGCCGCGCGGGACGAGCCCGGCGCGGCGTCGCGGGCCGCGCGCACGAGCGCGGCGTCCACCGCCAGCAGCAGCGCGACCCCGCAGGCCACCGAGAGGACGCGCGCGACGAAGTCGGGGCGCGCGCCGGCGAGCTCGACCGCGGCCATGGCGAGCACCCACAGCAGGTTGCTGAAGCCCTCGACCGGGTCCGCCTCGCCCGGGTTGAAGACCAGCCCGTGCCCGGCCGCCAGGTTGCGGGCGTAGCGGAACGAGATGTACGCGTCGTCGGTGACGAAGTCGAGGCGCGCCACGAGCAGCGCGTACGGCAGGAGCGCCAGGAGGACCGGCGCCCAGCGAGCGGCGGCACGGCTCACGCGCGGCCCCGGTTCACTCGCGGATCATGAGCTCCCACTGGCGCGTGAAGCCCCAGCGCTCGCCCATCGAGATCAAGGCGTCGTCGTTGTGCGCCACGCGCGCCCCGAGGTCGTGCAGGCCGCGCTGCGCGAGCACGGCGGTCAGCTCGTCCACGAGCTGGCGGGCGAGCCCGCGGTGCCGCAGGTCGGGCTGCACGTGCAGCACGGCGACCACCGGCGTGGACGTGCCCAGCAGGGGGTCCACCAGGGGCGCGCTGATGCAGGTGCCGACGACCGCGCCGTCCGCGCCGCGCGCGACCAGCACCACCGTCTCGGGGGCGCCGAACGCGCGCTCGAGGAACGCGCGCCCCACGCCGGCGGGCACGCGCGTGCCGGCGTACTGCTCCATCGTCTCGGCCGCGTAGCGGTCGACGACCGGGGCGAGCTCGAGGGCGGCCTCCAGCGTCTCCACGCGTTCCAGGGTCAGGTCCATCGCTCGTCGCTCCGCGGGGCGGGCCGGAAGGGAAAGGGGGCCGCGATCAGCCCGCCGCGCCCGGGCCCGGGGCGGCGGCGGCGGCGCGCCCGCGCAGCGCCGCGCGCACCCGGCCGGGCAGCCCCAGCAGGTCATCGAGCAGCAGGTACGCGCACGGCACGAGCAACAGGATGAGGAACGTCGCCACGGCCAGTCCAAAGAAAAGCGTGATCGCCATGGGCTGCAGGAAGCGCGCCTGGCCCTCGGCGAAGAACGCCAGCGGCGACAGGCCCAGCATGGTCGTGATCGACGTGAGGACGATCGGACGGAAGCGCTGGCGCCCGGCCACGCGCACCGCCGCGGCGACGTCGCCGAGCTCGCGACGCTTGGCGTTGATCAGGTCGACGAGGATCAGGGAGTCGTTCACGACGACCCCGGTGAGCGCCAGCAGCCCGATCAGCGACATCATCGAGAGCCCGCGCCCCATGACCAGGTGCCCGAGCACCATGCCGGTCCCCGCGAAGGGGATCGAGAACATGATCACGAGCGGCTGCAGGTACGAGCGGAAGAGCGCCCCGAGGATCAGGTAGATCGTGACCATCGCCAGGGTCAGCGCGGTCAGCAGGCCCGCGAGGGACTCGCGCGTCTCCTGGTGGTCGCCCTTGAACTCCATCGAGTAGCCCGGCCAGCGCTCGCCCAGGTCGGCGAAGCGCTCCGCCAGGGCCCCGGTCACGGCGCCGGAGCTGGAGACGTCCTTGTCGACGTCGGCGAAGACGCGGATCGAGCGCTCGCCGTCGTCGCGCGAGATGACCTCGGGGCCGACGGTCTCGATCAGCTCGGCCACGCTCGCCAGCGGCACGCGCGGCGTGGCGGCGGAGATCCCGTTCGGCACGGCCGCCGGCAGGCTCACGCGCAGGTCCTGCAGCGCGCGCGCGTCGCGGCGGAGCTCCTCGGGCAGCTTGACGACGACCTCGACGTCGTCGCGGCCGCGCCGGACGCGGGCGTAGCGGGTGCCCTCGAAGGCGGTCCGCAGCTCGCGCGCGAGCAGCTCCTCGGTGAACCCCAGCGTGCGCCCCTCGTCGCGCAGCACGACGCGGACCTCGCGCTTGCCGACGCGGGCGTTGTCGCGCAGGTCGCGCACGCCGGGCACCGTGGCGAGGTACGCCTGCATCTCGCCGGTGATCTCGCGCAGCACGTCGAGGTCCGGGCCCCGCACGGACACGTCGACCGCCCGGCCCGTGGGCCCGGCCTGGGGCTGCTGCAGCTCGAGGCTCTCCAGCCCCGGCGGCTGGCCGCGGGACAGGCGCGCGCGCAGGTCGTCGAGGATCTCCGCCGTGCTGCGCTCGCGCCCCTCGTGCTCGCGCAGCTCGACCCAGACCTGCGCCAGGCTCTCGCCGAACTCCCACCGCGAGCTGTCCTGGGCCTGGATGCCGACCAGCGTGTTGGCGCTCTCGACCTCCGCCTCCGGCAGTTCGAGGACGACCCCCTCGGCCCAGATCGCGACGCGCTCGGTCTCCTCGAGCGAGCTCCCCGGCTGCGCCCGCAGGTTCACCTGGAACATCTTCGACTCGAACTCGTCGAACAGGTGGAACGGCAGCGCCACCTGCGCCACGGTCCCGAGCACCGCCGTGACCGCCAGCGCCAGCGCCACCGACACGTAGCGCCACCGCACCACCGCCGCCAGCGTCACCGCGTAGGCCTCGCGCAGGGGGTCGTACCACGCCCGGCGCGAGCGCCGGGCGTGCTCGGCGGCGCGCGCGCCGTCGCCGTCTGGTTGCCCGGCGGCGTTCGCGCCGCCGCCGTCCTCCGGCCCGGGCGAACTCCGGGACCCCCGCCCCTCGCGGCGCCCCGTCCAGTGCGCCAGGTGCGCCGGCATCACCACCAGCGCCTCCAGCAGCGAGGCCAGCAGGCAGAAGGTGACGATCAGCGGCAGCGGCCGCATGAACTTCCCCATCGTCCCGGGGACCAGCAGGATCGGCAGGAAGGCCGCCATGGTCGTCAGGATCGTGGCCGTGACCGGCTTGCCGACCTCGGCCGTCCCGCGCACCGCGGCCTCGGCGGGCGGGTGCCCCTCCTCCATCAGGCGGAAGGCGTTCTCGCCGATCACGATGGCGTCGTCGACGATCATCCCCAGCACGACGATCAGCGCGAACATGGTCATCATGTTCATGGTGATGCCGAACAGGCCCGCGAGCAGCAGGCCGCCGAGGAACGAGATCGGGATGCCCAGCGCGGTGATGAGGGCGACCTTGCGGCTCAGGAAGAGCACCAGCGAGATCAGCACGAGCACGCCGCCGATCGCGGCGGACTCGCGCATCGTGTTCAGGCGGTTGCGCACGTACACGGAGAGGTCCGTGTTGGCCCCCACGGCGATGCCCGGCGGCGTCTGGCCCTGCTCCGCGACGAGCTGGCGGCGGACCTCGCCGGCGATACGGATCATGTCGCCGTCGGCGTCCTTGTTGACCTGCAGGTGCAGGCTGGGGTGGCCGTTGAACCGCGCCAGCGTCAGCGGGCGCTCGAACGAGTCCACCGCGCTCGCCACGTCGCGCAGGCGCACGACGCCGCCCTCGGGCCGCACCAGCACCGGCAGCAGGTCCAGGTCGGCGGCGCGGACGACCCCGGACTCGACCCGCAGCAGCACCTCGCCCCCGCCGGTCGAGAGGCTGCCCAGCGGCAGGTCGCGGCTGCGCGCGCCCACGGCCGCGCCGACCTGCTCGAGCGTCAGGCCGTGGCGCTCGAGCGCGGCGGGGTCGACCTCGACCCAGATGCGCGGCTCGCGCGTGCCGGTCAGCTGCACCGAGCTGACGCCCGCGACGCGCTCCAGCCGCCGCTTCAGGTCCTCGGCGTACTCGCGCAGCTCCGGCTCCGAGGCCGTGCCGTAGACCAGCACGGCGATGGCCGGGAACTCGCTCTTCACCTCGCGGATCTCCGGCTCCTCGACCTCGGCCGGGAAGCCGTGGTCGCGGTCGACCGCCGTGCGCACGTCGTCGAGGAACGTCCGCGCGTCGGCGCCGGCGCGCAGCTTCAGCGCGATGGTCGACACGCCCTCGCGCGACGTCGACGACATCTCGTCGAGGCCGTCGAGGCTCTCCAGCTCGTCCTCGAGCGGCAGCGTGACGAGGCGCTCGACGTCCTCGGGCGAGGCGCCGGGGTACAGGGTCGTGACGACCACCGAGCCCAGCGAGAAGTCGGGGAACACCTCGCGCGGCATGGTCGCGTAGGTCGCGACGCCCGCGAGGGCGACGGCGAGCATGCCGAGGTTGACGGCGACGGGGTTGCCGACCGACAGGCGCGCGAGCGCGCGGATCACGGCGCGCCCTCCTCCCGCGGCGCGCAGGCGGCGCCGTCGCGCAGCCGGTCCTGGGGCGACACCGCCAGGCGCTCGCCGGGGCGCAGGCCGGACAGCACCACGCGTCCGACCGAGCCGTCCCCCCGGTGGACGCGGCGGCCCAGGACGAGCTCGCGGCGCGCGAGCCGGGGCTCCTCGCCGGCCCGCCCGGTGACGACGTGCGCGACGAGGTGGCCGTCCTCGCGGCGGTACTCGCCCGGCGCGACCACCAGCGCACCCGGCAGGCGCGCCACCTCGATCTCGGCGCGCGCGAACTGCCCCGCGGCCAGGGCGCCCGCACCACCGGGCTGCCCCTCCTCGTCGCCGCCCTCGGCGGCGGCGTTGACGACCTCGACCTCGACGGCGACCGCGCGCAGGGCGGGGTCGGCGCGCACCGCCACGGCGCGCACGGTGCCCGCCAGGTCGAGCCCAGGGCGCGCCGGCACGCGGACGTGCGCCGGCAGGCCGACGCGCAGCCCCTCCAGCTCGTCCTCGGGCACCTCGAGGCGCAGGTGCAGGCGCGCGACGTCCACCAGCCGAGCCACGACCACGCCGGGGTTCAGGTGGGTGCCCGCGCCGGGCGGCCGGTCGGTGAAGCGCGCGTCGAAGGGCGCGCGCAGCACGCGGCGGGCGAGCTGCTCGCGCGCCAGCTCCACCGCCGTCTCGGCCTGCGCCGCGCGCGCCGTCGCGACCTCGACCTCGACGGTGGCCACGCCCAGGCGCTCGCGCGCCAGCTCGAGGTCGAGCTCGGCCGCGTTGTGCGCCCGGCGGGCGGCGTCGATGCGCGCCTCGCTCTCGATCGACTGCAGGCCCTCGAGCCGCTCGAGCTCGCGCGCGGCCAGCTCGACGGACCTCTCGAACAGGGGCAGCTGGTCGGCGATCTCGCCCGCGCGCAGCTCGGCCCCGCGCAGCGCCGCCGCGGCCTCCGCGCGCTGGCCCTCGGCGCGCCGCACGTCGAGCCGGGCGAGGGCCGGGTCCAGCGCCAGGATCTCCTCGCCCGCGAGCACCGCGCCGCCGGGGCGCCACCCCGGGTGCAGCCGCACGACGTACCCGGCGGCCTCCGGCGCCAGCTCGGCCTCGCGGGCGGGCAGGAGCGTGCCGTAGGCCTCGACCGCGACGACCGCGTCGGCGGGCGCGAGCGTGCGCACCTCGACCGCCAGCGGACCCGCCTCGCGCGGCGGCACGAGCTGCGGCCCGCGGTCCTGGCCGCGGATGGCGCTGACGGCCCACCAGCCCAGGGCGCCGATCACGGCGATCGAGAGCAGGCTCGCGAGGCTGTGGCGGAGGTCCATGGGGGTCGGGGCGGGCCAGGGTCGGCCCGGGGCACGGTACCAGCGCCCATCGGCGAGTTCCCGGCGCCCGGGCGAGGGTCGTCGGCCGCCGGCCGCCCGCGCGGCTCACCGCCGGGACGGGGGCTTCGCGGGCGAACCCGCCGCGGCCGGTCGCCCGGGCCTCCGGCGGGGCCGCCCGGGGGTTGGACTCCCGGTCGGCAGCGGTTTCAATGGCCCGCTTCCCCGCCTCGTTCCACCCTCCTCCAGCCCCCTCTTCGCCCCCGGCCCCCCGGTCCGGGCGGCGCCCCGCGATGGACGTCACGGTCGAAAAGCTCTCCGGTTGCCAGGCGCGCGTCGCCTTCTCCGTCCCCTCCGACGAGTTCGAGCAGGAGGTCCAGCAGGCCCTCCGCCGCCTCGGCCAGCGCACCCGCATGAAGGGGTTCCGCCCGGGCAAGGTGCCCCTGGCCGTGGTCGAGAAGAACTACGGCAAGGAGGTCCGCGCCGAGGCCAAGGACCACTTCTTCCACAAGGCGGTGCGGCAGGCCGTGGAGGAGAACGAGCTGCGGCTGCTCCGCGACCCCCACGTCCACCCCGACCACGAGCCCCTGCCGAAGGGCGAGAGCTTCCAGATGGAGTTCGAGGTGACCCTGCGGCCCGAGGTCGAGCTGCTGGACTACTCCGGCTGGGAGATCGAGGGCCAGCACCAGGAGGTCACCGACGAGGACGTGGACGCCGCGCTGGAGGAGCTGAAGCGCAACCAGTCGCGGCCCGAGGCCGTCGGCGAGGAGGGCCTGCCGGCGGACGGCGTGGCGCTGTGCTCGCTGAAGGTCCTCGACGGCGAGGAGGTCGTGGCGGAGCGCGAGGGGCTGCGCCTGTCGCCCTCGACCCCGCTGACCGGCGTGGACGAGAAGGCCTTCGCCGAGGCCCTGACCGGCGCCGTGGAGGGCGACGAGCGCGAGGTCGCCATGACGCTCCCCGAGGGCTTCGAGAAGGCGGAGCTCGTCGGCAAGGAGGTGCGCTGCCTCCTGACGGTCAACCAGGCCTTCCGCGTCGTGCCGCCCAGCGAGGAGGAGCTCCTGAAGATGGTGGGCGTCGAGGACGTCGACGCCCTGCGGGCCAAGGCGCGCGAGCAGCTCGAGCAGACGCGGGACCAGGCGGAGGAGCGCCGGGTCGAGGACGAGGTCCTCCAGCGGCTCATCGGCGAACACGACTTCGAGCTGCCCGCCACGATGGTCGAGGAGCAGACCCGGGCCCGCCTGGACGCCCTGAAGAAGCAGATGGAGGAGGGCGGGGCCGAGGAGGCCCAGATCCAGGAACAGCTCGCGGCCGCGGAGGAGCCCGCCGCGGAGGAGGCCCGGAGGGCCGGCAAGGGCTACTTCCTGATCGAGGCGATTGCGCACAAGGAAGGGCTCCTGGTGACCGAAGAAGACCTGAGAAAGGAGTTCCAGGACATCGCCCAGCGCAACCGCGTCCAGCCCCAGGAGGTCCAGGACTACTACCAGAAGCAGGGCCTCCTCCAGCAGCTCGCCATGGAGATCGTCGAGCGCAAGGTCCGCACGCACCTGCGCGACACGGTGACCGTGAAGGGCGGCGCCGCCTGAGCGAGCGCCCCGGGGCCGGCCCGCCGCGGTCCTTGAGCACGCCCGGGGCAGAGACTATTCCTGGACCCTCGCGTCCGCACCACCTCCCTCCCACCCCCCAGCGACCCACCCGTCCATGACCGCAGAATCGAGCTACTACGTTCCGTACGTCATCGAGAAGACCGGCCGCGGAGAGCGCACGTACGACATCTACTCGCGCCTCCTCGAGGACCGCATCGTCTTCATCGGGACGGCGATCGACGACCAGGTCGCGAACTCGGTGATGGCGCAGCTGCTGTTCCTCGACAAGGTCAACAAGTCGCAGGACATCAACATCTACATCAACTCGCCGGGCGGCTCGGTGACGGCGGGCCTCGCCATCTACGACACGATGCAGTTCGTGTCGCCCGACGTGGCGACCTACTGCCTGGGCCAGGCGGCGTCGATGGGCGCCGTGCTGCTCTCCGGCGGGGCGGCGAACAAGCGCTTCGCGCTGCCGCACTCGCGCGTGATGATCCACCAGCCGTGGGGCGGCACGCAGGGCACGGCGATGGACATGGAGATCCAGGTCGCCGAGATCCTCAAGATGAAGAAGGCGCTCGAGGGCATCCTGGCCGACCACTCCGGACGCACCGCCAAGGAGGTCTCGAAGGCCACCGAGCGCGATCGCTTCTTCAGCCCCGAGGAGGCGAAGGAGTTCGGGTTGATCGACCACATCGTGTCCGCCATCCCGAAGAAGGAGTAGACTGAGGGCTCATGACCCCCTCCTCCGGCCGCGGCCGCCACGTGGAACGGTGCACGTTCTGCGAGAAGCGGCGCCACCACGTCGCCTCGCTGATCGCGGGCCCCCCGGGGGTCTACATCTGCAACGAGTGCATCGAGATCTGCAACTCCATCCTGCAGGAGGAGCAGCGCCGCAGCCCCGAGGCCGCCTCGTCCCGCCGCGTGCGCGGGGCGCCGGCCGCCGAGGCGGACCCGCAGCGCCTGCCCACGCCGATCGAGATCGCGCGCCGCCTCGACGAGTACGTCATCGGGCAGCAGCGGGCCAAGAAGGTGCTCGCCGTCGCCGTCTACAACCACTACAAGCGCCTGCGCTTCCGGGACGAGAACCCCGGCGCCGCGGACGCCAACGACGTCGAGATCGAGAAGTCCAACGTCCTGCTCGTGGGCCCCACGGGCTCGGGCAAGACGCTGCTGGCGCGCACGCTGGCGCGCATGCTGGACGTCCCCTTCGCGATGGCCGACGCCACCACGCTGACCGAGGCGGGCTACGTCGGCGAAGACGTCGAGAACATCCTGCTGAAGCTGCTGCAGGCCGCCGACTTCGACGTCGAGCGCGCGCAGCGCGGCATCGTCTACATCGACGAGATCGACAAGATCGGCCGCACCACTTCCAACGTCTCGATCACGCGCGACGTGTCGGGCGAGGGCGTCCAGCAGGCGCTGCTGAAGATCATCGAGGGCACCGTGGCCAACGTCCCGCCCCAGGGCGGCCGCAAGCACCCCGAGCAGGCCTACA
>JAUIDW010000104.1 GCA_030428395.1 bacterium | reverse complement strand
CCCGCGCGTTCTACGCCGAGGTGCTGGGCACTCCCGGCACGCCGGTCTCGGGCGGGCGCCACTACTTCGACTGCGGCGGCACGATCCTGGCCTGCTTCGACCCGCGCGGCGCCGGGGACGGCCACGACGCGGTGCCGCTGCCGGACTGGGTCTACCTGGCCGTCGGCGACGTGGGCGCGGCGCGCGCGCGCTGCCTCGCGGCGGGCGCGACCCCCGAGCCGGGCGACGTCGGCGGCGCGCCCGCGGCCGAGGTCGCGCGGCGGCCGTGGGGCGAGGACTCGTTCTACGTCCGCGACCCGTTCGGCAACGGGCTCTGCTTCGTGCAGCGCGGGACCGAGTTCACCGGCTAGCGGCGGCGCGCGGGCCGGGAGCCCCCGGGCGGCGGCCGGCGCAGGAAGTCCGTCGAGGGCGTGCCGCGGTAGGCGCGCGGGACGACGGGCCAGGCCTCGGTCAGGAAGTACGCGTAGGTGCCGTCGGGGAACTCGGGGGTGACGCCGAAGCGGCCGTTGCACTCGTCGAGGTCCCCGAGGCCCGCGACGTACTCGTGGTCGGCCACGAAGGTCCCGTCGTGCGCGCCGCCGGGCTGCCCCTCGCCGTCGGGTCGGTCGCCCTCCTTCAACCGGTAGCTCGGGCGCAGCGCGCGCACCGGCGACGTCGGGTCGTCGGGGTCGGCGTGGCCGTACAGCGCGTAGATCGGGAACCCGTCGGCCGCCCAGCCGACGAGCGGCGAGTGCGCGTCCGGCGCGACGCCGAGCTCCTCGAGCAGGAGCGTCGGCAGGCCGTGGTAGTGGTACGCGCCGGTCGGCTGGACGTGGGCGTGGCTGGCGTCGAGTCCCAGGGCGAGGGCGCCGGAGAGCGGCTCGTACTGCCAGCCGCCCGCGCGGTCGCCCAGGTACCACTCGGCGGCGCCGGGGTCGAACGGCACGCCGTTCACGGCGACGCCGAAGTCGTGCATGCCGAGCGGCGTCACGCGCCCCGCCGGCTCGGGCTCCGCCGGCACGCGCAGCTCGCGCTCCTGCGGCGCGATCGGGTTGGGGTTGCCGGGGCCGGGGAACGGGCCGACGCCGTGCGCGGGCAGGCCGTTCGTGCGGATCACGCGCCGGTCCCCCACGACCTCGATCGAGACCTCGGAGGCGCCCGGGGGACGCCGGTCGGCCGGCGCCAGGCGCGGTGCACCGGCGGACGCGGTCACCGTGTGCGCCCGCGGCGCGCGGCGCGGCGGCCCGCCCCCGGGCCCCTGGGCCCACGCCGTGGTCGCCGCGGCCAGCGCCAGCGCGCCCAGCCCGGTCCGCATCGTCCAGCCGCCGTCGTCCTTCGTTCGCTGCATGCCGCGCTCCTCGCCGCGGGGGCGTCGGCTCGTCCGGCGCGCCCGCGGACCCCCTCCAACCGGAGGGAGCCCGCCGGGTCTCGGTCCGGCCGGGAGAAACGATCCGCCGCCGGCCGGAGCGAGCCCCGGCCGGCGGCGGACCTCAGCCGGACGACGCCAGGATCCGCAGGTAGGCCTCGTACCGCGCGCGCGGCACGCGCCCCGCCTCGACCGCCGCGCGGACCACGCAGCGCGGCTCGTGGGCGTGCGTGCAGTCGCGGAAGTGGCAGGCCGCCCCGGGTCCGGAGAGCTCGGGGAACGAGCGCGCCAGCTCGGCCGGGCCGAGGTCCGCCAGGCCGAAGGCCCGCACGCCGGGGGTGTCCACGACGCAGGTGCCGTCGGCCAGCAGCATCCGCCGCGAGCTCGTCGTCGTGTGGCGGCCCTTGCCGTCGCCCCGCCGCACCGCACCCGTGGCGAGCCCGAGGGACGGGTCCAGCGCGTTCAGCAGCGACGACTTGCCCACGCCGCTCTGCCCCACGAACACCACCGCGCGGCCGGCGACGTGCCGGCGCAGCTCGGCGATGCCCTCGCCGGTCGCGCCCGAGGTCAGCAGGGCCGGCACGCCGAGCTCCCGCAGGGGCTCCAGCGCCTCCTCGACCCGCGCGCGCTCGGCGTCGCCCTCCAGCAGGTCCGCCTTGCTGGCGCACACCACCGGCGCGATGCCGCCGCGGTCGAGCGCCACCAGGTAGCGGTCGACCAGCCGCGGCCGGAACGCCGGCCGGCGCACGGCCACGACCACGGCGGCGACGTCGACGTTGGCGACGACGGCCCGTTCGAGGTCTGGACGCGCGGGGTCGGGGCGCGACAGCAGCGTGCGCCGCGGCAGCACCGCGACGACGCGCCACTCCCCGGGGCCCCGGGGCTCGAGGGCGACCTCGTCGCCGACGGCCACGCTCGCGCGCTGGGTGCGCGCGAGCTCGTCGGCGAGCGCGGCGGCCCGCTCGGTCCCCTCCACGAGGACCCGGGCGCGCCCCGGCGCCAGCGACACGACCACGCCGACGGTGCGCCCGGCGACGTCGGGCGCGTCGGGGCCGCGCTCCGCCGCGCGGCCGGCGCGCTCGTCGGAACGCCCGGGGCCCAGCGGCCCGCGCGGCGCGCGGCGGATCGGCTCGAACTCCTCGAGCTCGTCCTCCGGTGCCAGGTCCCGGCGCCCGTCGCGGCGACCGCCGTGCCGCCGGGCGGCGCGGCGCTCCGCCGAGCGCCGGCGCAGCTCGCGCTCCTCGTCGCGCGTGCGGTGGTGCTTCTGCGCGCGCAGGTGACGACGCACCTGCGCTTCCTTCTCTTCTCTACGATCCAACGGGGTGTCTCCGCTCGGAGTGCAGCGACACGCGTTCCCCGGATGCGAGGCTCGGTGCGAGCCCGGGACCCTCGCCGGCAGCCTGTCCGTCGCAGGGTCGCCGCCCGGCGTGCGCACGAGCGCCGCGGGCGTACGGGGACCGCGCGCCCGGTCGAAACGGACCGGGAACGGGTACGCGGTTCCGCCCGCTCCTCGCGTCGCCGGGGCCCAGGGGACCCGGCGCGCAGCCTCAGGAGCGGGCGGAGGCGACGGCGACGGTCGAGAGCGTCATGTCGGCGGCCTCCGGGTGGATGCGGGATCGAGCGCGGCGCCGGCCCCGGCGAACGCCGCGGGGCCGCGGACACGCCGCGGGCCTCGAGAGCCTATCCGGCGCCGGCCAGGGGGCAAGGCGCGGCCCGCGGATCGCGACCGATCGCGCACGTCCGTTGCGTTGCGCGCTGGATCGGTGGAAACCCGTTCGATGGAAACACGTAGCGAACGAGCACGACGGTCCCGCGCTTCGTGCGCGCACGCATATCGGCTCGCACGGATCGAGGTGAACGGTCGCGCGCGCAGTCGCGCACCCTGCATCGGGTGAACGCGAGAAGCGTGTTCGACCCGTTGCGAAACTCCGGACGTTGGAGGATCGTCCTGTTGGGCTCGACACGACGACGTGCGAGCACGATCCCGATCGACAACATCCCTGGGGAGGGAAAGGTATGACCACTCGCACGCTGCGAACGCTCGCGGCCGTCCTGCTCGCCGCCTGTCTGTCCACCACCGCCGAGGCGTTCCAGCAGACGCCCGAGCGCATCACGATCGGCGGACCGGGAAGCTGCGGCAGCGACGGGTTCAACGATCCCGGCCGCCTCAACGACGGCATCACCGAGGCCGCGGCCGTGTACATCTTCGACCTCGACACGTCGACGGGCATCCTGACCGTCGAGGTCACGAACACGTCGCCGGTGATCCCCGGTGTGCCGAACCCGGTGCTGACGGAGATCTACTTCAACACGCCCGCGGAGGTCACCGGGATCACGATGATGACCCAGGTGGCCGCGGGTGGCGTGACGCCGGCCTTCGGCATGAGCTACGACGCGGACCGCTTCTCGCCGCCCGCGACGAACGTCTCCTCGCCGTTCGGATCGTTCAGCGTGGGCCTGACCAACCCCGGCGGCATCTCCGGGGGGATCGCCAACGCCGCGGCCGACACGCTGCCTGCGCCTCCCGGCTCCCTTGCCATGGGCCCGGTCGTGTTCACGTTCCTGCTGTCGGGGGACATGACGGGCGTGGACGAGCGCCTGTTCACCGAGGCCTGCTCGGGGACGCCTCCCGGCGACAAGCCCGCGATGGGCTCGGCCAAGTTCCAGGGCGGCGGCGTCGCGGGCGCCAGCGGCAACATCTCGAACGCCGCGGTCGAGTGCTTCCTCCTCGTCGCGCGCGCCGAGGGGGCGAGCAGCTTCCCGGCCCCGACGCCCAGCGGGCACGTCTTCCCGACGCAGGTCGGCGGGATCGTCCGCTACCACGGCATGAGCTCGAACGCCCCGGTCACGATCCCGTTCCGCGTGGCCGACCCGGTCGCGGGGGTGGGCCGCACGGCCTACGAGTGGCGCCGCTTCTACGTCCAGGGGCTGCTCTGGAACCCCGACTTCGCGCAGCCCGAGCAGTGGTCCCAGCCGATCGAGGTCTGGGTCAACTCGGCCGGCGCGGCGTACGCGTTCCCCTTCGGCAGCGCCTCCGGCCTGACCCTGGACGTCGACGTCGTGACGAACGCGAACGGCGAGCTGTTCGTCCGCTTCCCGTTCTCCGCGAACGAGAACTGAGCCACGGCGTCCGGGTGCCCACGGCGGCGCCCGCGCGAACCGCGGGGAGGGCCCGGCGGCCCTCCCCGCGGCGTTCCCGGCCCCCGCGACTCAGCGCGGGACGGCGCCGTCGGGGAGGAGGTCCGGCGGCGGGCGGAAGCCCATCGTGGCGTGGGCCTTGGTGCCGACCAGGTCGTCGGCGCGGGCGCTGGGGCCGAAGCGGTAGCGCACGCCGCGCTTCTCGGGACCCAGCAGGTACAGCTCGAGCTCGTCGTCGCGCCCCGGGCGCCAGGCGGCCAGGCGGAACGGGCCGAAGCGGTCGTGGATCGCCTTCTCGTACGCGGACGTGCCGGCGATCATCTCGAGGAACTCCTCGTCGTCGTCGTCGAGTTCGACGCCGTGCAGCGCGCGCAGGGCCGCGGCGACGTCGGCGCGGTCGCCGTCGAAGGACTCGAGGTACGCGCGCACGCGCGGCAGGAACGGCCGCGGCGGCACCGCCTCGAAGGACGCGACCAGCGTCCAGCCGTCGTCGGTCATCCCGCGCAGGTGGGCGACGACGTCCTCGTCGTGGGCGCCGGCCGCGCCGTCCCCGAGCTCGGCCACGGCGGCCTCGAAGGGCGCCAGGGCCGCGCGCGCGTCGGCAGGTGCGAGGTTCTGCAGCGCCACGACGGCGAACGGGGGCTCGCGCGACACGGTGAGCGCGTTGGCGAACCCGGGGACGTGGCCGCGGGCCTCCAGGCGCGCGGGGTCGACGCCGGGTCGGCCGAACTGCGTGAAGAGCTCGTCCGTGGCGGCCTCGCCGAGCAGCTCGCCGTCCAGCAGCCCCCGCGCCAGGTGCTCGAGGTCGACGACGGAGCCGTGCAGGCCCCCCGCGGACCAGCGCGGCGCGACGTCGAACGGGGCGACCGGCTCGGCCGCTCCGTCCGGACCCGGCGCGTGCCCGACCGCGTGCCCGGGCGGCGCGTCGGCGCCCGGGGTGCACGTGCAGAGGCCCACGCCGTCCATGCCCGCGGGCGCGAGCACCAGCTCGCGCAGCGCCGCCTCCAGGGGCCGGTCCGTCGCGCGCTCGATCACCGCCCCGAGGTGCAGGTAGCCGAGGTTGCTGTACTCGGTGCGCGTGTCCGGCTCGAGCTCCGGTCCCACCGCGGTCCAGCCGTCCACGCATGGCGCGCCGCGGCCGTCGGCGTCGAGCTGGACGCCCGACGCCAGCGGGTCCCCGCGGAGCTCGCGCGGCAGGCCCGAGCGGAAGGCCAGCAGCTGGCGCAGCGTGACGCGCTCGGCCCACGGCGCCTCGAACCCCGGGCGCGCGGACGCGAGGGTCTGGTCCAGGTCCAGGTCGCCCCGCTCGACCAGGCGCAGGACGGCGACCTGGACGACGAGCTTGGTGAGCGACGCCAGCCGGAAGCGCGAGTCCGCGGTGACCGGCTCGCCGTCCGGCTCGCGCAGGCGTCCGCCCGCGGTGCGTCGGGGCGCGGCGCCGGGCACGAGCACCGACGCGGCCCCGTGCAGCGCGCCCGCGGACGCGGCCTGCTCCAGGGCGGCGGCCGCGGTGGCGAGGCGCGCGGAGTCCGCGGCGGCCGCCGGCGCGGTCGAGTTCGCGCCGACCTCGCAGCTCGAGGCGGCGGCGACGGCGGCGCAGGCCAGGGTCGCGGGGATCCGGAGGAAGGCCACGGGCCGCGGGGTGCGGCCGGGCCGGGTGAAGCGGACGGAGCGGACGGAGCGGGCGGAGCGGACGGGGCGCATGGCATCTCCTCGAGCGGTTCGACGGGCGGCGGTCCTGCCCCCTCCTTGGGAAGCGCGGCCCCGCCCTTTCCCGCCGCGCGCCCCCGCGTTCCCCCGGACGGCCGAGCGGGCCTAGGATGCGCCCATGGGGACGCACGACGCGGACGGTCCGGGCGTGCCGCCCGGGGACCCGGGGAACGGGGACGGTTACCACCGCCCGCAGCCGCGGGCCGAGGCGGAGTTCCTGCGGGGGCGCCGCGCGAGCGCCGACGAGCTGGCGACCGCCGGCCGCGTGTTCCTCGAGTTCGTGCGCGGCTTCACGACCCTCGGCGACATCGGGCGCTGCGTGACCGTGTTCGGCTCGGCGCGCTTCCCCGAGGGGCACCGCTACTACGAGATGGCGCGCGCGCTCGGCCGGCGGCTGGCCGAGGAGGGCTACGCGGTGCTGACGGGCGGCGGCCCGGGGGTCATGGAGGCGGCCAACCGCGGCGCGAGGGAGGCCGGCGGCCTCAGCCTCGGGTGCAACATCCACCTGCCGCGAGAGCAGCGACCCAACGCGTACCTCGACCGCTTCGTGGAGTTCGAGTACTTCTTCGTGCGCAAGGTCATGCTCGTGAAGTACTCGCAGGCGTTCGTGTTCCTGCCGGGCGGGTTCGGCACGATGGACGAGGTGTTCGAGACCGCCACGCTCGTGCAGACGGGGAAGATCGAGCGCTTCCCGCTGGTCGCCATGGGCCGCGACTTCTGGAGCGCCATCGACGCGCTGGAGAACGCTGCGGTCGCCGAGGGCACGATCCACGCGTCCGACCGGGCGCTGTTCGCGCTGACCGACGACCCGGACGAGGCCGTGCGCCTGCTCGCGGCGGGCCAGCGGGTCTAGGCGCGTCGCGCCGGGCCGGCGCGGGCGGCCTCGATCACGCGGAGGGGATGCTGGACGCGCGCACCCCCGCGGCGGAGGCTGGGAGCGGAGGACCCCCATGGAAGATCGACCCATCGCCCTGGTCACGGGCGCGACGTCCGGGATCGGCGCCGCCACCGCACGCGCCCTCGCCGCCGCCGGTTACCGCGTCGTCCTGGCGGGCCGCCGGGAGCCCGAGGGCGCCGCCGTCGAGGCGAGCATCCGGAGCGCCGGCGGCGAGGCCACGTTCGTCCCGACCGACGTCCGCGACCCCGCGGCCTTGCGCGCCCTGGTGGCCCGGACCGTCGAGCTCCACGGCGGGCTGGACGTGGCCTTCAACAACGCCGGGGACGTCGGCGACGTGTTCGTCGCGACGCACGAGCAGCCGCTGTCGAACCTCGCCCAGGTGCTCGACGTGAACGTGAAGGGCGTGCTGGCGTCGATGCAGGCGGAGCTGCCGGTGATGCTCGCCGCCGGCCGCGGCGCGATCGTGAACAACGCCTCGATCGCCGGCCTGATCGGCTACCCGGGCCTGGGCGTGTACGTCGCCTCGAAGCACGCCGTCATCGGGCTGACGCGCGCCGCCGCGGTCGAGTACGCCGAGACCGGGGTCCGCGTGAACGCCGTGGCGCCGGGCCCGATCGACACCGCCATGCTGGACAGGCTCTGCGCGACGCCCGAGGTCCGCGCGCAGCTGCTGTCGCAGGTCCCGATGGGCCGGGCCGGGACTCCCGAGGAGGTCGCCTCGGCCGTGCTGTGGCTGGCCGACCCGGCGAACTCCTACACGACCGGCCAGGTGATCGCGGTGGACGGCGGGTTCACGACGCACTGAGCGCCGCCGCCGCGGGCTAGCGTCCGCCGACGCCGCGCGGCGGCGCGTCCCCGCCCGCGTCGTCGGCGATCGGCTGCGCCGCGTGGCGCAGCACGCGCCGGCGCGGGGCCTCGACGAAGGTGAGCCGCGCCGACTGCGCGCCCACGATCCAGACGTTCGCCGCCCCGGGGTCGTGCGCCGGGCCGCGGACGTCCGCGCGCAGCGCGTCCTCCAGCGGCAGCCCGCCGCCGGCGAGGCGCGCGAGGTCGCCGGGGTCGCGCAGGACGACCAGCAGGTGCCCCGCGCTGCCCCCGGGCGAGCTCGGTGGCTCCAGGCAGAGCAGCAGCACGGGCGCGGGCGCCTCGCCCGGCCGGTGGAGCAGCCCGGCGTGCTCGCAGTCGGGGCCGACGTCCTCGACGAAGGGGAAGACGGCCCAGGCCGACGCGCCCGCGAGCAGCTCGTCCACCCAGGGTGCCGCCTCGCGGAAGCCGGCCGCGACGCGCGCGGCCTCCTCCGCGGTGTCGGGGGCGCGCGCGGGCTCCGCGGCGCACGCGAGCCCCAGCGCGGCCAGCAGGGCGAGGCCGGCGCGGGTCACGTCTCCCCCCGGATCGGGAGCAGCGAGTAGAGCCACGAGCGGAAGCGGCTCCAGTCGCCGTGCGCGGGCTCCTCGTCCAGGACGCCCTGCGCGGACGTCCAGCGCAGGCCGCCCTCGCGCCGCGTGACGCGCCACGCGTTGCGGGGCTCGAAGTCCGGCTCCAGGAGCGCGCGGACGCGGGCCGCGAGGGCCGAGCTCTCGACGAGCACGCCGAGCTCCGTGTTCAGCGCCAGCGAGCGGGGGTCGACGTTCATGGAGCCGACCAGCACGTGGGTGTCCCCGAACACGGCGCACTTGGCGTGCAGGCCGAGGAACTCGCCGCGGCTGCCCGCGCTGCGGTGGCGCACGTGGTCCCAGGCGTCGGGGCGCAGCTCGTACAGCTCGACCCCCGTGTCCAGGAAGGCCTCCCGGGACTGCTGGTAGAAGGCGTGGGCGAGCGGCTGGTTGGTGGTCAGCATCGAGTTCGTCAGCACGCGCACGCGGTGGCCCGCGGCGACGTGGGCGCGCACCGCCTCGACCGAGCCGGGGTCGGGGACCAGGTACGCCGTGACCACCATCACGTCGCCGCCCGCGTCCTCGAGCGCGCGCTGGAAGCCCTGCGCGAGCTCCTCGGTGGCGCCCTCCCGCTCGATGTGGGCCGAGTCGCGCAGGACCTCCGCGCGGCCCGGGATCAGGTGCCCGGAGGCGCGCGCGAGGCCGGCGAGCCAGGCGTCGCGGCCGAGCGCCCGGCGCCCGTCCAGGCGGGCGTCGCCGGCGTGCAGCTCGCGCAGGTGCTCGCGCGCGCCGGCGACGAGCTCCTCGTCGGGAGGCGCGGTGACGTCGCGCAGGGGCAGCACCCACTCGCTGTTCCAGAACTCGTCGAACGACACCTCGAGCTCGGACACCACGGGACCCGCCGCGAGCAGCTCGAAGTCGCGGAAGTCGAACGCCGAGCCCAGGCCGAGGTACTCGTCGCCGACGTTGCGCCCGCCGAACAGCGCGACCACGCCGTCGGCGCAGAGCAGCTTGTCGTGCATGCGGTGGTCGTACTGCTCGAGGTTCTCCAGCAGCTCGAGCGTGTGCCACAGCCCGGTCGCGTGCAGGGTGGGGTTGAAGACGCGCAGCTCGAGGTTGGGGTGGTGGTCCAGGGCGACGTCGAGGGCGGCGTCCTCGACGCGGAACCCGTCGATCAGGAGGCGCACGCGGACGCCGCGGTCGGCCGCCGCGAGCAGCCGGTCGAGCAGGAGGCTGCCCGACGCGTCGGGGTGCCAGAGGTAGGTCTGGACGTCGAGCGAGAACTCCGCCGCCTCGATCAGCCCGAGGCGCAGGTCGAAGGCGTCGTCGGCGCGGTCCACGGGCGCGAAGCGCGAGAGCTCGCCCTCGCCGGGGTCGCCGAACAGCGTCCCCAGGTCCGACGCGACCGCGGCGGGCAGCGCGTGCGAGGGCACGCGCGGAAATTCGACGTCTTGAGGTGTGGCCGCGCAGGCGGCGAGCAGCGGAAGGGCGGCGAGGCAAAGGCGGGCGGCGACCATGGACGCGAATCGGCGCGGGGCGCGTCGAGCCCAGAACCTCGCTCCCGCGGGCGGGAACGTCAACCGCCCGGCCCGGCGCGAGGCGAGCCGCGTAGAATCCGCCGCCCCGCTCCGCGCCCCCGCGCGGGCACACCCGCCCCCCCCCCACGACCGGAACCCGAGGAGATCCTACATGTCCGAGAACGCACGCGTCCGGAGGGCCGCCCTGGCCCTCGTCACCGCCGCCGCCCTGGCGGCCGCCGCCCCGGCCGGCACCGACCCCGCCGCGCCGCAGGAGCGCCCGCCGAACATCCTCGTGATCTGGGGCGACGACATCGGCCAGTCCAACATCAGCACCTACACGTTCGGGGTGATGGGCTACCGCACGCCGAACATCGACCGCATCGCGCGCGAGGGGATGATGTTCACCGACTACTACGGCGAGCAGTCCTGCACCGCGGGGCGCTCCTCGTTCGTCACGGGGCAGAGCGTGTTCCGCACGGGCCTCTCGAAGGTCGGCCTCCCGGGCGCGGAGGAGGGCATGCAGGTCGAGGACCCCTCGATCGCGGTGATCCTGAAGGACCAGGGCTACGCGACCGGGCAGTTCGGCAAGAACCACCTCGGCGACCGCGACGAGCACCTGCCGACCAACCACGGGTTCGACGAGTTCTTCGGCAACCTCTACCACCTGAACGCGGAGGAGGAGCCCGAGAACGAGGACTACCCGGAGGACCCGGCCTTCCGCGAGCGCTTCGGACCCCGCGGGGTCATCCGCTCCTTCGCGGACGGGCGCGTCGAGGACACCGGTCCGCTGACGAAGAAGCGCATGGAGACGGTGGACGACGAGACCGTCGCCGCCGCGAAGGACTTCATCCAGCGCAAGCACGCCGCCGGCGAGCCGTGGTTCTGCTGGTGGAACGGCACGCGCATGCACTTCCGGACGCACGTCAAGGAGGAGCTGCGCGGCATCTCCGGGCAGGACGAGTACTCCGACGGCATGGTCGAGCACGACATGCACGTGGGCGAGCTGCTCGACCTGCTCGACGAGCTGGGCATCGCCGAGAACACGCTGGTGTTCTACTCGACCGACAACGGGCCCCACATGAACACGTGGCCGGACGGGGCCATGACCCCGTTCCGCGGCGAGAAGAACACCAACTGGGAGGGCGGCTGGCGCGTGCCCGCGGCCGTGCGGTGGCCGGGCGTGATCGCGCCGGGCACGGTCAGCAACCAGATCGTCCACCACATGGACTGGATGCCGACCTTCGCGTCGGTCGCCGGCAAGACGGACCTGAAGGCCGACCTGCTCGACGGCTACCGCTCGTCCGCCCTGGGGCGCGACTACCGCGTGCACCTGGACGGCTACGACATCCTGCCGATGCTGAAGGGCGAGACCGACGAGAGCGGGCGCGACGAGATCTTCTACTTCTCCGACGACGGGGACCTGACGGCCCTGCGGTTCCGGGACTGGAAGCTCGTGTTCCTCGAGCAGCGCGTGGAGGCCACGCTCCAGGCCTGGGCCGAGCCCTTCGTCCCGCTGCGCGTCCCGCTGATCTTCAACCTGCGCCGCGACCCCTACGAGCGGGCGCAGAAGACCTCCAACACGTACTACGACTGGCTGATCGACCGGGCCTACATGCTGGTTCCGGCGCAGGCCTACGTCGGGCGGTTCCTGGAGACCTTCCGCGAGTACCCGCCGCGCCAGAAGGCGGCGAGCTTCTCGCTCGAGAAGGTGATGGCCACGCTGGCGGAGGGCTCCGGCTCGCGTTGACGGCGTGCTCGCTCGGCCCGGGGCGCGCCCCCGGGCCGGGCTCAGGGCGCGGACGGGCGCGGGATGTCGACCAGGCGCTCCCAGTCGAAGAACCGGATCTCGTCCAGCGGGATGGTGCGCTCGTCGAAGACGAGCGCGACGCGCACGCCGTCGGTGCGGGCGCGCGAGGCTGCGCAGCCCGCACCGCGGGCGAAGCCCATGCGCGCCAGGTTCTGGCAGTAGAGCAGGTCCACGACCGCGTCGTCGCGGGCCGCGTCCGCGTCGGCCTCCCGGGAGTCCGGCTCGCGGGCGAAGCGCCCGCCGCGCGGGGTCTCCACGGCCGCGAGCCACACGGGCAGCGACCGGAAGCGCAGCGGGGTCTGCCAGAACCGCACCACGTGCGGCTGCGCGTCCACCCAGCGCGCGTTGCGGCGTCCGGCCGCGTCCTGCGGTCGCTGGAAGGCGCTCAGCGGGGACACCTCCGTGTAGCGGTAGCCGCGCCGCTGGAAGGCCGGCACCCAGCGGTCGATCTCGCCGACCACCGCCAGGTTGAGGGGCGCCACGTGCTCGCCCGTGGCGTCCTGCGCGCAGCAGGGCAGGTCCGCGAGCGCCGCGCGCAGCTCGGCGTCGTCCTCCAGGTGGACGAGCTCCGGGCTCGAGAAGCGTGCCTCGATCGTGCTGCGCCGGGCCGCCGCCTCGGCGTCCGCGGGGTCGGGCACGAACAGCGTGAGCGTCGTGGCCCACTCGTCGCCCAGCAGGTCCAGGTCGACGACCTTGGTCCCGATCGAGGGGTTCGTGTAGACGAACCCCGAGCGCACCTCGCCGGGCAGGATGCCGGAGCGGTTGTCGAACGCCAGGGCCGCCAGGTGCTCGTCGACGCGCCGGTTGCGGTCCCCCGAGAACCTGCGGTGGTGGAGGTGGGCCACCTCCAGCGGGGCGAAGTACTCGGGGTCCAGCCCGGTGACGATGAAGAACAGCGGCTGGTCGGTGCCGTTCTCCACCTCGAGCCACAGCGGCTGGACGCCGCGCGCCTCCAGGTCGAGCCCGAAGGTCGCCAGCAGCTCGTCGCTCGTCAGCAGCGCCGCCGCGGCGCGCACGCCCTCGTCGGTCTCCTCCACGGCGCGCGAGCGGACGGGGCCCAGGTCCGCGGGGGGCGGGGTGTCGAAGCTCGCGCAGGACCCCAGCAGCCCGGCGAGCAGCCCGGGGCCGAGGACGGCGGCGATCCGCGGGGCGCGGCGGCTCACGGGGCGGCCTCCTCGGTCAGGATCCGGACCTTCCCGGGGTCGTCCCAGGGCAGGAAGCGCATCGCGTCGAGCGCGACCGGGCGCCGCTCGAAGAACATCACCACGCGGTGCCCGTCGGTGAAGTAGGGGTCCCCCACCAGGTTGAAGCGCGGCGCCTCGCGCGTCACCCGCTCCTGGGCCCGCACGAAGCCGACCGACACCACCGTCTGGGAGTACGCCAGGTCCTCCAGCAGGTAGCGCCGCGCCTCGTCCACGTCGGGGTCGATCACGTGGGTCGAGATGGTGGGCGACTTCAGCGTGAACTTGACGCCGATGTCGCGGCTGATCTGCCCGACCCAGACCTCGCGCCCCCGGAACCGCAGGGGCGTCTGCCAGAAGCGCATGTGGTTGCGCTCGTTGATGCTGCCGCGCGCCTTCTGGGCCGAGAAGTCCTGCGGGCGGCCGTACACGTACAGCGGGCTGATCGGCGAGTAGCGGTACCGCGAGCCGGACAGGAACGACTTCACCGTGCGCCAGAGCGAGCCCCTGGTGATCAGCTCGGTGGCGTGCCAGCCGCGGCGGACCATGGCGGCGAAGACCTCCCGGCGCTCGCCGACCATCACCAGGTTCAGCGGGTCGCCCTCGGACTCCCCGCTCCTGTCGTTCGTGCAGGTCGGCAGGTCCGCGATCGCCGCGCGCAGCTCGTCCTCCGTGTCGAGGTGCACCAGCTCCTCGGGCGCCCAGATCGCGTCCAGGTCGACGCGCGTGAAGTCGGCGCGGAAGTCGGGGTCGACGAAGACGAACGTGAAGCTGCGCGAGGCCTCGCGGCTCATCAGGTCCACGTCGACGGCCTTGTAGCCCTCGTCGAGGTTCACGAGCAGGTAGCCGGACACCTTCGACCCGGGCGGCACGGGGTTCGCGAAGTGGAGCTCGCGGAAGTGGCCCTCGATCTCCTCGGCCAGGCTCGAGGCGTCGGCGTGGAAGGCGTAGGCGGCCTCGGTCGGCGAGTAATGGTGCGGGTCCATCCCCGCGGGGAGCAGCCACCAGAAGCGGTCGTCCGCGTCGCGGTTGTCCACCTCGAGCCAGATCGGCTGGATGCCGAAGCGGGCCAGGTCGACGCCGTACAGGGCCTCGGCCTCCGCCCGGGTGGGGACCGCGCACGAGACGGTCACGCCCTCGGCGGCCTGGGCCTGGACGCGGTCCGCGAAGGGCGGCGGGTCCTCCACGACCGGGTCGAACGAGCGGCACCCGGCGAGCGCGAGGAGGCCGGCGAGGAGGATCGAGCGGGCGGGCGCCATCGGGCGAGGAGGGGCCCGGACCGGACCTCCGGGTCGGATCGTAGGAGAGCCGCTCCGGAACGGTCAACGCCCCCACCCGGCGCCGGCCGTTGACGCTCCGGAGCCCGCGCTCCAGACTCGCCGTTCCGCGGCGCGGCCCGCCCCCGACGGAGCGAGCGCCGCGACGGGAGGACCCCTTGCGACGCGCCACTCGCCCGACCGCCGGCCCGCTCGCCGTGCTGGCCGCGCTCGTCCTGGGTCTGGGCGCGGCGTCTTGCACCGGCCTGCCGGAGTCGCGCTCGCCCGGTCAGGACCTGGACTGGGTGCGGGACGACACGAACCCGACCGCCCTGGGGGTGCGGATGAGCGAGTTCGCGAACCGCTACGCCTCGCGGATCGCGCGGACGGCGGACCGCATCGCGACGGAGGCGGAGTCCGCGGACGTGCGCCGGGCCGCGCTGACGTGGAAGGCCGACGCCGTCTCGCTCGGGAACACCACCACCCTCCGGACGGACGCCCTCGCCGCCCTGATCGACACGTGGGCCCTGCTGGCGCAGATGCGGCAGTACCTGGAGTCGGGCCCCGGCGCGGGCCTGTTCGGCGACGCGCAGCCCCTGGCGGTCGAGGCCGTCGCGGCGCTCGAGGAGGAGATCCGCGCCATCGCCCTCACGGCCGTCGAGGCGGAGAAGCTGGACGACGCGGAGGGCCTCGTCCGCGACGCCGTCGAGCGGTACCCGGTCGAGGGGCCGCTCTACACGCGCGTCTCGCCCATCTTCGACCACGCGGACCTGGCCTACTCGCCGCGCAAGATCGGGGACGTGGCCACGAACCTGAACGACCGGGTCTCCTCGTTCTCGCGCCAGGTCACGCTGTACGCGGCGGACCTGCCCCGCCAGGCGCGCTGGCAGGCCGAGCTGCTGGTCGAGGAGCCGCTGCGGGTCCTCGCCGAGGCGCTCGAGCAGCTGGTGCCGGTGATCGTCGGCCTGCCCGACGTGCTCCACGAGCAGCGCGAGCTGATCGTCGCGGCCCTGACCACCCTGGTCCAGGAGCAGCAGGACTCCGTCCTCCAGAGCATCGACGAGCAGCGCCAGGACACGATCGAGGTGCTGCGCGCGGAGCGGGTCGCGCTCACCTCCTTCATCGAGCACGAGCGCGAGCTGCTGCTCGCGGAGGTCGAGCGCCAGCGCCTGGAGACGCTGGAGTTCGCGCGCGCCGAGCGGGAGATCGTCCTGGCCGCCGTGAGCGACGAGCGCGACGACACGGTGACCGACGTCCGCGGGCTGCTCGCCGAGCTCGTCCCGGAGGCGCGCGACCTGGTCGACCACGCGTTCCTGCGCCTGGCGCAGGGCCTCGTCGCGCTGGCGCTGCTCGGGCTCCTCGCGCTGGCCTTCCTGCGGGCGAGACGCCGCGCGCCCTCGGGCTGAGGCTCCCCGCGGCTGCGCCGCTGTGCTAGGTTCCGCGCCGCGGCGCCCCCCTGCCGGCCGCGCCCGCTCCATGCGCGCTCCCCAGCTCCGCCGCGTCGGCCCGCTCGCCGCGCTCGCGCTGCTCCTCGGCTGCCCGGCCGTCGGGCCGGACTACGTGCCGCCCGAGATCGCGGTCCCCGATGAATGGCGCCGGGCCGTGGAGCAGGACCTCGCCCCCGAGGACCCGGCGTCCTCGGTCCTGGCGACCTGGTGGACGGCGCTGGGCGACCCCCAGCTCGACGGGCTGATCGAGGAGGCCACCGCGGCGAACCTGGACCTGCGCGTCGCGGTCGCGCGCGTGGCCCAGGCGCGGCGCCTGCGCGAGTTCGCGGGCGGGGCCTTCCAGCCGACGCTGGACGCGAGCGC
>JAUIDW010000103.1 GCA_030428395.1 bacterium | reverse complement strand
GGCGCCCCCCGCGCCCCCGCAGCCCGCCGCCGCACCGCCCCGCCCGCCCAGCCCCGCACCCGGAGACGCCGTGCCCCGCAAGCCCGCGAAGAAGACCGAGGACGTCCCCGCCGCCGCGAGCTCCGGCCGCGCCGCGCGCCGCGCCGAGCTGGAGGCCGTCGCGGACGACGTGCGCGCGCGCGCCGCCGCGTGCTCCGACCTGGACGCGCTGCGCGCCGCGGTGGCCGGCTGCACGGCCTGCTCGCTGTGCGAGACGCGCACGCAGACCGTCTTCGTGGACGGCGACGGCAGCTCGGGCGTGATGTTCGTCGGGGAGGCCCCCGGCTACAACGAGGACGTCCAGGGCGTGCCCTTCGTGGGGCGCGCGGGCCAGCTGCTGACCGACATCATCACGAAGGGCATGGGGCTCGCGCGCGAGCACGTCGCGATCTGCAACGTGCTCAAGTGCCGCCCGCCCGAGAACCGCGACCCGACGCCGGCGGAGAAGACCACGTGCACGCCATGGCTCGACCGCCAGATCGAGCTGTACGACCCGCGCGTGATCGTGCCCCTGGGCCGCCACGCCGCCTGCCACGTGCTGCGCGTCGACGCGCCGATGGGAAGGCTGCGGGGCCAGGTGCACGAGCTCGGCGGCCGGAAGATCGTGGCCACTTACCACCCCGCCTACCTGCTGCGGAGCCCGGGCCAGAAGAAGGAGTGCTGGAAGGACATCCAGCTCGCCATGGAGGTGCTGGGGCTCGAGCCGCCGCGGGGGCGGAGCTCCTAGGCGCGCGGCCGGGCCCCGCGGGCGCCGTCACGGCGGCACCTCCCTTCAATGGTGGGGGCTCCGGCTCGCGCCGGGGCGGGCGCGCCGGGGGCCGCGAGTGGAGCGCGCCCGGGCCCGTAACCGCCGGGCCACGCCCGGGTAGCGCTCGGACGCTCCCGGTGACGGCGACGTCGCCCCGTCCGGGACGCCGGCCTGCATCGACCTCTCATTGACCCCCATCGGGGGTGGGAGTATCCTCCCGCCCTTCGTTCGACGAGGGTTGCAAATCCAGTGGTGAGGGAGGGTTCCGGCCGGGCGTCCGGGCGGCCCGCGGCCTGCGCGCCATCACCGACGGAGCGAACGCCGTCGAACGCCATCCCACTCGCTCGAAGCCCCGCTCGCGGGACCCCACCGGTCTTCGTCCCACCATGCGCCTGAGCCATCTCACCCTGCCCCTCCTCGCCGGTCTGCTCGGGACCGTCGTCGCCTGCCGCTCCTCGTCCACCGAGGAGGAGACGCCGTACGAGCCGACGCCCGCCGAGGTCGGGGTCAACGCCGCGGAGTCGCCGTCGTCGGGGACGTTCTCCGAGATGGACGAGGAAGAGCCCCAGGACACCGCGGTCGACACCGTCGCCGGCATGCCGTCGGTGGACGAGAGCGCCGACGGCCCCGTGCCGGTCGAGGCCGGGTTCGGCAGCCAGGAGAGCTCGTTCATCCGCGACGAGAGCGAGCGCCTGCAGCTCGAGCAGGAGCGCCAGACCTTCCTGGCGGAGCAGTACATCGCCCGCGGGGACGAGTTGCTCGACCGCGCCGACCTGCAGGGCGCGCTCGAGGCCTACGCCCAGGCGCTCGAGGTCAACCCGAGCAGCGCGGACGCGCGCGCCAAGCTGCGCCGCGTCGAGGCCCTGATGGGCGACGCCTTCGCCTCGGCCGGCGACCTCGTCGAGGACTCGGTCGACCGCGAGATCGTCCGGCGCGCCCAGGCCCGCATCGCGGCCGAGCAGGCCACGCTCGACGGCGACAGCGCCCTGCGCGAGGGCGAGTTCGACGGCGCGCTGCGCCAGTACCGCGAGGCGCTGCTGATCCTGCAGTACCACCCGCTGATCGCCACCGAGTCGCTCGACGAGCAGCTCGTGCGCGGCAAGATCGCCGAGGCCACGCGGCTCCAGGAGGAGAACCTCCGCGACGAGGCCGAGCGCCGCGCCGCCGACGCGCGCCAGGCCCAGCTGGCCGAGGAGCAGCGCCAGGCGCGCTACCGCGAGGACAAGCTGCGCCGGCTCTACGACGAGGCCAACGCCGCCTTCGTGGCGCAGAACTACTCGAAGGCCGAGTCGCTGGTGAACCAGATCCTGCTCGAGGATCCCGGCAACGAGGTGGCCCTCAAGTTCAAGGGCATCGCCCAGAGCGCGCGCCACCGCAAGCAGGACCAGGTGACCCGCCGCAACTACCGCGAGCAGTGGGTCCGCACGTTCCTCGAGCTGGACACGATGGACGTGCCCCAGACGGACGCGATCGTGTTCGACGACCTCGAGCGCTGGCGCGAGGTCTCGATGCGCCAGCCCCTGGCCTTCTCGGCCGCCGACCCGCTGGCCGACGCCGACCGCCAGGCCGTGCTGGACCGCCTCGGCTCCGTGCCGATCACGCCGCGCTTCCTCGGCCCCGACGGCGAGGGCTCGCCGCTCGAGGAGGTCGCGTCCTTCCTGCAGAACCTGACGGGCGTCAACTTCCTGATCTCGTCGACCGTCCGCGACGAGCTCGACGAGGAGGAGACGACCATCAAGCTCGAGCTCCCCGAGCGCAGCGTGCTGAAGGTGCTCGACATCATCGCCGAGACCTCCGAGAGCCTGCGCTGGAAGATCGAGAACGGCGCCGTGCGCTTCGTGACCGCCGAGGAGCTCGTCGGCGGCCAGGTGCTGCAGATGTACGAGGTGCGCGACATCATCCACGCGATCCCCGACTTCCCGGGCCGCGAGATCAACGTGTCGCCCTCCGGCGGGCTCGAGCCGCCGGACGAGGACTTCGAGGAGCGCGAGGGCCTGGTCGTCACCGCCGACCAGCTCGACGCCCTGATCCGCGACAACATCGCGACGGAGTCCTGGGACCTCGACCCGGCCAACAGCCTGCGGATCACCGACTCGGGCACGCTGGTCGTGAACCAGACCCCCGAGGTCCAGGTCATGATCCAGCACCTGCTGGACGACCTGCGCGAGTCGACCGGGATCATGGTCGACATCCAGACGCGCTTCCTGAACGTCGAGGACAACTTCCTCGAGGACATCGGCGTCGACTTCCGCGGCCTCGGCCAGCCGGGCCTCGGCACGAACGCCTTCCTGGACGACTTCGGCGACCCCGCCACCCAGCTCGTCCTCGGCCGCGAGATCGGCCAGGACACCAGCCTCGGCGCCTTCTTCGACGACGGCGGCGACGGCGACGCGCGGGCGCGCATCGAGAACCTGTACGACATCCAGCTCGGCGACACCGACGTGATCACCGGCGCCGGCGGCCTGTCGTTCCAGTGGACGTACCTGAACGACCTCCAGCTCGAGATGGTGCTGCGCGCCGTCTCCAAGTCGGAGCGCGTCGAGCTCGTCACGGCCCCGCGCCTGCTGGTGTTCAACACCGCGCGCTCGAACGTGACGGTGCTGAACCAGGTCGCCTACGTCTCCGACTTCGACGTCGAGATCGCCCAGGCCGCCTCGATCGCCGACCCGATCATCAGCGTGATCCAGGACGGCGTGATCCTGGACGTGCGCCCCGTGGTCTCCGCCGACCGCCGCTTCATCATGATGGAGCTGCGCCCGACGGTCGCCGCGCTGCGCCGGCCGATCGACGAGCGCTCCACCAGCCTCGGCAGCCAGAACTCGGTCACGATCCAGCTGCCCGAGGTCGACATCCAGCGCGTGCGCACGACCGTCCCGATGCCCGACCGCGGCACGGTGCTCCTCGGCGGCCTGAAGGTCTCCGAGAAGAAGGACCTGCGCTCGGGCGTGCCGGTGCTGAACAAGATCCCGGTGCTGTCGTTCCTGTTCGGCCGCAAGGGTCAGTACACGAGCAACCGCAAGCTGCTGATCCTGCTGCGCGCCGAGATCGTGATCCCCTCCGAGCGCGAGCCGACCCAGGCCCAGCTCGGCATGTAGGACGCCCCGGACGCGCCTCCGCGCCCGGCTGCGCCCCGCCGCACCCCGGCCCCGCCGAACCGGCGGGGCCGGTCTCGTATCGGGGGCCGGTCTCGTCCCGGGGCCGGTCGCGCATCGGGCGCCGGTCGTGAATCCGGGGAACGGTCGCCGCCCCGGCCGCCGGCGCTCGCGCGCCGTCCGGTTGCGAAACCGCTCGCGCGCGGGCGGGTACCCCCGCAGCGCGGGGCGCCTCCGGCGCGCCCCGCCGCCCGGCCCGCTCCGCCCCGGCCGACTCCGCCCCCGCCGCCCCTTGCCGTGGGGGCCCCCACCTCCCACACTCCCCGTCCCCATTCCTCCTCGAATCCAGCCGGGAGACCCGCACATGGAAGCTGCCGCTCCGGCCAGGCTCGGTCCCATCCTGCGCACCACGAGCCTCCTCGCCGCCCTCCTCCTCGCCGCTCCGCTTCCCGCCCACGCCCAGGGCAAGCTCAGCAAGGCCGCCACCCGCGACCAGATCCGCTTCGCCCGCCACCTGGCGGCGGAGTGGGGCTTCGTGGACCTGTCGGAGACCATCCTCGCCGAGGTCGAGGAGCGCGGCTTCCCGAGCGACCTCGAGGAGGAGGTCGCCCTGGGACGCTGCGACGTGTTCGCCGAGGGCGCCAAGAAGACGTCGGACCCCGTCCAGCGCGACGAGCTCTACGAGAAGGCGATCAAGGCGTACGAGGACTTCATCTACGACCACCCGTACTCGGAGGAGAAGGACACGGCGCAGACGGCCCTGATCGAGGCCACCTCCCGCCTGGGCAAGTCCCTGTCGCTGAAGCTCGCCGACGCGGCCGGCGAGGAGGCCGAGGAGCTGCGCCAGCGCGTGCAGGAAGCGCTCAGCAGCGCCGTCGGCATGACGGGCGACCTCATCGCGGGCCTGAAGTCCGAGCCCGAGCGCACCTCCGCGCAGGACCGCCGCCTGTACGCGCTGCTGTTCAACCGCGGGACGATGCTGCTCGAGGTCGCCAAGACCCAGGAGGACGGGTCGTTCAGCTTCGACCAGAGCCTCAAGTCGTTCGAGGACCTCGTCTACACGGCGGGCGAGGACACGCCGTGGGGCCTGCGCGCCTACATCGGCATGGGCGACAACTACGCCTCCCAGCTGCTGTGGGACGACGCGGCCTCGTTCTTCGAGTTCGTGGTCGGCCAGGCCTGGCCGCGCGACGAGGAGTTCTGGGCCGCGCTGCGCAAGGAGTCCCCCCCCACGCCGGGCGAGCTGCAGCAGCGCTTCCTGTTCGTCCAGTTCGGAATCGAGGGTCTGATCGACGCCCTGCGCCAGGGCGGCCGGACCGAGGAGGCCGTCGACTGGGGGCTTTTCTACTACAACCTGTGGAAGCGCGAGGGCCTGGACCTCGTCAAGCCCGTGGGCGACCTCGGCATGCTCGCCACCGCGCGCGCCCTGCTCGAGACCGGCGGGTACGTGGGCGGCAGCCTGAACGACGGCGCTGGCCAGTGGTACGCGACCCGCGACGAGATGCAGAGCGAGCACAGCTCGCGGCGCCAGCAGCGCACCGCCATCGACCTCGCCCTGACGATCGCCCAGCAGGTCAACCAGGAGAACCGCGGCAACGTCCTGCAGGTGCGCGCCCAGAAGCTGATCTCCGAGATCATCTCGCGCCCGGGCGTCGTCGTGGCCCCCGACGTGCTGTTCGAGGCGGCCATGGGCGAGTACTTCAACCAGGAGTACGGCGCCGCCGTGGACTCGTTCAAGCGCGTGCTGGCCTCGCTGGCCCAGGCCGACGAGGCGGCGCGCGTCGAGTTCGGCCCCAAGGTGCACTTCCGGCTCGGCGCCAGCCTGAGCCGCCTGGACCGCGACCTCGAGGCCGCGATGGTCCACCGCGAGGCGCTGGAGAACTGGCGCGGCGACCCGGAGTTCGACGAGCGCAACGCCAAGGCCATGTACGAGATCCTGAGCGCCTACCGCCGCCGCGCGTCAGGCGACTCGATCATCGACGGCCTGTGGCGCGAGTCGGAGAACTGGGTCTCCCAGGTCGGCCAGGACACCGGCGACATCGACTTCCGCAAGGCGGACCGCGCCTACAAGACGCAGGACTACGAGCAGGCGCTCGAGCTGTTCCGCGCCGTGGCCGCCGACGCCACCCGCTACGAGGTCGCCCTCGTGCAGATCGGGGTGTGCCAGTACCAGCTGGGCGACCTGAAGGGCGCCGAGAAGACCCTGCGGGACTACCTCGAGGTGTTCCTCAAGGACCCGGTCAACACGACCACCGACCCCACCCGCCAGGCCTACCGCACGGTGGCCGAGGCCAGCGCGAACTACTACCTCGGCCAGATCGCCTTCGACCGCGCCCGCACCGGCGAGACCGAGTGGAGCGAGGTCGTGACCTGGCTGGGCGGCTTCAACGAGCGCTTCCCCAACCAGGACGACCTGGCCCCCGCCGCGCTGTGGCGCGTGCTGATCGCGCGCCTGCGCATGGACGAGATCCAGGAGGTGCGCGCGGTCTACGACACGATGGTCGCGGAGTTCCGCGACTCGAAGTGGACCGGCCGCGCGTCGCTCGACATCTACCGGGTGCTCGAGCGCCAGCGCGAGGCGGCGCAGGAGGCCGGCGAGGCCGACCGCGTGCGCGCGCTGACCACCGACATGGCGACCTTCCTGGAGATCGGCAACAGCCTCTCCAGCGAGCCCTCCTTCGCGAACCTCCGGCGCGAGTCCGCGCACTGGATGGAGCTGCGCGAGTGGGAGAAGGCCGAGGCGGACCTGCGCCGGCTCGTGGATCTCTTCGGCGACGACCCGGAGGAGGCCGAGAGCGTCGACAAGTACGTGCGCCCCGACCTCGGCAAGGCGCTGCTGCAGCAGCAGAAGGTCGAGGACGCGGTCGCCTACCTGAAGCCGCTGATCGACTCGAAGCAGGCCAACCGCGAGACGGCGCGCGTGTACGCGCTGGCGCTGGTCGGCTGGGCCGAGCTCGTGGACGAGCGCACCGTGGGCGAGATCCCCGGCATCGGCACGGCGGAGGCCTTCGAGGAGGGCTCCGAGCTGCTGAACCAGCTCGCCGCGTCCGAGACCAAGTGGGAGTTGCCCTGGTACCAGGCCAAGTTCGACTGGTTCTACGGCTACACCAAGTGGGGCGCGCTCGACGGCAAGAAGCTCGAGACCGCCCGCAGCGAGCTGCGCAAGATGTACACGACGCTCGAGAAGGACTGGAGCCTGGTCGGCGACCCGGCTCTCGCGACCAAGTACGCCTGGCTGTGGGGCAAGCTCGAGTAGCGTCCCGCGCCCCCCCGCCCCGCGGCCGCCCCGGCGCGCGCGGCGCGGGGGGCTCGGCGAGCCCGCCAGCGCCGGCGCGCGTCCCGCGCACGCTCCCGCTGGCCCCGCGCTCACCCCGCGCTCACCCCACGCTCACGAGGACCCGCCCCACGCCCCCCCGTGCGGCCCCTGGCCCTCTTTTGAATTGTGACCCCTCCCTTCCTAGCTAGAATGGCCGCCCTTGCGATGACCCGGCCCGCCCTCCAGACACGCCCTTCGCGGCGCTCCACCCTCGCCGCGGCCCTGCTCCTCGCGGTCGCCGCGCCGTCGGCGATCGCCCAGGACGGCCCCGCGCGGCCGGACCAGGTGTCGGGCCACAAGCGCTCCGGCGCCCCGGTGACGGTGTCCGGCGTCGTGACCGCGAACACGCTCGCCGAGGTCGTGATCGACCAGTCCGGCAAGGAGGTCAAGATGCCCTCCGAGCTGGTCGACCACATCGACTGGGGCGACGCGCCGGTCTCGTTCCACGACGGCCTCGTCTACTTCGGTCGCGGCGACTTCGAGAGCGCCTCCGCCCGCTTCCGCCTGACCGCCGGCGACGCCGCCGCGCGCGGCGTGGTCCAGGCGGCCGCGCGCCTGCTCGCGGGCGAGTCCCTGCTGCGCTGGGCGTCGCAGGACCCCTCGCACCTGTCCGAGGCCGCGGACGAGCTGCGGACCTTCCTCGACGACCACCCCGACAACCGCGAGGTGCCCCACGCCCGCTACCTGCTCGGGCGCGTCGCGATGCTGTCCGGCGAGAACGCCGCCGCCGCCGAGAGCCTCGGCGCGCTGTTCGGCGAGCTGCAGGGTGACACCGCGACCGAGGGCTACGCCCCGGCGCTCTGCCTGCGGGCCGGCCTCGATGCCGCGGACGCGAAGCTCGCCGCCGGCGACACCGCGGGCGCGAAGGAGCTCTACGCGAGCTGCGACGCCGCCATCGCCTCCTACCGCGCGAGCCTGGACGAGTCCGAGGAGCGCCTCGCGCCGGTGCTGGCGACCCTCCAGACCCTGGCGGCCCGCGCCGCCCTCGGCGAGGGCTTCTGCAGCCTGGCGGACGGCCAGGTCCGGCAGGCGCGCACGTTCTTCGAGGGCAAGCTCTCGGGCAACGGCTCGGTCCCCGCGGCCCAGCGCTTCGGCGCCTCGTTCGGCCTGGCCGAGTGCGACTTCGCCGAGGAGAAGTGGCGCGACGCCCAGCTGGCCTACGCCCACGTCTCGGCCATCGACCACACGAGCCGCGACCGCGTGGCCCGTGCCCTCGTCCGCCTGGCCCAGTGCGCCGAGAAGCTGCGCGACACCGACTACCGCCAGGACTTCCGCAACTGGCTCACGACGGTCGTCGAGCGCTACGGCGACACCCCCGCCGCGCGCCAGGCGCGCGAGCTGCTCGAGTAATCCCCGCATCCACCGGCCGCCGGCCCCCCTGACCGGGGCGCGCGGACCGGGTCCGGAAGGCCTGCCTTCCGCTTCCCCAGATCGTTGGCCCTCCGCCGCAACCGCACACCTGCACCGGTCCCCAGGAGTCCCTGCAACATGAAGGTTCGATCCCTCGCCACCCGCATCCTGCCCGCCTTCGCGGCCCTCGCCGCCACCGGCGCCCCCGCCCTGGCCCAGGACGAAGGCGCCGCCGTCCAGGAGCTGTCGATCGGCACCCTGATCGCCGCCTCCGGCCCGGTCGGCTGGCTGATCATCGTGCTGTCCGTCGTCGGCCTGGCGCTCTGCATCGAGGCCTTCATCACGCTCAAGCGCGAGCGCCTGGCCCCCCCGGAGCTGATCGACGAGGTGCAGAGCCTCTTCAACGAGGGTCAGTACCAGGAGGCGATGGAGCTCTGCGAGAGCGAGGAGAGCTTCTTCACCCGCATCTGCTCGGCCGGCATCGCCAAGGTCGGCCACTCGTTCGACACCATCCAGACGGCCATCGAGGAGATGGGCGACGAGGAGTCGATCAAGCTGCACCAGAAGATCGGCTGGATCGCGGTCCTCGCGACCGTCGCCCCCATGGTCGGCCTGTTCGGCACGGTGCAGGGCATGATCGTGTCCTTCCACACGATCGCCACGACCGTGAACCCGTCGCCGTCCGAGCTGGCCGACGGTATCTACACCGCCCTGCTGACCACCCTCATGGGCCTGATGGTCGCCATCCCCATGACGGCGCTGTTCGCCTTCCTGCGCAACCGCCTGGTGCGCTCGGTCATCGAGGTGGGCGCCATCGTCGAGGACCTGTTCGAGCGCTTCCGCCCCGAGACCGCGTGACCGGAGCGCTCCGGGCCCCTAGATCCAGGGGCCCGGGCGGCGTCCCCCAGCCCCACCAGGAAGACAGGCCATGAACCTCACCAAGCATGATCCGAACACGGACATGGAGATGGACATGACCCCGATGATCGACATCGTCTTCCAGTTGATCATCTTCTTCATGCTCATCTCCGACATGTCCCAGAAGGAGCTCGAGGTCCTCGTCCTGCCGACCGCGACGAACGCGGTGCCGGACAAGCCGAACCCCGACGACATGCGGCCGGTCGTCAACATCGTCGCGGACGGCTCGATCTACATCAAAGGCGAGCTGCTCTACGACGCCGAGGCGCCGGACGAGTACAAGGCGGTGCAGGAGTACCTGCAGCTGATGGCCTCGCGCATGGGGCGCGAGCCGCTCGACGAGAGCAAGCCGGACGGCGTGCAGGTCCCGGCCGACGCGGTGCTCGTGCGCGCCGACCAGAGCACGCCCTTCCACCACATCCAGAAGATCATGGAGATCTGCGGCAAGCAGGGCATCCAGATCTGGAAGATCCAGCTGGCCGCCAGCGAGTCCGGCGGTGACGAGGAGGCCGACAGCTGATGGCCAAGCGCAAGAGGAAGAACTCCGTCCTGGCGGAGGCCGCGGACTCCGACTGCACGCTGGAGATGACGCCGATGATCGACGTCACGTTCCAGCTGCTCATCTTCTTCATGCTCACGATCAAGTTCAAAATCCTGGAGGGGAAGCTCGCCGCTTACCTCCCCAAGGACGTGGGCGTGAACCAGAGCGACGCGGAGCCGAAGGAGAAGACCGACATCCGCGTCAGCGTGCTGAAGGAGGGCTCGAAGCTCGACCCGTACGACGACGTGCCGTGGTCGGGCCAGGGTGCCTTCCGCTACGGCCCCGACCGCGAGCTGCTGTACGCCGTCGGCCCGCACAAGACCAAGCAGCTCGGCGAGCTGCGCGGCCGCCTGCGCAAGATGTACGAGGTCGACCCGGAGGAGGCCGCCGCGACGATCGACGCCGCCCGCGGCACGGTCTACGAGGACGTGATCGGCGTGCTCGACATCACCATCTCCTCGGGCTTCAGCGACATCACCTTCAAGGGCGCCCCGCCGCCCTCCACGAAGTAGCCGCGAGCCGCCCCGCCGGCCCGCGCCCCTCCGCAGGGCCCCCGTGCACCGCACGGGGGCCCTGCGCGCGTTCGGGGGGCCACTCGCGCACGCCTGCGTCCCCCCGCGTGCGTCCCCCCGCGTGCGTCCCCCCGCGTGCGTCCCCCCGCGTGCGTCCCCTGCCGCGGCGGCGTGGTGCCGCGCCCCGCGGCCACGTCCCGTTCGGGGCCGTCGGGCGGTTACGCGCCCCCTCCGGCGGATAGTCCCCTGCGACGCGACGAACCCGTACCGGAGGAACGACCATGGCAACGCGCAGACGCTCGCGCGCCACGCGCCTGGCGGCGCTCGCGCGGCAGGACACTGCGCTCGAGATGACGCCGATGATCGACGTCACCTTCCTGCTGCTCGTCTTCTTCATGCTGACCGTCCGCTTCCAGGACCTGGAGGGCGTGCTCGACGCCGCGCTGCCGCGCGACGCCGGATCCGCGGCGCCGAGCGAGCCGCGCGAGCGCACGGACGTGCGCATCGCCGTGGTGCGCGCGGGTACCCGGCTGGACCCCCGCGCGGACCGCGCGTGGTCGGGCGAGGGCCCGTTCCGCTTCGGCCCCGACCGCGTGCTCTCCTACCGCGTCGGGCCGCACGAGACGCGCGACCTGCGCGCGCTCGAGACGCGCCTCGCCCGCCTCGCGAAGGCGCACGGAGAGGACGCCGCGGTCACGCTCGACCCGGGCGCGGGGACGATCTACCAGGACGTCGTGGCGGTGCTCGACACGGCGGTGTCGGCCGGGTTCCGCGACGTCTCCTTCCGCGGCCGCAGGGGTCCGCTGCGCGCCCGCTGAGCGGGCCCGCGCGGGTCGCCGGGACCCGCGCCGGTCGCGGCCGGCGCGGGTCCGGAGCCGGGCGCCCGAGCGCGCGCCCGGAGCGGTCCTAAGTCCTTGGCTGGCGCCCGTTTGATCGTGCAAAGGGTCTTTGACCCCGCCGGCGGGACCCTGGTATTCTCCTCGCCTTCCGGGACTGGGGATCGGCCGCGCGTCGGCCCGGGACCGGAGTCTCCACGCCCCCTCCGCCCGGGGCCGGCCGCGCAGCCGGAGCCCGCGGGGGACGGCGCGGCCCCGTTCCTTCGTCCATCGCTCCGACCGGCCGGGCACCCCACGTCGCCGCGCGCCGATCGCCGCCGCCTTCCGCGCGGGTGTCGAACCTGTCCCGACCCCCTGGAAAGCCGTCGCGCGGTCGGTACCCGCGCGCGGCTGCGCGGATAGCAGCGGCGGTTCGAGTACGTCCCACCTTCCTTCCTCCTGCTCGAGAGATCCCCGATGCGGAAGATCGCTCCGACCCTCTCCATCCTCCTCGCCGCGGCGTGCAGCTCCACGCCCGCGGAGCCGACCGAGCCCCAGCTCGACGAGCCGGTTCCGCCGAGCAACAACATCCCGAACGGGCCCGAGGAGCAGGCCGCCCCGGTCGAGGCCGCCGCGCCCATGGGCGGGATGCAGGAAGGGGGCGAGGCGTCGCAATGGCTCGCGCAGGAGCGCGAGCGCCTGACGCTCGAGGAGCAGAAGAAGGCGTTCCTCGTCGACCGGCACCTCGCGAACGCCGCGGACCTGATGGACCGCCTGCGCCTCGAGGACGCCGAGTCGGAGATCGTCCGCGCGCTCGAGCTCGACCCCGACAGCGTCGCCGCCAAGCAGATGCTGGGCGAGGTGTCCGCGCTGCTCGGCCGCCCCGGCGCCGGCGTCGAGTCGATCTCCCAGGAGCTCGTCGACCGCTACGAGCTGCGCCTGCAGCAGCTGCGCGCCGACGCCCAGGACAGCCTGAACCGCGCCCGCACGATGATCGCCCGCGGCGACTACGACGCCGCGGTCACCGAGCTGACGATCGCGCAGAGCCACGTGCGCTGGGCCCCGACGACGGTGGACTGGGCCGGGCTCGACCAGGAGATCGACAGCCTGCTCGCCGACGCCAAGCAGGGCCGCAGCGCCGCGACGGAGGCCCAGCACGTCGAGCAGCAGCGCCGCGCCTTCGAGGCCCTCCAGGAGGAGGCCACCGCCGAGCGCGAGCGCCGCCAGGCCGTCACCGCCGCGATGATCGACCAGGCCATCGGCGCCTTCAACGACGGCAAGTACGACCAGTCGATGGAGTACGCCGACAAGGCCCTGCGGAACGAGCCCCGGAACGAGAAGGCCCAGGAGGTCCGCGACGCGGCCTTCCGCGCCGGCCGCGAGCAGGTGCGCGCCGACTACGTCGCCGCCAAGCGCGAGCAGTTCCAGCGCTGGCAGGAGGACCTGATGGAGATGCGGGTGGCGTGGACGGACGTCGTCACCCTGCCCGACGAGGACTTCTGGGCCGAGATCACCGAGTCCCGCGGCAAGCGCCGCGGCCTCGAGGCGGCGGCCGCCGCCACGCCGGCCGAGCAGGAGCTGCGCCAGCAGCTCACGACGACCCGCATCCCGGGCCTCGAGGTCGACGAGCTCGAGAGCCTGACCGAGGTGGTCGACATCATCCGCACGTACACCCAGCTCCCGCTGGTCGTCGATCCGGCCGCCGAGTCGGCCGCGCTCGACGAGGCGGTGGTCTACGACTACACGCTGCGCAACCCGCTCACCGTCGAGCAGGCCCTGAACATCATCACGGCCGACTCCGGCGAGGAGGTCACCTGGACCATCCGCCACGAGGCGGTGATCGTGACCACGCGCGAGAAGGCGCGGGGCGAGCCGGTCATCTACAACCACGACGTCCAGGACCTCGTGTTCGGGCTGACCGACTTCCTCGGCCCGCGCATCGACCGCCTGCGACTGCTCGACGAGCTCGAGGACGACGACGGCGGCGGCCCCTTCGGCGGCATCGGCGAGAAGCCGCAGCTGATCGACATGGACTCGCTGGCGACGCTCATCCAGGAGAACGTCGCGGTCGGCAGCTGGGAGGACGAGGGCGTCTCGATCGACGTGGGCGAGGGCTACATCCTCGTGGTCCACACGCCGCAGGTGCAGGAGCAGGTCGCGAACTTCCTCGACGACCTCCGCCGCTTCGCGTCGTCGCTCGTGACGATCGAGTCGAAGTTCCTGACGGTCGCCGACAACTTCCTCCAGGAGATCGGCATCGACTGGCGCGGTCTCGACAACCCCGGGACGCCGTTCACCGACCTCGACGACGTCACGAACGGCCTCGAGGACATGGCCTCGCGCGGCCTCGACAACAACGGCACCGGCACCCTCGGCTCGAACGCCGCGGGCTCGCCGTCGTCCGGCTTCTTCTTCGACGACGGCCTGGACGGCGACTACAAGGGCCGCATCGAGAACTTCTTCCTGAACCCGCTGGGGAACACCGTCAGCAACATCGGCGGCATGACCCTGCAGTGGACGTTCCTGAACGACCTGAACATGTCGGCGATCCTCCGCGCGGTCGAGAAGACGCAGAAGATCAGCCTGATCAACGACCAGGTGCTCTCGGTGCACAACACCCAGCGCGCCAACGTCTCGATCATCAACCAGCAGGCCTACATCCAGGACTTCGACGTCGAGGTGGCCCAGTTCCAGGCCATCGCCGACCCGCAGATCAACGTCCTGACCGAGGGCGTGGTCCTGGACGTGCGCCCCACGATCCACCACAACCGCAAGTACCTGACCCTCGAGATCCAGCCCACGGTGGCGAACGTCGTCGCCCTGCGGAACTTCTCGACCACGCTCGCCGGCAACACCTCGCCGGTCGAGTTCCAGCTGCCCGAGCTGGAGGTGCAGAGCGTCTTCACGACCGCGGTCATCCCCGACGGCGGCTCGATCCTGATCGGCGGGCTGACGGACATCCGCAACATCGAGCGCCGCGCCGAGGTGCCGTTCCTGTCCGACATCCCGATCCTGGGCTTCCTCACCAAGCAGGAGGGCTTCAGCAACGAGAACGAGTCGCTGATGATCCTGATCCGCGCCCAGATCACCGACGTGAAGGACGAGCTCGCCCGCTTCGAGGGCCGCTGATCCCCCACCGGGCGCCCCCCGGGACGCCCCGCCGCGAGGCCACCGGGCCCCCGACCCACCGGGTCGGGGGCCCGTTCTCGTCCGGGCACGGCGACCGCCTGGATCGGCGGCCCAGCCCGTGGCCGGAGAGCCCACCCCGGGTCGGCGGCATGGTCTCGTGGAGGGACCCGCAGACCGCGCCCCGCGCCCCGCTCCGGGACTCCCCGCCGGCGCGTCCCGGTCCGGCCCGTCCCGCCGCGCCCGGGTGCTTGCTTCCCGGGCCGGGGGTGGCCTACGTTCCTGGGCGTCCGGCTCCCCGGCGCGCGCCCATGGCATCCCTGCAGGCCGTCTTCTTCGACATCGACGACACGCTCTGTCCGACGACGGAGTTCGCCCGGAGGGCGCGGCGCAACGCCGTGCGCGCGATGGTCGCCGCGGGCCTGGCCGAGGACGAGGACCGCGTCGCGGCCGAGCTCGACGAGGTCATCGCCGAGTTCTCGTCCAACTACGAGCACCACTTCGACAAGCTGCTCCTGCGCCTCTCCCCCTCGGCGCTGCAGGGCCAGAACCGCGCGATGATCGTCGCCGCGGGCGTGGTGGCCTACCACGACACGAAGTTCCGCGAGCTGCGCCCGTTCGAGGGCGTGACCGAGCTCCTCGCCGACCTGCGGCGCGCCGGCGTGCGCCTCGGCATCATCACCCACGGGTGGACGCTGAAGCAGGCCGAGAAGCTCGTGCGCCTGAAGCTCGTGCGCTACTTCGACGATCCGGCGCTCTGGTCCGAGCCCGGATCGCGAGACGTGTATCGCTTCCAGTCCGGGCCTCGGGCGGGCGAGCTCGACGAGCGCACGTCGCCGTATCCCGACGAGTGGGAGCTGTACGAGCTGGATGGCGATCCGGCCGAGCTGACCAATCTCGCGTCGAGCGAGCGCCACGCCGAGGTCTTCGACCAGATGCGCACGATCCTCGAGGAGGAGCGAGCCCGGAAGCGCCTCGTACGAAACACGCCTCGCCCGTACGCGACCCTGGATCCGCTCCCGGCGCCGGAGACGCCGTGGATCGACCTCGCGGCGCTTCCGGGCTTCGTGCCGTTGCTCGACTACTTCGTGCGTGCCGAGGACGCGTCCTCGTAGGCAGCTCCGATCCCTACCCGAGCAAGCGGAATTCGGATACGGTCGCGCGCGATGGGATCCGCCGCGCCGCCGGGCGCCCCGACGAGGGCGTACTCGAACTACCTCCTGGCGGTCCTCGTTCTCGTCTACGTCTTCAACTTCCTCGATCGGCAGATCGTGTCGATCCTCGCGGAGCGCATCAAGGCGGACATCGGAGCGACGGACGCCCAGATGGGCTTCTTGTACGGAACGGCGTTCGCCGTCTTCTATGCGCTCTTCGGGATTCCCCTCGGACGGCTCGCCGACATGTGGGAGCGCAAGAAGCTGATCGCGGTCGGGCTCTCGTTCTGGAGCGTGATGACCGCGCTTTCCGGGCTCGCTCGCAACTTCACCCATCTCGCGATCGCACGCATCGGCGTCGGTGTCGGGGAAGCCAGCGCGACGCCCGCTGCGTTCTCGATGCTCTCGGACTCGTTCCCGGCGGCGCGCCGGGCGACGGCGCTCGCCATCTACTCGAGCGGCATCTACATCGGCGCCGGGCTCGGGCTCGGGATCGGCG
>JAUIDW010000102.1 GCA_030428395.1 bacterium | reverse complement strand
GCCTCGCGCGCGCGCTTCAGCGCGTCCAGCACGCGCTCCCCGTGGCGCTTCGCCTGGCGCGGCGAGAAGCCGTGCACGTCCGCCAGGTCGGAGGCCCGGCGGGCGCGCGCCCGCGCGAGGTTCAGCAGGGTCTGGTTGGTGAAGACCTTGAAGGGCGGGACGTCGGCCGCCTCGGCGAGCTCCTCGCGCAGCACGAACAGCTCGCGCAGGTTGCTGCGCTCCTGCGGGCGCAGGGTGCGGACCCCCTTGATGCGCACGAAGTCGTCGGGCTCGAACCGCACGGGGACGGGCTCGAGGGCCTCCAGCCGCCGGCACTCGCCGTCGACGATGCGGCGCCGGCCGACGCGCTCCAGCTCGGCCTGCATGCGGTGCATGAGGGGCACGAGGAAGTGCGTGTCGAAGCGGGCGTAGTCGATCTGCTTCTCGGTCAGCGGGCGCGCGCTCCAGTTCGAGCGCTGCATGGACTTGTCGAGCTCGACGCCGAAGTGCTCGAGGATCACCGAGGCCAGGCCGGGGTTCGCGATGCCCAGGGCGGCGGCCGCCACGCGGGTGTCGAACAGGCCCGCGAACGAGAACCCGAAGTCGCGCTTCAGGATCAGGACGTCGTACTCGCCGTCGTGGAAGACCTTGACCCGCGCGGGGTCGGCGAGCACGTCCCCCAGGCCGCTCAGGTCCAGGTCCGCGAGGGGGTCGACGAGCCAGTCCGCGCCCCCGGCGGTCACCTGGATCAGGCAGACCTTCTCGCGGTAGTTGAAGAACGAGTCCGCCTCGGTGTCGAAGGCGATCTCGCGGTGCCGCTCGAGCTCGCGCAGGAGGCGGTCGAGCTCGGCCTGTTGCTGGACCAGCACGGGCGGCGGGAGGTCGGCTGCCTGGCTGGGGTCCATGCGCGGGCGGGTCTGCGGGGGAGGGATCGGCTCTCGGCTGCGGAGGTCGGAGGGGGCTCCCGTCCGGTCCGGCCGCGACGGCCGGTCGGAGCGGGCCTCCGGGCGGGCTCCGGTGCGGACCCCGCGGCGGGCTCCCGGACGGGGTCCCGGGAGGACGCTGCGGGCACCGCCGCGCGGCGCCCTGAAACGAGACGGCCCCCGCCGGGAGGCGAGGGCGCGTGGTGTTCGGGGTGGCGAGGATGACGGGACTTGAACCCGCAACCTCCGGCGTGACAGGCCGGCACTCTAACCAATTGAGCTACATCCCCGCAGCGGCCGGGGAGTATAGGGCCCGCCCCCGGGAGCGGTCTAGCGGACGCCCCCCGAAACTGGGGGGCCGCGAGCCGCCCGGCGGCCCCCCGGCACCCGGGCCCGCGACCCGCCGCCTCCGCGCGCCCGCGGAACGGCGGGGGCTCCGCTCGCGGGGGCCGCTCCGCGCTCGGCGGCCGCGGCGCTAGCCGCCCGTCCGGACGGCGGCGACGGCGCTCATGCGGTGGATTCGCCAGATCGGGTACAGGCAGGCCCCGGCGGCCACCACCGCGGCCCCGATCCAGGCCGCCAGCATCCAGGCGCCCGCGGAGCGGGCCGGCAGGGGCAGGCCGGAGATGGTCTCGAGGGCGCGGACGATCACGGGGGAGAGGGCCGCGCCGACGAGCACCCCGACGGCCCCCCCGACCAGGCCCACCACCAGGGCCTCGAGCAGGACCGTCCCCGCGACCTGGCGCAGCGTCATGCCCAGGGCCTTCAGCACGCCGAGCTCCTTGGCCCGCTCGAGCGCCGCCAGCAGCTGCCCGTTCAGGATCCCGAGGGCCGCCAGGACGACCGTCAGCCCCAGGATGATGTCGAACAGCACGAAGTCGCGCCGGATGTCCCGGGAGTGCCAGCGGAACAGGTACGGCCCCGTCTCGAAGGACACGCCCTTCGCGCTCGGCAGGAAGTCGGTGACGGCCGCGCGCACGGTCTCGTAGCTGGCGTCGTCGGCGATGCGCACGGAGGCGGTCGTGACGAAGTCGGTGTCGATGCAGAAGGCGTTGCCGACGAGCTCGTCGGAGACGACCGCGTACAGCCGCTCGTCGGGGTGCGGGAAGTAGCCGTAGGCGTCGGAGATCGCCACGACGGGCAGGCTCTCCACGCGGCCGCGGCCGGTCGAGACGTGCAGCTGGGAGCCAATCTCGTAGCCGTTGTGGTTGGCCAGGCGCCGCGAGACGATCGCGCCCCCCTCGCGCATGGCCGCGAGCAGCGCGGGGTCGTCGGCCAGCGGGCCGTAGCCGGTCAGCTGCTCCACGTCGAGGCCCAGCAGCAGGAACGGCACGTAGGTGCGGGCGTCGCCGGGCTCGACGCCGAGCACGCCGGGGTACTCGGCCAGCGCGGCGCACAGCTCGTCGAAGTTCGTCTTGGGCAGGTTGCGCAGGTACACCTTGCGCAGGAAGGCCTCGCGGCCCCAGACGTCGATCTCGGCCTCGAGGCTGCGCGTCATCCCGCGCAGGCCGACGAAGCCCGCGGTGACCAGCGCGATCGCCGCCACGGCCCCCGCGGCGCGCGCGGGGTTCTGCTGGATCGAGCGCGCCGCCAGCTTGCCGGCCAGCGGCCAGCGCACCTGGAACGGGCGCGCGATGCGCGCGCACACGAAGCCCAGGATCGACGGCACGATCAGCGGCAGCGTGACGAACAGCGCCAGGATGCCGACGCCGACCATGATCACGCCCACGAGCTCCGCCTGGGCCTCCCCCACCACGGGCACGATCACGAAGTACATCCCGGGCAGGACGCCGGCGAGCAGCAGCGCGGCGAAGATCTGGAAGCCGCGGGCCACGCCGCCGTGGTGGTGGGGCTCGTCCTCGCCGCGCAGGACGCGCGCCACGCTGGCGTGCCGCGCGCGCAGCAGCGGGAACACCGACCCCGCCAGCGCGATCAGCACGCCGACGAGCGCCAGCGGCGCGACCTGCAGCCAGGGCACGTCGAACGAGTGGATCGGGAACCCGACGCCGACCGTGGTGACGCCCTTGCGCAGCAGCAGCTTGGCGAGCAGCAGCCCGCCGCCGAGGCCGAAGAGGCCGCCCAGGCCGGCGATGACGCTGGCCTCGGTCAGGAAGATGCGCGCCACCTGCCGGCGCGTGGCGCCCAGGGCGTGCAGCGCCGCGACCTCGCGCACGCGCTCGAGCAGCGACATCGAGAGCGTGTGGAAGATGACGAAGAGCCCCAGGACCATCGCCAGCAGGCCCGCGAAGCGCACGCCGTTGCGGAAGGCGCGCTCGTCGGCGGCCTGGCCGACGATCACCGACTTCTGCAGCTCGTAGGAGTACGCCTGGCCGAGCTGCGACTCGAGCTCCTCGAGGTTGAAGTCGGGCGCGTGCTTCAGCCAGTACTCGGTCTGCAGGTGGGTCCCCTCGAACAACGCCTGCCCGGCGGCGAAGGTGACGACGACGACCTCGCCGCGCGAGCGCCGGCCGAGGCCCTCGCGGGCCAGCACGCCGACCACCTCGAAGGCGGTCGACGGCCCGGCGTCCTGGCGCTTGCCCTGGCGCACCTGCCACTCGCCGTCGACGCAGTCCTTGCGCGGCGGCCGGCGCGGCTTGCCGAGCAGGACCGTGTCGCCGACGCCGAGCCCCAGGCGCCGGGCGAGCGCCTCGCCGACGAGGACCTGGGGCGGGTCCACGGCCGCGGGCGCCAGGTCGCGCCCGGCCAGGATCGCGTAGGCGTCGAGGGCCAGCGCCTCGCCGGGGTCCAGGGCCACCAGCCGCACGCGCTCGGCGCGGGCCTCGGGGTCGTCCGGCAGCACCAGCCCGGCGTCGTTCTGGAACGTGGCGGCCACGCCCTCCACGCCGGGGAGCGCCTCGAGCTCCTCCCGCGGGCGCTTCGCCAGCGCGCTGGGGCTGACGCGGATGTCGGCCTGCCACTCCGACTCGACCTCGCGCGCGCGGCCCAGGACGGTGTTGTGGTCCAGGGCGAAGATGCCGACCACCGTGGCGATGCCGACGGCGATGCCGGCGATCGAGAACAGCGTGCGGCCGGGCCTGCGGAGCAGGCTGCGGCCGGCGATCGTGCGGACCAGTCCGACTCCCACGCGCGCGCCTCAGATGTTGAGGGCCGCCAGGGCCTCGTGGACGTCCTCGACCGGCAGCCCCGGCCCGCGCAGGACGGGCTCGGCCGGCAGCTCGCCGTCGACCAGGAACAGCACGCGGTCGGCGAAGGTGGCGTCGCGCGGGTTGTGGGTGACGAGCAGCACGGAGCGCCCGTCCTCGTCGCACAGCTCGCGCAGCGTCCGCATCACGTCCAGGCCCGCCTTCTGGCTCAGGTTGCCGGTCGGCTCGTCGCAGAGCAGCACCGGCTGGCCCCCCGCCAGGGCGCGGGCGATCGAGACGCGCTGCATCTCGCCGCCGGACAGCTGGTGCGGGAAGTGCCCCTTGCGGTCGGCCAGCCCCAGCCGGTCCAGCAGGCCCTCGAGCTCGGCGCGGTGCTGCTCCGGCCGGCGCCCCTGGATCGCCAGCGGCAGCCCCAGGTTCTCCATCACGTCGAGGTTCGGCAGCAGGTTGAAGAACTGGAACACGTACCCGATCGTCCGCCGCCGGGCGAGCGTCCGCTCGTGCTCGCTCATGCCCGCCAGGTCGCGCCCCTGGAGCAGCACGGCCCCGCCGGAGGGCTCGTCCAGGCCGGACAGCAGGTGCAGGAGCGAGGTCTTGCCCGAGCCGCTGGGGCCCATGACGCACAGGAACTCGCCTTCCTCGAGCGCGAACGACACGCCGCGCAGCACCGGCGTGCGCGCGCCGCCGGTCTCGAAGAACTTGAACAGGTCGCGGGTCTCGACGATCGGAGCCATCGGGGGGGCCGTTCCCGGGAGGTGCCGCGCGGCGCGTTTCCGCTTCGCGTTCCGGCGGGAAGGGGCGCGCAGACTACCCGGAGCCGCGCCGGCCGCGGCCCCCGGTCGCGGATCTCCGGGTCCGGCCGGGCGGCGGCCGGCCCCGGTCGCCCGCGCCCTACGGTCCCTGCCGGCCGCGCCTGGGGACTCCTCCGCATGGTCGGTCGTCGCGGCCGCGTCGAGAATCGAGCTGCGGTCCCGGCGCTCCCCGCGGCGCCGGGCGCGCGCTACGCGGACCATCGTAGGAGGTGCAGTCATGACACAGGCCAAGGTCGCGGATCTCGCCGGCCCCGGCATCGGTACGTACGAAGAGGTGGAGAAGGCCCTGCCCCGGGGGTACCGGGCGCTGCTGCCACCGATGGAGCGCATGAAGGCCGTGTTCGCGGCCAAGGCCTACATCGAGCAGCACCTGTGCGAGGAGCTGAACCTGCAGATGGTCCAGGTCCCGCTGATCGTCGATCGGCAGAGCGGGGTCAACGACATGCTCGACCGCGACGGCTCGCGCACGCCGGTCGAGTTCCCCTGCGGCCTGGGGATCGAGCCGCGCATCCAGGCCCAGGTCGTGCAGGCCGCCACGAAGTGGAAGCGCATGGCGCTGAAGCAGTTCGGCTGCGCGCCCGGCGAGGGCGTCTGCACGGACATGCGCGCGGTGCGCAAGGACTACTTCCTGGACCACGACCACAGCGCGTACGTCGACCAGTGGGACTGGGAGCGGGCGATCACGGCCGAGGACCGCAGCCTGGACCACCTCCAGGACACCGTGAAGCGCATCTGGAAGGTGATCCACGGCGCCGGCCAGTTCCTGCGCGAGCAGTTCCCGCCCCTGGCGGCCTCCGGGTTCCCCGAGATCCCCGAGGAGCTGACCTTCGTCCACGCCGAGGAGATCCTGGCGCGCTACCCGGACCTGCCGCGCAAGGAGCGCGAGAACCGCATGCTGCAGGAGGTCTCGCCGGCGCTCTTCATCGTGGGCATCGGCTGGCCGCTCGCCGACGGCTACCCGCACGAGATGCGCGCCGCGGACTACGACGACTGGATCACCGAGACCACCGTGAAGGACGGGGTGCAGCTCCACGGCCTCAACGGCGACATCCTCGTGTGGAACCCCGTGACGCGCCGGCGCCACGAGCTCTCCTCCATGGGCGTCCGCGTGACCAGGGAGACCCTGGTCCAGCAGATGGAGATGGCCGGCCTCGAGGAGGACCTGAAGCTCCCCTACCACCAGGCCATCCTGAACGACGAGATCCCGCTGTCGATCGGCGGCGGCATCGGCCAGTCGCGCACGTACATGTACCTGCTGCGCACCGCCCACCTGGGCGAGGTCAGCGTCACCGTGTGGCCCCGGCAGCTGAAGGACATCTGCGCCCGCCACGGCATCCACGTGCTCGAGTAGGCGCGCCCCGTTCGATCGAGGGCCCGGGCCGGGGCCGCGGCTCCGGTCCGGCGCCGCCGGCCGCGCTCAGCGCCCCGAGGGCGCGCCCGGCTGTCGCTCGCGGCGGCGGCGCTCGAGGATGCGGCGGTACTCCGCCGGGTGGTGGTGGCGGAGCTCCTTGCGGCTGATCTTGCCGTCGAGCCAGACGCGGCTCATCGGGAAGACGCCCGGCCGCAGGTGCACGTGGTACATGTGCCAGATGATGATCGCGAGGAACGCGAGCGTGGCCTCGAACCCGTGCACGACCCGGGTGACGTCGAAGGTCCAGTCGGGGGTCCACCCGAGGAACCAGTCCGGGCGCCACAGGATCAGGCCCGAGAGGATCATCACGAAGTTGCCCCACACCACGGCCCAGTACTCGAGCTTCTCGACCAGGCCGTAGCGCCCGTACGCCGGCCGCTCGCGGCACGCGAGGGATGGGAAGCGCTCGAACAGGCCGCACAGCGCGCGGCGGCGCGACAGCCAGGGCAGGACGCCGAGGCTGAACATCGACTCCTGCAGGAACTGCGTCACGTCGCGCGGCTTCGCCACCATCAGCGCGAACCAGCGCCGCGCCTGGCCCGACACGAGCAGCATGCCCACGTGCCAGAGCGAGAGGCCGATCAGGCCCACCGCGGCGATCCGGTGGAGCTTGCTGCGCAGGAGGTAGCCGCCCTCGAGCTCGATGATCGAGCGGAACAGCGTCGACTCGTGCAGGAAGACCGGGAGCCCCGTCAGCACGAGCAAGGTGAAGGACAGCACCAGGATCCCGTGCTGGAGACGACCGATGCGCGGCATGCGCTCGAACTTCTCCTCGGGCGCCACCAGCTCGTCCTCGTCCGGCCACTCCTCGGGGTCGACGTGCTCGGTCTCCGGCGGGCCCCAGCCCATGCGGATGCGCAGGCGGCCCCACAGGTCGAACAGGATGAACAGGACGAACGCGCCGATCACCGCGCCGATGAGCACCGCGTACACGGTGCGCACGATCCACGGGACGAAGTTGCTCTCGCGGTCGACGACCGAGTGCACGGGCACCTTCGCGAACGCCGCGGTCGAGTTGGGGTGGCAGGTCCCGCAGGTCGCCTCGAGGTTCGACGCGTGCACGCTCGAGCGCGGATCGCTCGAGGGGAAGACGGCGTGGTAGCCGTGGCAGGACGCGCAGTTGGCCACGCCCGAGGCGCCGAACGACCCCGCGATGCCGTGGTAGGAGCCGGCCCAGGACGTCAGCACCGTGCTGCTGAAGCCGTAGTCCTGCGCCAGTTCGTCGTCCGCGTGGCAGCGCGCGCAGGTCTGCGCGACCAGCGCCTCCGACGCGCTCGAGGACGCCAGCGCGGGGTCCTCGATCGTGTGCTCCTGGTGGCAGTCGGTGCAGACCGGGACGTCCGTGCTGCCGGCGAGGAACGTCTCCCCGTGCACGCCGGCGAGGTAGCCCTCGAGCACGCCCGCGTGGCAGGAGCCGCAGGTGTAGGGCACGTGCCGCCGCGACGTGGCCGACTCGGCGTCCTCGCCCGGGCGGATGTCGTGCGCGCCGTGGCACGAGCTGCAGGTCGCGGAGACCAGCAGCCCCTGCTCGAGCAGGAGGCGCCCGTGGATGCTGCTGCGGTAGCGGTCGACCTCGTCGCCGGCGGGCGCCGGCCGATCCTCCGGCGGATGCCCGTTGTGGCACCGCGCGCAGGTCTCCGGCTGGTTGCGCGGGTAGGCGCGCGAGCGCGGGTCGGTCTTCGGCAGGATGTCGTGCGTGCCGTGGCAGTCGCGGCAGTCGGCGGCGCGGACGCCGCTCTCGAGCGTGCGGTCGTGCAGGCCGCGCGCGCAGGCCTCGGCGACCTGCGGGTGGCAGGTCCCGCAGTTCACCGGGGCGACGTCCTCGTGCGGCAGCTCGCCCGTCTCGCGGATGCTGGTGTGGCACAGGACGCAGGTGAGGCCCGCGTGGACGGAGCCCGTCACGCTGGCCGGCGGCGCGAAGCCGTTGCCCTCGGTCGCCTCGTCCGACTCGTGGCACATGAGGCAGACCTGCTGGTTCACCTCGGGCTGCGGCGGCGAGGTGTCGTGCGCGTCGTGGCAGGCCAGGCAGGTGCGCCCCTGGAAGGCGGCCGCGTGGATGTCGTCCTCGCCCGCGCGCACGACGTCGACGTGGCAGCGCGTGCAGAGGGCGTTCAGCCGCCCCGTGGCCAGCGTCATGTCGTGCAGGTCGAACCCGCGCAGGTCGTGGGCGCCGTGGCACTCCTGGCAGGAGACCTTGCCGTCGTTGTGCGGCCCCCCGGCCAGCTCGCCGGCGACGTCGCCGTGGCACACCGTGCAGGAGGCCGCGGGCAGCGGGACCTCGTGCTCGAACTCCTCCTCGGGGTCCCAGGCGTAGAGCGCCATGTGGCAGTCCACGCAGGCGACCTCGCCGTGCGCGCCCTCGAACCCGGGGCTCTTCGCCGCGCGCGTGGCCGGGGTCTGAACCTCGGAGTGGCAGAGCAGGCAGGTGGCGTCCTCGGCCTGGGCCGCCGCCGGGGGAGCCCAGGGGACGAGCGCCCCGACGGCCAGGGCCGCCGCGAGGGCCGCGCGCCGGAGGCTCCACCGGGTGACCCGTGGGCCGCGCGCTCGTCCGCGTGGAGCGTTCATTGCCCCAGGGTCTCCAGGGCCCCTGCGAGCAGCTGCCTGGCGAACTCGTGGTTGTGGACGCCGCGGCTGCGGTCGGCCCGCACCGCGCGCAGGAGACGCTCCGCCTCCTCGCGCGCCGCGGCGTCGGCCCCCGCGGGCAGCGGTTCCTCGAGGGCCGCCGCGAGGCGCGCCACGAGCCCCTCGACGTCGGCCTGCCACTCCGCCTGCATCTCGTCGTAGCCCTCCTCGTGGCAGAGCACGCACAGCATCGGGTTGGGCTGCGCGATCAGGTCCGGCGGCTCGCCGTGGCACTCGATGCACTCGAGGTCCGCCATCACGCTGGCGCCGACCTGCGGCAGCGCGGCCAGCTCGCCGTACAGGAACCCCGCCTGCGTCTGGTGGCAGCGCGCGCAGTCGAGGACGTCGGGGTCCTCCTCGCTGTGGTGGCAGCTCGAGCAGCTCGAGCGCGCGATCGTGACCCCGTGCGCGTCGCCGACGCCGTGGCAGGCGTCGCAGTCCAGGGCGGCCTCGACCAGGTGCCTGCGGTGCGGGAAGGCGCCGCCGGGCTCGAACGCGGGCTCCATCCCGACGTCGGCGTGGCACTCGTCGCAGCCGAGCTCGGTCGGCGGGCGGAAGGCCGCCGCCACGCGGTCGGCCGGCGCGCCGCCCAGCGCCTCGCGGGCGCGGTCGATGCGCTCGGCGCTCGCCCGCAGGGCGGCGAGCGCGAAGGTCGGGTTGTGCGCGCCGCGCGAGCCGTCCAGGCGGATCAGCTCGACGTTGCGACGCGCCTCGTCGTAGAGCGGCCAGGCGGGGCTCGCCTCCTCGTCCTCGCCCAGCTCGTGGGCCAGCGCGGCGAGCGCGGGCTGCACCTGCGCCAGGGCCGTCTCCACGGAGCCCTGCCAGCGCGCCAGCATCCCGTCGAACTCGACCCCGTGGCAGTAGACGCAGTCGACGTTGCCGGCGCGGGCGACGGTGCCGACGCCGAGCTCGTGGTGGGTCGCGAGCCCTTCGCGGGCGTGGGCGCCCTCGGCCTCGAGCTCGCGCGCCCGCGCGCCGGTCGCGCGCGCGCCGGAGCGGCCGGTGTGGCACGCGCGGCACAGCACGCGGGTCTGGTGCATCCGGCTCGGCGTCTCCTCGACCCCGGCCGCGCCGATGCCGGCGTAGACCTTCAGCGCCGCGTCGTGCGAGCTCTCGTGGCAGCTCCCGCAGCCCTCGCTCTCGGCCGGCTTCGGCTCGGGCAGGGCCAGCAGCCCGTGGCGGATCTCGTCGTGGCACTCGAAGCACTCCACCTTGCGGTTGGTGACGTGCGCCTCGTGCAGGAAGTCGGTCTCGCCGATGCGCTCGATGTGCCCGACCTCGCCGTGGCAGGAGTGGCAGCGCTCGCGGCGCACCGTGCCCGCCCCCTCGACCACCGGGTCGTGGCACTCGCGGCAGTCGACGCCGCGCGCGACGTACTCCGCGTGGTCGAACTCGCGCCCGGCGACCACGACCGGCTCCTCCGGCGGGCCGTGGCAGAGCAGGCAGCTGCTGGTCGTCTCGGGCACCGCCCCCTCGGCGTCGGGCATGAAGTGGCACATGAAGCAGACCGACGTGGTGACCGCGAGGTGGTCGCCCTGGACGATCTGCGAGTGGCACGTCACGCAGCGCAGGCGCCGGCCGCGCCGGCTCTCCAGCAGGTGCTGGCGGTGGTCGAACTTGACCCCGGCGAAGCTGACCGGCCCCTCGAGCATGCGCACCGAGTGGCAGCCGCTGCGCATGCAGCTCGCGTCGCTGACCTCGGCCCAGGGCTTCGTCCCGTGCGTGCGGGTCACGTACTTGACGAGCTGGTTCATCGCCTCGAACTTGCCGCGCAGGGTCTCCAGCGCGCCGGGCTCGAAGTGGCAGTCGATGCAGTCCACGTCCGAGTGGCTGGAGGTCAGCCAGCTCTCGTAGTACGGTTCCATGATGTGGCAGGAGTTGCAGAACTCCGACTGCGACGTGTGGTGGACCGCCGCGTAGGTGCCCACCGTCGCCGCGGCCGTGCCGAACAGCCAGACGAGGAAGACGATCCCCAGGACGTGCGTGGCGGAGTTCCAGCGCGCCTTCAGGAGCCACAGCTTCATCACCCCCGCTCCCCGGCGGCGCCACGCGTGCCGGGGGCGGCCTCCTTCCAGCTCCCGCGCAGGGCGCGGGCGTACATCAGGAGCACGATCGCGAAGGTGAGGGTCACCCCGAAGAAGAGGCTGGTGAAGATGCGGATGTCGCGCGAGGCGCGCTGCTCCAGGTCGAGCTCCTCGGTCGTGCGCTCGAGCATCGCGTCGCCCCGGCTCAGCGCGTCGACCAGGAACCCGGGCTGGGCGGCGTGCGTCATCGCCCGCGCGCGCACCAGCAGCGCCCGCGCCTCCTCCACGTAGCCGCGGCGCGACTCCATGAAGAGCCCGCGGCCGGCGGCGGAGTCGATCCGCGCGGTGGTCGCGCCGATCCGCTCCTCGAACTCGACCAGCTGCTCGTGGAGGCTCTGCCCCGCCGCCGTGCCCGCGGCGTCCTGGTGGCAGGAACCGCAGTGCCCCGCCTCTCCGCCGAGGAACATCGCGGCGGAGGGCTGGCCGACGGCGTGCTCCCCGTGGCACGAGGCGCACTGCACCGGGCTCGACCCGTCGGCGGAGAAGTGCGCGCTCTCCTCGAAGAACTCCTGGACGACCGAGTGGCAGTTCCCGCAGACCATCTCGATCCGGACCGCGCCGCGCGGCTGGGCGCCGTGGGCGCCGTGGCAGTCCGCGCAGGACGGCGCGGCCAGGTGGCCCTGCTCGATCAGCGCGCGGCCGTGCACGGAGTCGAGGTACTCCTCCACCACGGACGCGGACATCCCGTGCTGCCCGGAGAGCTCCGCGTCGGCGTGGCACCGACCGCAGGTCTCCGGCTGGCGGAACGGGTGGGCGGGCGAGCGGGGGTCGCTCGTCCGGACCACGCCGTGCGCGCCGTGGCAGCCCGTGCAGGTCGCGACGGCGGCGTCGGGCTGCTCCGCGAGGAGCCTGCCGTGGGCGCTCGTCCAGTAGAGCGAGAGCTGGTCGGTGCGCAGCCCGGAGCCGAGCACCCGCTGCGGGTCGGAGTGGCAGGCCCCGCAGCTCTCGACCACGGCGAGGGAGTCCCCGAGCGGCCGCAGGTCGTCCCCGTGGGCCTGGTCCGGGTCGAGCGTGCCGCCGCGGCCCCCGTGGCAGGAGGTGCAGTCGAGGCCGATCGCGGCGTGGACGTCGCGCTCGAAGGCCGTCCGCTCCTCGCCGTGGCAGGTGCCGCAGCTCTGGACCGCGGACGGGGCCTGGCCCGGCACCGGCGCGGCGAGCAGCAACAGGGCGACCGCGACCGGGAACCTCACAGCAGACCTCCGAAGGCGAGCACGAGCAGCCCCGCGGCCACGGCCAGCCCCACGACCAGCACGGGGAGGCGCTGACCGCGGGTCCGGGTGCGGTCGACGTAGGGCAGGAGCAGGACCAGCACGACGAGCGCCCAGAACGCCAGCCAGGCCACCCACGCCATGCCGGGCGGCAGCTGGTGCACGAGCATCTGCACCGGTCGCACGTACCAGGAGAACTCGACCTGCGGGAGCGGCTCGAACGGGTCGATGTCCCGCCCGCGGCCCGGCGGGAACATGCCCGCGAGCAGCACGAGCAGGGCGATCAGGAAGATCCCGAAGGCCGACCAGCGCACGAAGTGGTACGGGTAGAAGCGCCGCCCCTCGCGGCGCACGCGCGGCCCCGAGGTCGGCACCAGCGCGACGACCTCGTCCAGCTTCGACAGCGCCCGCGCCGGGCGCGTGTCGCGGCTCGTCACGTGCACGACGGGCGCGCCGGCGGCGCGCAGGGCGTTGCCCTCGAGGCCCAGCTCCGCGAGCCCGGCCAGCACGCGCTGGACGCCGGCCTCGTCGCAGTCCTGCCGCAGGACGAGGATCACGACCGCCCTCCTCCGCGCCGCGCGCGCCGGGCCAGGACCCACTGGTTGAGCAGGATGAACAGCGCCGCGAGCCACGGCAGCACCATCGAGTGCGTCACGAACGTGCGGCCGAGCGTCGTCGCCGTCACCTCGTCGCCGCCCCGGAGGACCGCGGCCAGGCCGGGACCGAGCAGCGGGATCGACTCGACGTGGCGCAGCGAGGCGATGGCGAGGCCGTAGGCGCGCTCGTCCCAGCGCAGGATCTCGCCGGTGAACGTGGACAGGACGAACAGCACGAGGAACAGCAGCGCGATCGTCCAGCCGGAGGCGCGCGTGCCCCGGTACGCGCCCAGGACGAACAGCTTCAGCAGCTGGATCAGCACCACCGCCAGCATCATGTGGGAGGCCCAGTGGTGGAGCCCGCGCATCAGCCAGCCCCACTTCACGTCGCGCATGATGTGCTCGAGGCTCTCCCCGACGAGGACCGGAGACGGCTGGTAGTGCAGCGCCATCAGCATCCCCGTCACGAGCTGCAGGCCGAACAGCACCGCGACCAGCCACCCGAAGGCGAGGTCCAGGCGGTGCTCCGGCGGCACGGGGCTGCGCAGCACGCCCCGCAGGGCGTTCAGGATCCCGGCATCGCGTCGCTCGCTCATGGCCTCACCCGAGCCGGTCGATGTAGACGTCGCCGCCCACCCGCCTCACGGGCCAGGTGCGCAGCGGGACGGAGGCGGGCCCCTGGACCACGTTGCCGTACACGTCGAAGGCGCCGCCGTGGCAGGGGCAGACGAGCTGGCGGCGGTCCTCCTGCCACTCGAGGCGGCACACGCTCATGTACGTGCAGACGGCGCTGACGGCGTAGAAGCGCTCGCCGTTCATGCGGATCAGCATCACCGGCCTCCCGTGGAGGTCGAGCTGCTTGGCGCCGTACTCCTCGAGCTCGTCCACGCGCGCCGCGCGCTGCAGCACGCGGTCGGACACCGCGTCGCGCGCGGGCGTCAGGTAGCCGAGCAGCGGGAGGCCCGCGCCGATCGCCGTCAGCACGCCGAGGCCGCTCGCGGTCGCCGCCAGGAAGCGCCGCCGCGCGCGCAGCCGGCCCCACTGCTTCGTGCTCATGACGGGCACGACGTCGACCTCGCGCAGGCGCGCCATCGCGGCCTCGAGGCGCGCCGGGTCGCCCGGGCCGTCCAGGGCCACGGCGATCTGCTCCTCGCCGCGCGAGACCGCGGGGGTCCAGCCGAGGGTCCGGACCTCGTCCAGGACGGCCTCGAGCAGCTCCTCGGGGGCCTGGGGGTCGAGGATCAGCAGCAACGGCTGCCCTTTCTCCGCCCGCGCGCCGCCGGCGCACGCCGGCCGGAACCGGGTGCGGTACGCGCGCGGGAGCGTCCCGCGCGGACGGGGGTGGGATGAGCGGGCATGGGGGGCGGGCGAAGGAGCGGCGCGGCTGCGCAGGATCGCATCCCGGCGCCGGCGGCGTCATGAGGACTTGTGCGTAGCGCCCGGCGGGAACAGAGCTTAGCCGCACGCGCCCGTCGCGCGCGAGCCCCGATCCCGGAGTCGGGGACGGCCCGGCGACCCCGACCCGCGGGGGCCCTATACTCCGCGGCCCTGCCCGCCTGCGGGAGGCGGGGCGAAGTCCATGCTCGAACGGGTGCGCGCAATCGGGGTCGTGGGTGCCGGCGGGGCGGGCTTCCCCACCTACCGGAAGCTCGAGGCCCGCGCCGAGACGGTCATCGTCAACGCGGCGGAGTGCGAGCCCCTCCTGCACAAGGACAAGGAGATCCTGCGCCACAACCTCGACCCGGTCCTGAGCGCCGCGGCGCGGGTCGCGCGCCAGGTCGGCGCCGAGCGCGCGATCGTCGCCATCAAGGAGAAGTACGAGGACCTGATCGACCGGATCCGGGTCCACGGCGAGCAGTACGGGGTCGAGGTCCACCCCCTGGGCGACTACTACCCCGCCGGGGACGAGTTCGTGACCGTCTACGAGGTGACCGGCCGCGTCATCCCGCCCGGCGGCCTGCCGCTCGACGTAGGCTGCCTGGTGGTGAACGTCGAGACCCTGCTCAACATCGAGCTCGACCACCCCGTCACGCACAAGTTCCTGACCGTCGGCGGGGACGTGCCGCAGCCGGTCACCGTGCGCGCGCCGATCGGCGCGGCCTACGGCGACGTCCTGCGGACGGTCGGCGTCGACCTGGACGCGGTCGGGCACGTGCTAGTGGGCGGCGTGATGATGGGCTCGCTCATGCGCAGCTTCGACGAGGTCGTGACGCGCATGACCGGCGCCCTGCTGTGCTTCCCCGAGGGCCACTCCCTGCCGCGCCGCTACGCCACCGACGCGCGCGCCCGAGACCTGATCGGGAAGTCGGCCTGCGACCAGTGCAGCTTCTGCACGGAGCTGTGCCCGCGCTACCTGCTCGGCCACCCGATCGAGCCGCACATGGCCATGCGCGGGCTCGAGTTCAACATGGTCGGCGACGCGCTGGTGCTCGGCAGCCAGTTCTGCTGCGAGTGCAACCTGTGCTCGCTGTACGCGTGCCCCGAGGACCTGTTCCCCAAGGACGCCTGCGCCGACAACAAGCGCACGATGCGCGTCAAGGGCCTCGAGCACCCGAGCCGCGGCCGGACCGACGTGCGCCCGCACAGCATGCAGGAGTACCGCCACGTCCCCGTCGCGAGCCTGATCAAGAAGCTCGGGCTGTCGGGCTTCCGCAACGTCGGCGAGCTCGTCGACGTCGACTGGCGGCTGGAGCAGGTCCGCATCCCGCTGCAGCAGCACGTGGGCCAGCCCGCGGTGCCGGCCGTCCGCGAGGGCGACCGCGTGACGGTGGACCAGGAGATCGGCGCCGCGCCCGAGGGCCTGGGCGTCCCGGTGCACGCGTCGATGGACGGCGTCGTCGCCCACGTCGGCGACCACGTGGTGATTCGGAGGAACGGATGACGAACGGGGTGGAAGCGCTCGGCATGCTCGAGCTGTCCTCGATCGCGGTGGCCTACCAGGTCGAGGACGCGATGCTGAAGGCGGCGGACGTCGAGCTCCTGGTGGCGCGCACGATCTGCTCGGGCAAGTACATCGTGATGATCGGCGGCCAGGTGCTCGCCGTGCAGTCGAGCCTGCAGGCCGGCCGCGACGTCTCCATGGAGGCGCTGATCGACGACCTGCTGATCCCCGACGTCGACCCGCGCGTGTTCCCCGCCATCACCGGCGGCGTCGAGCTGCGCGACGAGGACAAGGACGCCCTCGGCATCCTCGAGGCCTTCTCCGTCACGTCGATCATCGAGGGCGCCGACGCCGCCGTGAAGGCCGCCGACGTGACCCTCTTCCGCATCCACGTCGCCATGGCCATCGGCGGCAAGGGCTTCCTGATGCTGACCGGCAACGTCGCCGACGTCGAGGCGGCCGTCGAGGCCGGCGCCCAGCAGATCGGCCGCCGCGGCCTGCTCGTCGGCAAGGTCGTCATCCCCCGCCCCGAGGAGCGCCT
>JAUIDW010000486.1 GCA_030428395.1 bacterium | reverse complement strand
GCTGACCAGCCACGACTCCCGCCGCAGCCGGCCCATCAGGTCCCGGGCCATGGCCTCGGTGTGGTTGATCGGGAAGAGCGGATTCCAGGTCATCCGCGCGAGCTTGCTGTTCGTCGTTTCGTGGACCAGCCGGTGCTTTCCGAACGCCCTCTGCGCCATGCCGACGTAGCTGGTCTTCTCGTCGGTCTGCAGCAGCACGATCTCGAGTCCGGTAGCGAGCTCGGCCGCCCTCCTGAAAGCCCGCTTCACGCTCTTGCGGGAGCGGTCGATCCGCTTCCCGAGCCGTTCCTCGTCCTCCTGGAGGGCCTTCAGCCTTGCCGGGGTCATCTTCCCGCGCGGCCGGATCGTGGCCGACTCTGCCCACACGATGAAGCGCGACTCGGCCTCGATCACGACGGGCACGCTCAGCGGGCGCGTCCGCCGGCGGCACTCGTAGGTCTCGAGCTCGTCGAGCTGCAGGCGGGAGCCCGGCGGGAGGGGCGCTCGCAGGTTCAAGTTGAGGCGCCAGAGGTGTCGGGCGAGCTTGCGGAACTTGAGCTCGGTACAGCGCAGGCTGAGGCCGAGCAGGCGTGAGGATTGCCGGATCCCCAGGCCGGATGCGAGCAGGCGGAAGAGGCGTGGGTTGAGGTGCGGGCGGTGGTCGCGATAGTCCATCCGGAAGGTCTGCCGCGAGAAGGTCCGGCGGCACGTGCGACATCGAAAGCGCGGGACGGGGCGCGGCCTGCACTTCGGTCGGTAGGAGCCGTGCCGGTGGTGGAAGCAGGGCCGAGGGTCCAGGTGTCGTGGGCAGGAGCGATACGGGCAGCGCGGGGGCTCGAACACGGGTGATCACCTTCACCGAGGGGGTGAAGGGGCCCTCGGCCGGGAGGTGACTGCTCCAAGCGCGGTCGGTTGCAGGGGATCTAGCGAGAACGGGGACCTGGCTCCACACGGAACCCAGTCAGGTCAGGCGCCCCCAGCGGGCGCGTCGGTGTCCGCTTCAGCTGCGTGCTCCGCGTGGCCGATGGGACCTCGATCCGGACGCTCTCCGTCCGGCGAGCCCTCGCGAGGCCCCCCATGAGCTCGAGCCCCCTGGACGACATCCGCTGGCGGGTCACCCCGCTGCAGGTTCCCGACCTCCCGACCTCGATCGAGGTCGGCCCCGAGGGGCTGACCTTCGGCCGCGCGCCCGACAACGGGATCGTGCTGGCCGAGGAGCGCTACCCGGGCGTGTCCTCGCACCACGCGCGCCTGCGGGTCGAGGACGGACGGCTGATCCTCGAGGACCTGGGCTCGACCAACGGGACGCTGATCGCAGGGGCGGAGGTCCACTCGCGCGAGCTCGACAACGGCACGGCCTTCGAGCTGTCGCGCGGCGGGCCGCGGTTCGTCGCGCTCTCCGCCGCGCGGATGGGCGAGACCGTGCTCATGCCGCGGCCGACGGTCGAGAAGAAGCGGTCGATCGGCCCCGACACCGTGCGCCTCGTGCGCGACGAGCTCGGCATCCCCGGGGAGAGCGGCGTCCAGCAGCTGATCCAGCGCCGCGGCCGCCGTACGGTGCTCGCCGCCGGCGCGATGGCCGTGATCCTCGCCGGGGCGGGCGTGGTCGGGCTGCGCCAGGTGGACGACCGCAGCGAGCGCGCGGTCACCAGCCTCGCGCGGCGCGCGGCGGCGCTCGACGAGCGGCTGCACGCCGTGAACGAGCTGAGCACGGGGCTGCACTCCGCCTGGGAGACCCAGCGCGAGCAGCTGGCCGTCGCCACGGCCCAGTGGGACGCCGACAAGCGCGCGCTCGAGCTCGAGCGCGCCGCGCTCGAGACCAGCCTGCGCCGGCTCGAGGCCGACGAGGTCGCGGCCGAGGCCGAGATCGACGACCTGCGCTCGCGGCTCGAGGAGACGAGCGAGACGCTGGCGCTCTACGACCCGCTGAACCTGGAGAGCGCGAAGCTCGCCAACGTCGCGGGCGCGGTCGAGAGCGTCGTGCTGATCGAGGCCAACAAGCTGTACCGCGAGCGGACGACCGGCCGCATCCTGCACGTCGACGAGGACGCCGGGGGCATCAGCCTGAACCTGTCCGGCGAGGGCGACCCGCTGGTCGTCGAGGCGACGGGCTCGGGCTTCTGCATCTCGCCCGACGGCTGGATCATCACGAACGCCCACGTCGTCCACAAGAAGAGCGGGGACGACGAGCTCGAGTCGTTCGACGGGCTGGACCTCGAGCCCGAGGTCGAGCTGTTCGTCGTCTTCTCCGGGCGCGACGACCGTCATCCCGCGCGCCTGGTGCAGTGGCGCAACGACGACCGCGAGGACCTCGCGCTGCTGCGGATCGAGCCGTTCGAGGGCATGCCCGCGGTCAGCGCGTTCGACGTCGACCTGGACCCGCCGCCCAGCGGCAGCGAGGTCTTCCTGATGGGCTTCCCCCTCGGCAAGCGCGTGCTGCACGACGGCGACCGCGTGATCGCCTCCACCTTCAAGGGCATCGTCAGCCGCAGCGTCGACTCGTACCTGCAGGTCGACGCGGCCGTGCACCCCGGGGCCAGCGGGGGGCCGCTGATCGACGGCGAGGGCCGCGTGCGCGGCGTCGTCGTGGGGATGCAGACGGTGGACGAGCGCGCCGGCTCGTCGGCGATCGGCTACATCATCCCGGTGGCCGAGATCCGCAAGGTCTGGCCGCCCGCCAGCCGGTAGGTCCCTCCGGGAGCCGATCCGGCGCCGAC
>JAUIDW010000101.1 GCA_030428395.1 bacterium | reverse complement strand
CGCGGCGGACCAGGTTCCTTCGTGAGATCTCGTTCATCTCGTTCCCTACCAGTTGGCCCCGTGCGAGTGGGGTCCGAGCCACAGCGTGTACTGGATGCCGACGCGGACGGCGTCGTCGCCGGCCTCGAGGTCCGTGTAGGTCACGCCGGCGCGCAGCCGGTGGAAGTCGGAGAAGAACCGGTTCCAGTACAGCTCCACCTCGGTGACCTCCGGCAGCCCGGCCTCCGGCAGCTCCGCGTGGGAGACCTGCGCCGTGACGCTGTTCTGCAGATTCCAGGCGTAGTCCGCGAAGACGAAGAACCCCAGGACGTCGTCGTCGATCGGCGAGACGGTGTCGTCCGCCGGGTTGCCCGGCGTGCCCGGGTCGATCACCTCGGCGCCGATGTCGCCGAACGACGCCAGGACCTCCGTCCCGACCGTCCACCTGCGCGTGGCCTCGTCGTTCGTCCAGGCGTACGTGGCGTCGATCCCGACGACGGTGTTCGACAGCCCGTCCACCATGTCGCCGCTGGGCTCGTACTCGAAGCCGTACTCCGGCAGGAAGCGGGCCGACGTGCCGACCTGCAGCTGCCCGGTGTCTCCGACGTCGCGCACGGCGGTGATGCGGCCGGTGAAGCCCAGCTCGTCGATCTGCTTGCGGTCGTCGTCGAATGGCGCGGCCAGGGTCCCGGAGTCGTCCTCCAGGTCCTCGCGGACCAGCGACGCGAAGCCGCCGACGGAGTAGCGCACGAGCGTCTTGTCCCCGGCGGAGAACCAGTTGTCGTACTGCAGGCCGGTCCCGGCGAGCTCGTCGCCGAGGTACGCGCGCAGCGGCAGCGGGCGGTCGAACGTGCGCAGGTCGTGCTCGTGGAGCTGCATCTGCTTGCCGAAGTCCACGAAGAAGAGCCCGGCCTTCAGCGTCGAGTTGCCCTCGAAGCCGACGTAGGTCCCGGCGGCCTCCTCGAGCTCGATCTCCTCCTCCGTGCTCACGATCACGGCGTACACCCACGCGCGCGGGTCCACGAAGGCGGCGGCGGTCAGCTCGAAGCTGCGGAGCGTCAGGTCGAGCCCGTCCTCCTCGACGTCCGACTCGACGTAGTCGGCGAGCGTGTCGAGCACGGCGCCGATGGCGGGGTTGAAGTTGTTGGCGAACTTGGAGTCCTGGGCCATCTGGCTGAAGGAGCTCCGCCGGGGCATCCCGGGGCTGCTGATGCCGGCCTGCTGGGCGGCGGCGAGTTCGTGGGTGGCGGCCAGGGCGAGGCCGCAGAGGAGAGTCCGTCGGGTGTTCATGGCAGGAGATGGCTGTCGTGGCGTGAGGGGAAGCGTGCGTGCGGCCCGGGCACGGAGGAGCGGCCTCGGAGGGGCGACCGCGGGCGGAGCTCCCGACGCGCACGGCGGAGCCGCGGGGGTGGGGCACGGGGAGCGAGGAACGTGGGGCCGGCCCTGGCCGGCTCCCCCTCAGGCGGGTGGCGACTGCTTCGGCGCCAGACGGAAACGCTTCGCCTCGTGGCGCACGACGGCCACGCACACGGGCACGCCCACGGCCTGCGAGGCGGCGTGGGGCGGGGACCGCAGGGACTCGAACGGCGCGAGGTCCTCGCGGTGGAAGGACGCCAGGGGGCAGTGGTGGTGCTCGGCCTCGGCCACCCGGCCGGGCACGAGCTCCGCCTCGCCCGCTTCCTCACCGTCCTCGCTCGCCGCGAACGGCGCGGGTGCCGGCGCGCAGGAAGCAGCGGCGGCGTGGCCCCGGTCCGACTCGTGGGTGACCTCGCCGTGGTCGGCGCACACCACGTGGCGCTCGCTGGCGAGGTGCAGCTGGCCCAGCAGGTAGCCCGCCACGAAGAGCGCGAGGACCCAGGCCGAGCGGAGGGCGTGGGAGTGGGTCGGGCGTCGCATCGGGGGCGAGATTGGACTCCCGGCCCCCGGACCCTGTCAAACCCCTGGCCCTCGGCGTGCCCGGCGGCCCGCTCCCCGGCCCCGCGGGTCCCGTGCGCGGCGCGCCGCGCGGCGGCGGTCGGGTCCTGGCCAACGGAAGAGGGGCGAGCCGCCCGCAGGCGGCCCGCCCCTCCTATCCGCACAGGGACGAGCTTCTCAGCCGTCGATCTTGGTCTTGCTGCTGCAGGCCTTCTTCTCGGCGGAGCTGCAGCTCTCGGTCTTGTTCGCGACCGGCTTGGCGGCGCCCTTCGTCGGGCAGGCCGAGCCGTCCTTCTTCAGCGAGCAGTCCGCGGACTTCGCGCTGTTCGCGCCGTTCGCGCCGTTCGCAACGGGGGCGGCCTTCGTCGAGCACTCGGTCTTCGCGGCCTTGTCGCAGGTCTTCGCGGCGTTGGCCACCGGGGCGGCCTTGCTGCTGCACTCGGACTTCGCGGCGTTCGCGGCCGGGGCCGCGGCCTTGCTGGCGCAGCAGCCCGAGGCGTTCGCGACCGGAGCGGCCTTGCTCGCGCACTCGGCCTTCGCGGCCTTGTCGCAGGTCTTCGCGGCGCTGGCCACCGGGGCGGCCTTGCTCGCGCACTCCGCCTTCGCGGCGCTGTCGCAGGTCTTCGCGGCGTTGGCCACCGGGGCGGCCTTGCTGGCGCACTCGGCCTTCGCGGCCTTGTCGCACGTCGCGGCGTTCGCCACCGGGGCGGCCTTGCTCGCGCACTCGGCCTTGGCGGCCTTGTCGCAGGTCTTCGCGGCGTTCGCGACCGGAGCGGCCTTGCTGGCGCACTCGGCCTTCGCGGCCTTGTCGCAGGTCGCGGCGTTCGCGACCGGGGCGGCCTTGCTCGCGCACTCGGCCTTGGCGGCCTTGTCGCAGGTCTTCGCGGCGTTGGCGACCGGAGCGGCCTTGCTGGCGCACTCGGCCTTCGCGGCCTTGTCGCACGTCGCGGCGTTCGCCACCGGGGCGGCCTTGCTCGAGCAGGCGCCCTTCTCGTTCGCGACGGCCGTGGCCTTGCTCGCGCACTCGGCCTTCGCGGCCTTGTCGCACGTCGCGGCGTTCGCCACCGGGGCGGCCTTGCTGGCGCACTCGGTCTTCGCGGCCTTGTCGCAGGCCTTGTTCGCGGCGGGCGTGGCCTCGTAGACCTTGCCCGTGACGGGGCAGATCTTCTTCTCGGTGTTCGCGACCGGCGTCGCCGCTTGCTTCTTGGCGCCGCAGTCCTTCTGAGCGACGGGCTGCGCCTTGGAGGTGCAGGCCTTCTGGGTCGCACACTTCTGACCTTCGGCGCTGCCGGCGAGCGACAGGCCGACCAGGGCCAGACCGACGAAGAGCTGTTTCATGGAGTCGTCCTTGGAGTAGAGGGAGTCTCTCGAGGGATCCGGACGGGTGGCCTCGGTGGCCGCAGAGCTGGCGGGTCCCGGCTCCGGTGTCCCTGGCGGGATATCGAGAAGGTACCGTACGGGGGCTGGCCCCGACCTCGCGTTTAAGGCCTGAAAAAGCCCTTTGAAGCCCCGCAGAGCCCCTTCCGACCCCCCTCGCACCGTCGATCTGCACGGACTTCCGCCCGAGCGGGCCCTGCGGCGCGTGGCCCAGGAGCTGCACACCGCCCGCGTCCGCGGGGAGGCGGCCCTGCGCCTGGTGACCGGCCGGGGCTGGGGAAATCTTCGACAGCAGCCCGTCCTGCGCCCGCAGGTGGAGGAGTGGCTGCGGGGTCCCGAGGCCCGCGCCCTGGGCGTCCGGGGCCACGCGGTGGTGGCCAAGGGGGGCGCCCTGGACGTCCGCCTGGGCGACGGCGCGCCGGGCTCGCCCCGACGCGCCGCCGGGGACGGGGACGGCTACCCGGCGTAGAGCTTGGCGACCTCGTCCGCGTACCCGTTGTAGGGCCGCGTCGGGAAGCGGTCGCCGGTGCCGATGTCGGTCTCGGTCGCCTGGGACCAGCGCGGGTGCGGCACGTCGGGCTCGACGTTGGAGAGGAACGGGTACTCGAGCGGCTGCAGGTCGCTCCAGAAGGTGCCCGGCTCGTCCCGGGTGAACTCCACGCGGACGAAGCTCTTGGCGGACTTGTAGCCGTACTTCCAGGGCACGACCACGCGCACGGGAGCGCCGTGCTGGGCGGGCAGCCCGTGCCCGAAGATGCCCGTGACCAGCAGGGTCAGCGGGTGGGTCGCCTCGTCCAGGCGCAGGCCCTCGTAGTAGGGCCAGGGGTAGCTGCCGCCGCGGCGCTGGCCGGGCGCCTGCTCGGGGCGCAGGAAGGAGGTGAACTTGACGTAGCGGGCCTCGGACGTGGGCCGGCACCACTTCACGAAGGCCGCCATCGGCAGGCCCGTCCAGGGCACGACCATCGACCAGCGCTCGACGCAGCGGAAGCGGTAGACGCGCTCCTCGAGCGGCGCGATGCGGGCGATCTCGTCCACGTCGACGGCGCGCTCCTCCTCGACCAGGCCCGCGATCTCGACCTTCCAGGGGTCGGGCTCGAAGTCGCCCACGTAGCGGTGGACGGGCCCGGCGCGGCCCGGGAGGAACTCGTAGAAGTTGTTCTTCTGCGCCGCCGCGTCCTCGGGGGTGAGCGCGCGGTCGGCCTGCTTCCAGGTGGGGTTGCGGGTCGCCGGGTAGAGCTCCTTCCCCCCCGCCGGCGGCCAGGCCGGGACCCAGCGCTCCGAGGCGGGGTAGGTGGCCTGGCCCGGGTCGCAGCGGTCGCCGGCCCAGGCGGCGGCGGGCCCGGCCGCCAGGAGGCCCCCGCCGAGCCCCAGGAGCTTCAGGACCCGGCGGCGATCCCGCCAGGCGGTCTCGGAGAGGACGGGCGGCAGGTCCGGGCCGCGCAGGCCCCGGGCGGACGGTCGGTGGATGGACGGCGTCACGATTCGATCTCCTCGGGTTCGGACGGCGGCGGGTCCGGCTCGATTCTAGGTGCTGGACTTGCCGCCCCGGACGAATCAAAGCATCTTGATTTCATGATCGGTCTGGTTGGAACCTCGCGGCTGCTGAAGGCCCTGGCGGACGAGACCCGCCTCCGGATCCTGAACCTCCTGGCCCAGGAGGAGCTCTCCGGCACCGACCTCATGGAGATCCTCAACATGGGGCAGAGCCGGGTCTCCACCCACCTGACCCTCCTGAAGGAGGTCGGGCTGGTGGTGGACCGCCGCGAGGGCCGCAGGGCGCTCTACAGCCTGCTCCCGGGGCCGGGGACGGCCCTGTGGGACCAGGTGCTGCAGGAGAACCGCTCGACGCCCGAGTTCGCCCGGGACGTCGCCGGGCTCGAGTCCCTGCGGGAGCGCCGGCGCGTGGAGAAGCGCGCCTACTTCGACCGCGTCGCCGCGAGCTTCGGCGAGCAGCTCCTGCCGGGCCGCACCTGGGAGGGGCTCGCCCGCGCCCTGCTGCAGCTCGCGCCGCGCGGCCGCTACGCCGACCTCGGGATCGGCGACGGGCTCCTGACGCTGATGCTCTCGGAGGTGGCCGAGGTCGTGACCGCGGTCGACCTGTCGCCCGAGATGCTCGCGCAGCTCGAGGCCCGCGCGAAGAAGAAGGGCATCGCGAACGTCGAGACCGTCGAGGGCGACATCGAGGCGCTCCCGCTGCCCGACGCCTCGCACGACGTCGTCGTGCTGAGCCAGGCCCTGCACCACGCGCGCGAGCCGCTGAAGGCCCTGCGCGAGGCGCGGCGCGTGCTCGCGCCCGGCGGCCGCGTGCTCGTGCTGGACCTGCTCGCCCACACCGAGGAGTGGGTCCGCGAGAAGCTCGAGCACGTCCACCTCGGCTTCACCGAGGCCGAGCTCGCGAGCCTGCTCGAGCGCGCCGGGTTCGAGACGACCACCGTGGCCCGCGCGGCCCGCGACCCCCAGCCCCCCCACTTCATGACGCTCGTCGCGACGGGCGTCCGACCGACCTGATCGACAGCATGACGCGTGACATCCGCCAGGCCCTGAAGGACAGGGTCCTCGTCATCGACGGAGCCATGGGCACGTCGATCCACGCCGCCGACCTGCAGCTCGAACGCGACTTCCTCGGCCTCGAGAACTGCTGCGAGATCCTCGTGGACACGGTCCCCGACGTGATCCGCGGGATCCACGAGTCGTTCCTGGAGGTCGGGTGCGACGCCGTCGAGACCGACACGTTCGGCGGCTCGGCCCTGACGCTGGCCGAGTTCGGCCTGGAGGACCGCACGCGCGAGCTGAACGCCAAGGCGGCGCGCCTGGCCCGCGAGGCCTGCGACAGGTACGAGACCCCCGAGCGCCCGCGCTTCGTCCTGGGCTCGATGGGCCCCGGCACGAAGCTGCCCACCCTCGGCCACGTCGGCTACGACGAGCTGAAGGCGTCGTACTACGAGCAGGCCCAGGGCCTCGCCGACGGCGGCGTGGACGCGTTCCAGATCGAGACGTGCCAGGACCCCCTGCAGGTCAAGGCGGCGCTGGCCGGCGTGCAGCAGGTGAAGGACGAGCGCGGCCTCGACACCGCGGTGTTCGTCAGCGTGACCATGGAGGTCACCGGCACGATGCTCGTCGGCACCGAGATGGCCGCCGCCATCGCGCTGCTCGACCCCTACCCCATCGACCTGGTCTCGCTGAACTGCGCCACGGGCCCGCGCGAGATGGGCGAGCACGTGCGCCTGCTCGGCCAGACCTGCCGGCGCGCCATCGGCGTGTTCCCCAACGCCGGCCTGCCGCAGCTCGTGGACGGCCACCCGCACTACCCGCTGACTCCCGAGGAGCTGGCGGACTGGCTGCGCCGCTTCGTCGAGGAGGACGGCGTCAACCTGGTCGGCGGCTGCTGCGGCACGACGCCCGAGCACCTGGCGGAGGTCGTCAAGGCCGTCGCCAGCCTGAAGCCGAAGCCGCGCACGCCGAGTTTCGCGCCGCAGGTCACGAGCATCTACAGCGCCGTCAACCTGGTGCAGGAGAACACCGTCCTGCTGGTCGGCGAACGGTCGAACTCGAACGGCAGCAAGAAGTTCCGCGAGCACCTGCTGGAGGGCAGCCTCGACGGCATGGTCGAGATGGGCCGCGAGCAGGTCCGCGACGGCAGCCACGTGCTCGACGTCTGCACGGCCTACGTCGGCCGCGACGAGGTCGCCGACATGACCGGCGTCGTCCGGCGCTACCGCACCGAGGTGCCGGTCCCGCTGATGATCGACAGCACCGAGGCCCCGGTGCTCGAGGAGGCCCTGAAGCTCTGCGGCGGGCGCTCGATCATCAACTCGATCAACCTCGAGGACGGCCTCGAGCGCTGCGAGCGGGTCCTGCCGCTGGCCAGGGAGCACGGCTCGGCCGTCGTCTGCCTCACGATCGACGAGGACGGCATGGCGAAGACCGCGGACGACAAGCTGCGCATCGCCAAGCGCCTCTACTCGATCTGCGTCGACGACTGGGGCATGCGGCCGGAGGACCTGCTGTTCGACGTGCTGACGTTCACGATCTGCACGGGCAACGAGGACGACCGCAGGCTGGGCCTCGAGACGCTCGAGGGCATCCGCCGCGTGCGCGAGGAGCTGCCGGGCGTCGGCACGCTGCTGGGCCTCTCGAACATCTCGTTCGGCCTGAACCCGGCCGCGCGGCACGTGCTGAACTCCGTGTACCTGCACCACGCGCAGGAGGCCGGGCTGACGGCGGCGATCCTGCACTCGGCGCGCATCGAGCCGCTGCACCGCATCGACGACGAGGCGCGCCAGGTGGCCGAGGACCTGATCTTCGACCGCCGCCGCGAGGGCTACGACCCGCTGCAGCGCTTCCTCCAGCTGTTCGAGGGCAAGAGCCTCGAAGCCCGGAAGGAGCGCGAGGTCCCCGAGGACCTCTGGAAGCGCCTCGAGTGGCGCATCGTCGAGGGCGAGAAGCAGGGGCTCGAGGAGGACCTCGACCGGGCCATGCAGGAGAAGCCGCCGCTCTCGATCATCAACACCGAGCTCCTCGCGGGCATGGCCGTCGTCGGCGAGCTGTTCGGCAGCGGTGACATGCAGCTGCCCTTCGTGCTGCAGTCGGCGGAGACGATGAAGGCCGCCGTGCGCCACCTCGAGCCGCACATGGACCGCGTCGAGGGCGACTCGCGCGGCAAGATCGTGCTGGCGACGGTCCGCGGGGACGTCCACGACATCGGCAAGAACCTCGTCGACATCATCCTGTCGAACAACGGCTACACGGTCTTCAACCTGGGCATCAAGCAGCCGATCCAGCACATCCTCGAGGTGACCAAGGAGCACGAGCCCCACGCGATCGGCATGAGCGGCCTGCTGGTGAAGAGCACCGTCATCATGCGCGAGAACCTCGAGGAGATGAACCGCCGCCACGTCGACGTGCCGGTCATCCTGGGAGGCGCCGCGCTGACGCGCCGCTACGTCGAGCACGACCTGCGCAAGGTCTACGCCGGGCCGCTGTTCTACGCCAAGGACGCCTTCGAGGGCCTCGAGCAGATGGAGGCCATCGCCACCGGCGTCGCCGGCAAGCCCGCGCCCGCCGCCGAGGAGTCCGCGGCGAAGGTCGAGGCGAAGCGCCGCGCCGCCGCCGCGCTCGAGGAGGCCCGCGCGGCGAAGGCCGCGCACGTCGCGGTCGGCGCGTCCGTCGCCGCCGCCGCGGAGGCCGTCGGCCGCGAGGGCGCCGTCACCGGCCGCCCCGAGCCCGAGGTCTCCGCGACGCCCGTCGCCCGCGTGGACATCCCGCGCGACATCGCCTACCCCGAGCCGCCCTTCCTGGGCGCCCGCACGATCGAGCGCATCGAGCTGCAGAGCGTGCTGCCCTACGTCAACGAGGTCACGCTCTTCCAGTTCCAGTGGGGCTACCGCCGCAAGGGCAGGTCCACGGCCGAGTACCGCCGCCTGATCGACGACGAGGTGCGCCCGCTGTACTTCGAGCTGGCCCGGCAGTGCGCGCGCGAGGCCATCCTGGAGCCCCGCGCCGCGTACGGCTTCTGGCGCTGCGTGCCCGAGGGCGACACCGTCGTGCTGCTGCATCCCGAGGACGAGGGCCGCGAGGTCGCGCGCTTCTCCTTCCCGCGCCAGCGCGGCAAGCAGGGCCTCTGCATCTCCGACTTCTTCCACGTCCGCGACGGCCGCCCCGACGTGATCGCCCTGCAGGTCGTCACCGTCGGCCAGCAGGCCTCGGACACCGCGCGCGAGTGGTTCGAGGCCGACCGCTACAAGGACTACCTGCACCTGCACGGCCTGTCCGTCGAGGCCGCCGAGGGCGTGGCCGAGTACGTCCACCGCCAGATCCGCGGCGAGCTGGGCATCGCCGGCGACGACGCCCGCGAGATGCGCGAGATCTTCAAGCAGGGCTACCGCGGCAGCCGCTACTCGTTCGGCTACCCGGCCTGCCCGCGCCTCGAGGACCAGGAGATCCTGCTCGACCTGCTGAAGGCCGATGCGATCGGCATCCGCATGTCCGACGAGCACCAGCTCTGGCCCGAGCAGTCGACCTCCGCGCTCGTCTGCCACCACCCGAGCGCCAAGTACTTCACGATCTGACGCGACGCCCCCGGGTAGAATCCCCGGCCGTGGAGCGCACGCTCGAGCCCGAGTACATGGACACCCGCCAGGAGGCGGACGAGTACGAGTCCATGGACCACGCGGGGCCCAACGCGGCCTTCGTCGAGCGCGCGGCGTCGCTCGGGCCGCGCGGGCGCGTGCTGGACCTCGGAACGGGGCCGGGCCACATCCCGGTGCTGCTCTGCGAGCGGGTGCCGGGGATCCGCGTGGTCGCGCTCGACGCCGCGCGGACGATGCTGGACCACGCCCGGCGCCACCGCGCCGCCTCGCCGCACGCCGCGCGCATCGGCCTGGTGCGCGGCGACGCCAAGCGGCTGCCGTTCGCCGACGGCTGCTTCGACGCGGTGCTCTCCAACACGATCCTGCACCACGTCCCCGAGCCCGCCGACATGCTGCGCGAGGTCGCCCGCGTGCTCGCGCCCGGCGGGGCGTTGCTGGTGCGCGACCTGTTCCGCCCGCCGACGCCGCAGCGGGCGCTCGAGCTGGTGGACCTGCACTGCGCCGGCCAGAACGACGTCCAGCGCGAGCTCTTCCGCGCCAGCCTGCACGCGGCGCTGACGCCCGACGAGCTGCGCGCGTGCGCCGACGCCTGCGGGCTGGCCTCGGCGGAGCTCGTCGTCGACACCGACCGCCACGTCTCGCTGCAGAGGGCCGCGGCCCGGTGAGCGACGGCGCGCGGTCCGCGGGGCGGCTGGCCCTGGTCCTGGGCGGTGGCGGCGCGCGCGGCGCGTACCAGATCGGCCTGCTGCGCTTCCTCGCGCGCCACCGGCCCGACCTGCGCGTCCCGATCGTCACCGGCGTGTCCGCCGGCGCCATCAACGCGGCCCAGCTCGCGGCGAACCCCGGCTCGTTCGCGGCCGCCGTGGCGGACATGGAGCGCTCCTGGACCGAGCTCGAGATCGAGGACGTCGTGCGCAGCGACGCTGCCGCGCTCGTCCCCGCGATGTTCAAGTGGGCCCTGCGCCTGGTCTCCGGCGGGCACCACCTCGGTTTCGCGGCCCGCGGGCTGATGGACACGAGTCCCCTGCGCGACCGTCTCGCCCGCACGCTCGCGGGCGACGAGCCCGAGGGCGTCCTGCGCGGCGTGGCCGAGAACCTCGCCGCCGGACGCCTCGACGCGGTCGGCATCACCACCACCGACTTCACGACCGGGCAGTCGATCACCTGGGTGCAGTCGCGCGAGCCGATCCACTGGGAGCGCCCCCACCGCCTCGGCGTCCCCCAGGAGCTGCGCGTCGCCCACGTGCTGGCCTCCGCGGCGCTGCCGTTCGCGTTCCCGGCGGTCCGCGTCGGCGACCACTGGCACGGCGACGGCGGCATCCGCCTGACCGCGCCGCTCTCGCCCGCGCTGCAGATGGGCGCCGACCGGCTGCTGGCGGTGTCGACGCGCTACGCGCGCAGCCGCGAGGAGAGCGACGAGGAGCAGATCGCCGGCTACCCGCCGCCGGCGCAGGTGGCGGGCGTGCTGATGAACGCGATCTTCCTCGACATGCTCGACTTCGACGCCAGGAACCTGCAGCGCATCAACGACCTGATCGACACGCTGCCGCCCGGCGACCGCGAGGGCCTGCGCCCCGTGGACCTGCTGGTGCTGCGCCCCTCCGAGGACCTCGGCAAGCTCGCCGGCCGCTTCGAGCTGCGCCTGCCCGGCTTCCTGCGCTTCCTGACGCGCGGCCTGGGCACGCGCGAGACGAAGAGCCCCGACTGGCTCTCCATGCTGCTGTTCGAGCCCGGCTACACGCGCTACCTGATCGAGCTCGGCGAGCGCGACGCCGAGGCCCGCGGGGACGAGCTGCTGGCCTTCGTGGACGACTCCGCCCCGCCCGCACCCGCCTGACGCGGCGCCTACACAGCCGAAACGCGCGCGCGCCGGCGGCGCGCTGGGGCCCCGCCGGGCGATCCGCTACCGTGGCCCGCCGCACCCCCGGGAGACCCCCATGCCGATCCTCGCCAGCCTGCTCCTGGCCGCCCTCCCCGCGGCCCAGGACCCCGCGGTCGAGCTGCTCGACCACGGCGCCCTCACCCAACGCCTGCAGCGCCTCGCGCGCGAGCACGACACCGTCGAGCTCGAGGAGATCGGCCGCTCGCGCGGCGGCCGCGCAATCCACGCGCTGCGGATCGCCAGCGGCGACGCCGGCGACGGCCGCCCGGCGCTGCTCGTCGTCGCCAACCTCGACGGCCCGCAGGTCTTCTCGAGCGGGGTCGCGCTGCGCCTGGCCGAGCGACTCGCCGCGGACGCGGACGAGGGCGTCGCCGAGCTGCTCGCCACGACCGCCGTGCTCCTCGTGCCCCGCGCCAATCCCGACGCCGCCGAGGCGCGCTTCGCCGCGCCGCTGCGCGAGGCGGTCGCCACCGGCGCCGGCGTCGACACCGACCGCGACGGCCGGGAGGGCGAGGACGGCCCCGCCGACGTGGACGGCGACGGGCGCATCACGCACATGCGCGTGCCCGACCCCGAGGGCACGTGGACGGCCGACCCCGCCGACCCGCGCGCCACGGTCGAGGCCGACGCCGCGAAGGGGCAGCCCGGGCGGTGGAAGCTCGTGGTCGAGGGCCGCGACGCCGACGGCGACGAGGAGGCCTCCGAGGACCCCGCCGCGGACGCCGTCGTCAACCGCAACTTCCCCGCGGGCTGGCGCGAGCACGACGCCTCCGCCGGCGCCTTCCCCGGCGGCGAGCCCGCGGCGCGGGCGCTGATGGACCACGTCCTCGCGCACCCCGAGATCGCCGCCGTGCTGACCTGGGGCGAGCTCGACTCGCTGGTCGAGCCCCCCAGGGCGGCGTCGAAGGAGGACGGCCGCGAGATCCCGTGGCCGGGCGTGATGAAGGCCGACGCCCCGCGCCTGGCGGAGGTCGCGCGCCGCTACCGCGAGCTCGTCCCGGAGGGCGCCAAGGGCTCCGGGCAGGACGCCGGCAGCTTCCAGCGCTGGATCTACCAGGAGCGCGGCCTGCCCTCGCTCGCGGCCGTCCTGTGGGACGTGCCGCTGGACGCGAAGCCGCCCGCGCCGGAGGAGCCCGAGGAACCCGGGGAGCCTGGGGCGGAAGGCGACGACGGCGCCGCCGGGGAGCCCGCGGAGGCCCGCGCGAAGAAGAAGCCCGACGCCGAGCCGTCCGACGACGCGAAGCGCCTGATCTGGATCGACGGCGCGGGCGAGGACGAGGCCTGGCGCTTCGTGCCCTGGACGCCGTTCGAGCACCCCGAGCTCGGCCCGGTCGAGGTCGGCGGGTTCGCGCCCTACGCGCGGACCGAGCCGCCGCGCGACCGCTGGGACGCGATCGCCGACGAGCAGCTGGCCTTCGTGGTGGCCCTCGGCGGCATGCTGCCGCGCCTGGCGCTCGCCGAATGCACGGCCCGCGCCCTGGGCGAGGACGTGTGGGAGGTCGAGGTCGCGGTGACCAACGACGCCCTGCTGCCGCTCGCGACCGCAGCCGGGCTGCGCGCCCGCACCGTCCGGCCGGCGCGCCTGCGCCTGCAGCTGGCCGACGGCGACGCGCTGCTGGCGGGCCGCCCGCAGGTGCTGGTCGACGCGCTCGACGGCGCCGGCGCCCGGCGCGTCGAGCGCTGGCTCGTCCGCACGAACGACCCCGCCGGACTGTCCGTCCAGCTCGACACCGACGGCGCCGGCCGCGCCGCCGCGACCCCGGAGGTCCAGCGATGATCGCCCTGCTGCTCGCCGCCCCCCTGCTCGCCGCCGCGCCGCAGGCCGAGGCCCCCACCGGCTTCGCCGGCACCGCCGCCGGCCGCGCTCCGCAGGTCGAGATCGCCTGGAACCGCCTCTACGACTGGGACGAGGTCTACGGGCTGCTCGACCGCCTGGCCGCGCGCTGGCCGGACCTGCTGTCCTTCGAGGTCATCGGCCAGAGCAGCGAGGGCCGCGACCTGCGCGTCTACACCCTCAACGACCCGGCGACCGGCGCGCCGGAGACGAAGCCCGCGATGTGGATCGACGGCAACGTCCACGGCAACGAGGTGCAGGGCGGCGAGGCCGTCGTGTACGCGGCCTGGTACCTGCTCGAGAACCGCGACTCGAACGAGCGCGTGCGCGCGCTGGTCGACGGCAGCGCGTTCTACCTGCTGCCGATGGTGAACCCCGACGGCCGCGCGAGCTGGTTCCGCGACGGGCACAGCCCGCACTCCTCGCGCACCGGGCGGCACCCCTGGGACTCCGACCGCGACGGCCTGGTCGACGAGGACGAGGCCAACGACCTCGACGGCGACGGCAGCATCGTCCAGATGCGCAAGTACGTCCCCGGCGAGGGCACGCACCGGATCAGCGCGGACGACCCGCGCATCCTCGAGCGCGTGCCCGCGAACGACCGCGGGATCCGCGGGGACTGGATCCTGCTGGGCTCGGAGGGCCTCGACGACGACGGCGACGGCCGCGTGAACGAGGACGGCGTCGGCGGGTACGACATGAACCGCGCCTGGCCCTCGCTGTGGCGCGCCGGCCACGTCCAGTACGGCGCCGGCCCCTACCCGCTGTACTGGCCGGAGACGCGCGCGATCGCGAGCTTCATCCTGGACCACCCCAACATCGCCGGCGTGCAGTCCTTCCACAACGCGGGCGGCATGATCCTGCGCGGGCCGGGCGCGAAGGACTTCGGCGACTACCCGCGCGCCGACGTGCGGGTGTACGACTCCATCGGCCAGGACGGTGAGCGCATGCTGCCGTTCTACCGCTACATGGTGATCTGGAAGGACCTGTACACCGTGTACGGCGGCTTCGTGACGTGGACCTACGAGGGCCTGGGCATCGTGTCGTTCACCAACGAGCTGTGGACGAACTCGCGCCTCTTCCCCGACGAGTCCGATTCGTCGCGCCGCTCCGGGTCGGCCGACCGCCACTTCTTCGACGACAACCTGCTGATGGGCGCGGGCTTCGTCGACTGGCACCCCTACGAGCACCCGCTGTACGGCCCGATCGAGATCGGCGGCTTCCGCAAGGACGTCGGCCGCGTCCCGCCGAGCTTCCTGATCGAGGAGATGCTGCACCGCAACGCGCTCTTCGCGCTGAAGCACGCGGCCGAGATGCCCGCGGTGCGGGTGGACTCCGTCACGGTCGAGGACCTGGGCGCCGGCCTCTGGGCCGTCGACGCCGTCTTCCGCAACGACCGTCTCATCCCGACCCGCACGGCGCGCGCCGCGGAGAAGCGGGTCGGCCGCCCCGACGCCTTCACGATCGCCGGCCCCGACCTCGAGGTCCTGGCGGGCGGCGTGCGCACCGACCGCTTCCGCCCCGAGCGGGTCGAGCTGGTCGAGCGCGAGCCGGCGCGCATCGTGTCCGAGTCGGGCGTCCCCGGCCGCGGCGAGGTGCGCGTGCGCTGGTTCGTGCGCGGCGCGGGCCCCGTCACGGTCGGCTGGACCGGCGAGAAGGCGCGCGACGCCTCCGCGACCGTGCCGCTGGGCGACTGAACGCGCGAGGCCCGCGCCGCTGCCGGCGCGGGCCCGCGCGACTCGCTCGCCCCCCGGGCGAGCGCCTTCTTCAGCGGCCCGTCACGCTCATCCGCAGCACGACGAACACGGGCTCGGAGCCGACGGCGCCCAGGACCGTGTACTCGCCGGCGCGCAGGCTGACGCCCGTCTCGAAGGACTGGCGGTCGCTGCCGCGCTGCGACCGCGCGACCGTGCCGTCCTCCTGCTCGAGCGCGACGTACCGCGGCGTGTCGAGCTGGAAGCGGCAGCGCTGCAGCGTCAGCTCGCCGCGCTCGGCGTCCCACGCCTCGGGGAGCAGCTTGATCTCGTAGCGCAGGTCGCCGACGGCGGCCTCGAGCTCCATGGGCGAGCGCACCGAGCCCTGCAGGACGCCGCGCGCCAGCAGCGAGAGTCCGCCGACCGGCACGAGCGCCTCCAGGTTCTGGACGAGGTCCGCCGGCAGCTCGGGGGACGAGGTCTCCTGCGGCGTCCCGGCCACGACCAGGATCGAGACGACGACCTGGGCCGCGGGCGTGTCGATCTCCTGCAGGAAGCCGAGGATCTCGTCCAGCCGCGGCTGCGTGTCGCGGATCAGCAGCGCCGAGCGCTGCGTGAACACCTGCACGTTCTCGAAGGGGGTCTCGTCGTCGGGCTCGACGACGCGCCGGTAGATGCCGAGCGCGTCGTACAGCGCCCGGGCGCCGACGTGCCGCGGCGTGTACTCGACGGCCACCAGGGACGCGTCGCCGCGCGCGTCGCGCTGGGCCTCCGCGCCGGCGACGTCGCGCTCGAGCGCCGCGAGCGTCTCGAGGATGCCGCGCGCGCTCTCGGGGGTCTCGCGCACGACGATGCTGTCGCCGAGCAGGATGAAGCGGTCGTACTGCGACGGCCCCACCGGAGTCTCGACCAGCAGGCGCGAGCCGAACAGGCGCTCGGCGGCCTCGAACAGCTCGTCCCGCGACAGCCGCTGGGGCGTGAACGTGACGACCACGAGGTCGTCGGCCTGCGGCGCGCCCCGCTTCGGCGGTCCGCCGGGGTCTTCCTGGGCGCCCGCGGGCCCGGCCCAGGCGGCGAGGGCGGCGAGCAGCGGGAGCAGCGTACGGAGGGTCGTCGTCATCGGAGGTCCTCTTCGCGGGAGGGTTCGTCGGAGTCTTCGCCGCGCAGCGGACGGTCCGCGCGCGGGGTGAGCAGCACGAGCCGCACCGGGCCGGAGCGCAGCTCCATCCGGTCGGCGTCCAGGGAGGCGATGCGCACGTCGCCGCGCGCGGCGGACGCGGGGGCGTCCGCGACGGCGGCCGGCGCGGCGTCGGCGAGCTGGACGTCGCCCCCGGGCGCCAGCGCGCGCGGCGGCGAGCCCTACTACAACGCCTACGACGCCCCCATGGTCGTCACCGGGCACAAGGGCCTCGTCGAAGAGGAGCGGATCGGCAGCTACGCGCAGCCGCGCTGGACGG
>JAUIDW010000100.1 GCA_030428395.1 bacterium | reverse complement strand
CTGGATCGGCTCGGCGGCGAGCGCGCGCTCGACCACGCCGACGAGGCTCTGATTGATGACGGCCGTCGGGCCGCCGGACTGTCCGATCAGGGCGTTTCCGCGCAGGATTTCCATGTCGTCGCCTGGGGTCAGGGGGTCGAGGTGGAGGGCGCGGATGCTACCGGCGCGCCCGGGAAGTGGTCAAGGCGGGCCGGGGGTGCGCGACCTAGAATGCGCCCATGACGACGCGAGCCGATCTCGAGGTCACCACCCTCGGTCCGTGCACCGTGGACTCGCCGCTGCGCGCGCGCGCCGCCTTCGTGGACGAGGGCACGCGGGTGCTGTGCGACGTCGAGGTGCGCGGGGAGGCGGCCGACGCGCCCCGGGGCGACGCGCTCTCCTACGAGAAGGCGGGTCCGCGCGAGCGCATCTTCTTCGAGCCGGCGCGCACGACCGCGGCGATCGTCACGTGCGGCGGCCTGTCGCCCGGGCTCAACAACGTGATCCGCTCCGCCTACCACGAGCTGCGCCACAACTACGGCGTCGCGCGCGTGCTGGGCATCCGCCACGGCTACCGCGGCCTGAACCCCGGCGTCGGCGAGGCGCCGCTCGAGCTGGACGACGCCACCGTGGACCGCATCCACCAGCAGGGCGGCACGATCCTGGGCAGCTCGCGCGGGCCGCAGGAGCCCGGCGTCGTCGTGGACTTCCTCGAGGAGCGGGGGATCGACGTGCTCTTCACCGTCGGCGGCGACGGGACGCAGCGCGGCGCGCACGGGATCGCCGACGAGCTGCGGCGCCGCGGGCTGCGCAAGGCCCTCGTGGGCATCCCGAAGACGATCGACAACGACATCCTGCACGTGTTCCCGAGCTTCGGGTACGCCACCGCGCTCGAGATCGCCGCGCAGGTGATCCGCGGGGCCCACGTCGAGGCGACCGGGGCGCTGCACGGCGTCTCGATCGTGAAGCTGATGGGCCGCGACGCGGGCTTCATCGCCGCCGGCGCCGCCGTGGTCAGCGGCGAGGCGGACTTCGTGCTGGTGCCGGAGGTGGCCTTCCCCCTGGAGGGCGAGGACGGCTTCCTGGCGGCGCTCGAGCGGCGCGTGCGCGACCAGGGCCACGCGCTCGTGGTCGTGGCCGAGGGCGCGGGCCAGCACCTGCTGGACGCGGGCGGGGCCGGGACCGACGCCTCGGGCAACGCGTTGCACGCCGACGTCGGTCCGTTCCTGCGGCAGGTCGCCGCCGCCCACCTCGCCGAGCGGGGGCTGGCCGCGAACGTGCGCTACGTCGACCCCAGCTACACGATCCGCAGCCTGCCGGCCAACGCCTGGGACCGCGTGCTGTGCGACCGCATGGCGCGGGCGGCGGCGCACGCCGCGATGGCCGGGAAGACCGACCTCATGATCGGGTACCGGCTCGGGTCGGTGTTCCACGTCCCGATCCCGGCGGTCGTCGCCGGCAAGGCCCGCATGGACCTGGGCGGCGAGCTGTGGAGCGCGGTCCTGGCCCACACCCGCCAGCCGATCTGGTAGGGGGCCGCGCGTCCGCCGGCGAGCCGGCCGACACGCGGGCGCCGCGCCGCTAGACTGGCGCCCATGACGCACGTCCTGGCGCTCGATCAGGGGACCACCAGCTCGCGCGCGATCGTCTTCGACGGCGAGGGGCACGCCGTCGCCAGCGCGCAGCGCGAGTTCACCCAGCACTTCCCGCGGCCGGGCTGGGTCGAGCACGATCCGCAGGAGATCTGGGAGTCCCAGCGCGACGTGGCGGGCGAGGCGCTGGCCGCGGCGGGGCTCGGCGCCGGCGCCGTGGCCGCGGTCGGCATCACCAACCAGCGCGAGACCGTGGTCCTGTGGGACCGCGCGACCGGCGCGCCCGTCGCCAACGCGATCGTGTGGCAGGACCGCCGCACCGCGGACGCCTGCGAGCGCCTGCGCGCGGCGGGGCACGAGGAGCTCTTCCGCGAGCGCACGGGCCTCCTGCTCGACCCCTACTTCTCCGGCACGAAGCTCGCCTGGCTGCTCGAGCACGTCCCCGGCGCGCGCGCGCGGGCGCGGGCCGGCGAGCTGTGCTTCGGCACCGTGGACACGTGGCTGACGTACCGCCTGACCGGCGGGCGGCTGCACGTCACCGACCCCAGCAACGCCGCGCGCACGCTGCTCTACGACATCCGCCGGCGCGCCTGGGACGACGAGCTGTGCGCGCTGCTGGACGTGCCGCGCGAGCTGCTCCCGGAGGTCCGCGCCACCGCCGAGGTCGTCGGCGAGGTCGCCGCGGACCTGCCCGCCGCGGGCGCGCCGCTGGCCGCGCGGGCGGGCGACCAGCAGGCGGCCACGATGGGGCAGGCCTGCATCCGGCCCGGGATGGCCAAGAACACCTACGGCACCGGCTGCTTCCTGGTGATGAACACCGGGGCGGAGGCGCGGCCCTCGCGGCACCGCCTGCTGACCACGGTCGCCTGGGAGCGCGCGGGCGAGACGACCTACGCCCTCGAGGGCGGCGTGTTCGTCGGCGGCGCGGTCGTGCAGTGGCTGCGCGACGGCCTCGGCATCGTGCGCGAGTCGGGCGAGGTCGAGGCCCTGGCGCGCAGCGTGCCCGACGCGGGCGGCGTGGTGCTCGTGCCCGCGCTGGCGGGGCTGGGCGCGCCGCACTGGGACCCGCGCGCGCGCGGCACGATCGTCGGGCTGACGCGCGGCACGACCGCCGCGCACCTGGCGCGGGCGGCGCTCGAGGGCATCGCCTTCCAGGTCGCGGACCTCGTGACCGCGATGCAGGCGGACGCGGGCGCGCCCATCGCCGAGCTGCGCGTCGACGGCGGCGCGGCGGCGAACGACCTGCTGCTGCAGACGCAGGCCGACCTGCTGCAGGTCCCGGTCGTGCGCCCGACCGTGCTCGAGACCACGGCGCTGGGCGCGGCGTACCTGGCCGGACTCGCGGTCGGCACGTGGGCGTCGCTGGACGACGTCGCGGCGCGCTGGGCGGAGGACCGGCGCTTCGAGCCCGCGCTGCCAGCGGCCGAGGCCGACGCGCGGCGCGCGCGCTGGGCGGACGCGGTCGAGCGCTCCCGGGGCTGGGAGGCCGCGCCGTGAACCGCGCCGACATGCTCTCGGACCTGCGCGAGCGCGGCGACGAGCCGTGGGACCTGGTGATCGTCGGCGGCGGCGCGACCGGCCTCGGCACGGCCGTCGACGCGGCGGCGCGCGGCTACGACGTCGTGCTGCTCGAGCAGTCCGACTTCGCCAAGGGCACCTCGAGCCGTTCGACCAAGCTGGTCCACGGCGGCGTGCGCTACCTCCAGCAGGGCAACGTCTCGCTCGTGATGGAGGCGCTGAAGGAGCGCGGCCTGCTGCTGCGCAACGCGCCGCACCTGGTCGAGGACGTCGCCTTCATCGTGCCCAGCTACTCCTGGTGGGAGTCGCCCTTCTACGGCGTCGGCCTGAAGGTCTACGACCTGCTGGCGGGGCGCTACGGCTTCGGCAAGTCCAGCTACCTGTCGCGCGAGCGCGTGGTGCAGGAGATCCCGTCCATCCAGCAGAAGGGCCTGCTGGGCGGCACGCGCTACTACGACGGCCAGTTCGACGACGCGCGCCTGGCGATCAACCTGGCGACGACCGCCTTCGAGCAGGGCGCGACCGTGCTGAACTACGCGCGCGTCGAGGGCCTGGTGAAGGACGCCGACGGCGCCGTCGAGGGCGTCGTCGCGCGCGACCTCGAGGCGGGCGAGGTCCACACCGTGCGCGGCCGCGTCGTGGTCAACGCGACGGGGCCCTTCGCCGACGGCGTGCGCCGCCTGGACCGCCCCGACGCCGCGCCGATCATCGCGCCCAGCCAGGGCGTGCACGTCGTGCTGGACCGCTCGTTCCTGCCGGAGGAGTCGGCCATCATGGTCCCGCACACCGACGACGGGCGCGTGATGTTCGCGATCCCCTGGCACGACGTCGCCGTGGTGGGGACGACCGACACGCCGATCGACGACGTCTCGCTCGAGCCGGTCCCGCTGGAGGGCGAGGTCGAGTTCGTGCTGGACACGGCCAACCGGTACCTGGCCCGCCCCGCGACCGCCGCCGACGTGCGCAGCGTGTTCGCCGGCATCCGCCCGCTGGTGCGCGCCGGCGACGGCGAGGACACCGCGGCGCTGTCGCGCGACCACACCATCCTCGTGGACCCCGTCTCGGGGCTGGTCACCGTCGCCGGCGGCAAGTGGACGACGTACCGCAAGATGGCCGAGGACGTCGTCGACCACGCCATGACCCTGGGCGACCTCGAGCCGCGCGAGTGCGTCACCCGCGACCTGCCCGTACACGGCCACCACCGCAACGCCGAGCGCTTCGGCCGCCTGGACTTCTACGGCTCGGACGCCCCCGCGATCGAGAACCTGGCCGACGCCGACCCGTCCCTGGCCGAGCCCCTGCACCCGCGCCTGCCCGTCACCGGCGCCCAGGTGGTGTGGGCCTGCCGCCGCGAGATGGCCCGCACCGTCGACGACGTCCTCGCGCGCCGCACGCGTTCCCTGCTCTTCGACGCCCGCGCCGCCATCGAGGCCGCCCCCCGCGCGGCCGCGCTGCTCGCCGCCGAGCTGGGCCGCGACGCCGCCTGGGCCGAGGCGCAGGTGGCGGAGTTCACCGCGCTGGCGCGCGGCTACGTGTACGCGGGCTGACCCGGCGCGGTCGCGCCGCGGCGGTCAGATCTCGATGCGGTCGTCGCCCTTGCCGAACACGACGCGGTACAGGTCGGTCCGGCGGTCGTTCCAGTTCTGGACGGTCCCGCGCAGGCGGTGGCGGCGCAGCTGCTCGATGTCGACGTCGCGGACGACCAGGGTCTCGATGTTCGGGGTGCACTCGGCCGAGATGCCGTCGCGCGCGAACGGGACGTCCTGGGGCGTGAAGATCCCCGACTGCGCGTAGTGGACGTCGGCGTTCTCGACGAACGGCAGGTTGCCGGTGCACCCGGAGACGACCGCGTAGACGTGGTTCTCGATGCAGCGCGCCTGGGCGCAGGTCCGGATCCGCAGGTAGCCGTCCCGGTCGGGGGTGTTGAACGGCACGAACAGGATCTGGGCCCCCTGGGCCGCCGCGGCGCGCGCCAGCTCGGGGAACTCGACGTCGTAGCAGACGAGGATCGCGACCTTGCCGCGGTCGGTCTCGAAGACCTTGATCTCGTCGCCCGCGGTGACGCCCCACCAGCGGCGCTCCGAGGGGGTGATGTGGATCTTGTACTGGTGGTCGATGCCGCCGTCGCGGTGGAACAGGTAGGCGACGTTGTAGAGCTTCTCGCCCTCGAGCACGAACTGGGAGCCGGCCACGATGTTCACGTTGAACTTGATGGCCATGTCCGTGAAGAACTCGAGGTAGCGCGGCGTCTGCTTGGCCAGCTCGCGGGCGGCCTCCTGGGGCCGCACCTGGGGCCGCAGGAACGACAGCATCTGCGTCGTGAACAGCTCGGGGAACACGACGAAGTCGCTCTTGTAGTCCGAGACCGCGTCGATGAAGAACTCACACTGGGCCTCGAAGTCCTCGACGCCGTCGACGCTGCGCATCAGGTACTGGACGGCTGCCAGCCGCACGTTGTGGACGCGCTGGTAGCGGCGCCGCGGGTCCGCCAGGAAGTCGAGGTTGGTCCACTCCAGGAACGTCGCGTAGCCCTTCGAGGCCTCGTCCGACGGGAAGTAGTTCGGGATCAGCTGCTTCAGCACGAAGCCGTTGGCCGTCTGGGTGGTCAGGACGGGGTCGTAGATCTGGCCGTCGATGACCCGCTCGGCGTACTCGCGCGCCGTCAGCTCGTCCGCCCACTCGTGGTAGCCGGGGATGCGGCCGCCGACGATGCTGCGCGCCAGGTTGAAGCGCCGCGCCAGGTCCCGGCGTCCCTGGTACAGCCGCCGCGCCAGCTTGAGGCCGCGGTAGCTTGGGTGGACCATGATCTCGATCCCGTACAGCGTGTCGCCGTCGGGGTCGTGGTTGGTGATGTAGCCGTTGTCGGCGATCTCCTTCCAGGCGTGCCACTCCGAGTAGTCCTCGAAGTCCACGATCAGGCTCGAGGCGGTGGCCACGAGCTCGCCCTCGTACTCGATCGCGAGCTGGCCCTCGGGGAACATCTTGAGCTGGCTCTCGATCTGGTCGCGCGCCCAGGTGGCCATGCCGGGGAAGCACAGGGCCTGCATCTCGATCAGGGCGTCGTAGTCCTCGATGCGGAGCGGGCGCAGGATCACCTGGCGCTCGAAGTCCTCGATGCGGATGGGCTTGGCGCCCTTGGTGCGCTTCTTGGTGGACATGGGGTGGGTCCTGGGGACGGGGCCGCCGCGGAAGCCCGCGGCCGGAGCAGGCGCGGATCCTAGCGCCCGCCCAGGCGCCGGCCCAGGGCGCCGGGCCCGGCTAGCGCTCGGCCAGCCAGAGCACCTGGTGGGGGGGGACGAGCAGGTGCTCGCCCTCGCGCTCGGGCTCCGCGTGGGTCAGGACGTCCCGCGGCCGGCCGTAGGAGAACGTCCCGCGGTTGCCCAGGTCGCGCAGGTCCAGGCGGGCGGGGGACGCGTCGAAGTTCGCGACGACGAGCACCACCTCCGAGCTGCGCCCGGGGTTCGTCCGCAGGTAGGCCAGCAGGTGCTCGTCGCCCACGTCGAGCAGCTCGCGGTTGTTGAAGTCGCCCAGGGCGGGCAGCGCCTTGCGCGCCTCGATCATGTGCCGCAGGCCGTCCCAGATGCGCTGCTCGACCGTGCCGTGCTCGCGCCGGCGCTCCGCCCGCTCCCAGTCCATCCGCGGCCGGTGCGTCCAGCGGCTGTCGTCCGCCTTGCTGGCGTCGGAGAGGAACGACGCGTCGTTGAGCGTGCCGATCTCGTCGCCCGCGTACAGCAGCGGGATGCCCCCGAAGGACAGCGCGACGCCGTGCAGCATCAGGATCAGCCGGACCGCGTCGTCCACCGCCGCGTCGTCGCCCGCCTCGAGCGCCGCCTCGAGCCCCGCCAGCGACGCGAGCGCGCCGGAGATGCGCGCGTCCCCCGTCCGCGGGTTCGCGCCGAACGGGAGCCCGCGCGAGGGAGACCCGTCGAACCGGCCGGTGAACCACTGGACGAGGAAGCGCCGGTGCGCCCCGGGCTCGTAGCCGCAGGCGCGGATGTCCTCGTCGTCGAAGCCGAACCCGATGTCGTCGTGGCAGCGGACGTAGTTCAGCCAGGTGGCGCGGTCCAGCTTGTCCGGCAGGCTGCGCAGCCCGCGGTTCAGCAGGCGCGCGTTGCGCGTCGCGACGCCGTCCCACAAGAGCGCCATGAGCGTGGCGTTGTAGGCGATCTCGCACTCCTTGGCGACGATCGCGTCCTCGCCGAAGTACCGCGTGATCTCGCCCGGCGCGACGATCGCCTCGGCGATGAACAGCACCCCGGGCGCGACGACCTGGCAGCAGTCCTTCAGCAGCTGCAGCAGCAGGTGCGCCTCGCGCTGGTTCTGGCAGGTCGTGCCGAGCTTCTTCCAGAGGAACGCGACCGCGTCCAGCCGCAGCACGTCGGCGCCCTGGTTCGCCCAGAACAGCACCACGTCCATCATCTCGATGAACACCGCGGGGTTCGCGTAGTCCAGGTCCCACTGGTAGCGGTTGAACACCGTCATCACCCAGCGCTGCATCTCCGCGTCCCACGTGAAGTTCCCCGGCGCCGTCTCCGGGAACACCTCCGGCATCGTGGCCTCGTACGCGTCGGGCACCTCGCGGTCGGGGAAGACGTGGTAGAGGTCCTGGAAGGCCTGCTCCCCGGCCTTCGCGCGCCGCGCCCACTCGTGCTGGTCGGACGTGTGGTTCAGGACCACGTCGAGGGTCAGCAGCATCCCGCGCGCGCGCATCGCGGCCGCCAGGTCGCGGACGTCCTCGAGCCTCCCCACGCGGGGGTCCACGTCGCGGAAGTCGCTGACCGCGTAGCCGCCGTCGCTGGCCCCCGGCGGGCAGCGCAGGATCGGCATGACGTGCACGAGGTTCACGCCGAGCTCCGCCAGGTAGTCGAGCCGCTCCTGCAGTCCCTTCAGGTTCCCGGCGAAGGCGTCGCAGTAGAGCGCCATGCCGACCCACTCGGGCGAGAGGAACCACTCGTGGTCCTCCTCGCGCGCCATGTCGACGCGCTCGAGCTCGGCGGGCCGGTCGATGTACGCCAGCGCCAGCCGCTCCACCAGCGCCAGCAGCTGCTCCCCGGCGTCCTCGCGGTGGCCGTACAGCTGCTGGAACAGCGAGTGGATCGCGTAGAAGTTCGCCCCCAGGCGCGTGTAGAAGTGCCGCAGGTCCTGGCGCCGGATCTCCGGCTTCAGCTCGTCCAGGATGTCGTTCAGCAGCGCGTGGGAGACTTGCTCGTACATGGTCGGGGGCCAGGGCGCCGGCGGGGGGACCGCGGCGGACGGGTCGCGCGCGGGGCGGATCAGCCGTCGTAGCCCGCGCAGCGCTCGCGCCACGTTACGGCGTCGGCGGGGCGGTTCCACAGCTCGTACATGCGGGCGACGCGGCCGCAGGCCTCGCGCTTGGTCTCGAGCCACAGGCGGGGGTTGCCGTCGATGCGCTCGAAGGCGGCCAGCATGCGGGGCTCGGCCTCGTCGAACTCGCCCAGGCCGGCGCGGGCGGCGGAGAGGTGCAGGTCGATGTGGGGGAACAGGTTGGCGCCGGGCGAGAGCTCGGCCTCGCAGTCGGCGAGCCACTCCTCGAGCAGCGCGCGGGCCTCGGCCCAGGCCTCGCGGTCGAGCAGCACCTGGGCCAGGTCGTCGCGCGCCTCGTGCACCTTCGCGTGCGCGCGGGGGAAGCCCCGGCGCAGCTCGAGCACGCGGCGCGACAGCCGCTCGGCCTCCTCGAGGTCGCCGCGCGCGCGGGCCAGGCGGGCGACGCGGCGCAGCGGGTTGGCGACGTCGGGGTGGTCGGCGCCCAGGGTCGCGCTCCACACCTCGCTCGCGCGCCGGAACCAGCGCTCGGCGTCGGCGGGATCGCCGCGGCCCTCGGCCAGGTAGCCCAGCTTCAGCAGGCTGTCGCCGGCGGCCGCGCTGTCCTCGCCGTAGAGGCGCGTGCGCATGGCGAGCGACTCCTCGAGCAGCTCCTGGGCCTCGTCCAGCGCCCCGGCGCGGGCGCGCAGGCCGCCCAGCTCGGCGATCGCCGTGGCCGTGTCGCGGTGGTCGCCCAGGCGCGCGCGGCGGATGGCCAGGGCCTCGCGCACGAGCTCCTCGGACTCCTCCGGCGCGGTGTAGGCCAGGTGGCTGCCCAGGGAGAAGGCCGCGTCCGCCAGGACCGGGTGGTCGGCCTCGTAGGTCGCGCGGTGGATGGCGAGCACGCGGCGGAAGGACGCCTCGGCCTCCGCGCGCCGCCCCAGGCCGGCCTGCACGGTGGCCAGCTGGCGCAGCTGGCGCGCGCGCACGGGCGTCTCGCCCTCGCCGGCGGCGTCGAGGATCTCGCCGGCCTCCTCGAGCAGCGCCAGCGCCTCGTCGTCGCGGCGCAGCTCGTGCAGGTGGAACCCCATCCCGCGCAGGTAGCGCACGACGTCGGGGTGCCGCTCGCCGTGGGCGGCGCGGGCGATCGCGAGCGCGCGGCGGTCGATCTCGAGGGCGCCCTCGAGGTCGCCCTGCTCGTAGCGGCCCGCCGCAAGCAGGTCCAGCGTGCTGGCGACCGTCGGGTGCTCCGGACCCAGGAGCTCCTCGCGCCGCGCGAGCAGCTGCTCGAGCACGGGGCGCGCCTCGTCGTGCCGCCCGAGCCGGGTCAGCGCCAGCCCCAGCGCGTACTCCGCGTCGCCGAGCTCCGCCGGCTCGACCTCGTCGGCGGGCAGGTCCGCGAGCAGCTCCAGCGCGCGCCGCGCCTGGGACTCGGCGGAGTCGTAGGCGCCCAGCGTCGCGTACGAGATGCTCAGCGTGCGGCGCACCGCGCCCTCGACCGCCGGCTCGTCCAGCACGCCGGCGTCGATGCCCGCCGAGGCCTGGTCGAACAGCTCGCGCACGGTCAGCTCCTCGCCGGCGGCGTAGGAGGGGTCGGCGCTCGACAGCATGTCCTGCAGGAACCCGGTGACCGCGCGGGCCTTGCGCGCCTCGCGCGCGGAGCGCTCGGCCTCGGCCTCCGCGCGGGCGGCCTCGGCCTCCGCGCGCGCGGCGGACGCCACCGCGAGCTCGCGCTGGTGCGCCTCCTCCTGGCGGGCCGCCTGCGCCTCGCCCAGCCGCGCCAGCGCCAGGCGCTCGGCCCGCGACGCGCGCACCGCCTGGGTCGCGCTGACGATCGCGCCGACCACGAGGGCCAGGAGCACGGCGACGGCGCCCGCCACGAAGGGCTTGTGGCGGCGCGCGAACTTGCCGAGCTGGTACAGCGCGCTCGGCGGCCGCGCGACGATCGGCTCGTCGCGCAGGTAGCGCTGCAGGTCGCTCCCCAGCTCCGCCGCCGACGCGTACCGGCGCGCCTTGTCCTTCTCGAGCGCCTTGGCGACGATCGTGTCCAGGTCGCCGCGCAGCGTGCGGTCCACCGACGACAGCGGCTGCGGGTCGACCTCGCGGATCACGTGCACGGCCTCGTGCAGCAGCTTGTCCGCGACGTCGTAGGGGAAGGCGTCGGTCAGCACCTGGTACAGCACGACGCCCAGCGAGTACACGTCCGTGCGCGTGTCCAGCTCGTCCGGGTCGCCCGAGACCTGCTCGGGGCTCATGTACGGCACCGTGCCGAGCAGCTGCCCGACGTCGGTCATCAGCGTCGTCGTCTTGAAGTCGGAGTCCGTGACGCGCGCCACGCCGAAGTCCAGCACCTTGGGCGTGCCGTCGGCGGTCACCAGCACGTTCGCGGGCTTCAGGTCGCGGTGCACGACGCCCTTCTCGTGCGCGTGCTGCACGGCGTCGCAGACGCGCTGCATCAGCGCGACGCGCTGGCGGACGTCCAGCCCCGCGCGCTCGACGTACTCGTTCAGGGGCGCGCCCTCGACCAGCTCCATCACGAAGAACGGCCGCGCCGCGTCGCCCTCGCCGGCGCTGCCGGCCTCGAAGATCTGCGCGATGCAGGGGTGGGACAGCCGCCCCAGGATCTGGGCCTCGTGCTCGAAGCGCCGGAGGCGGGCGGGCGTCGTCAGCTCCGGCCGCAGTACCTTCAGCGCCACCGTCCGCCGCGGGCTGTCCTGCTCGGCGACGAAGACCGCGCCCATGCCCCCCTCGGCCAGCTTGCGCACGACCCGGTAGCGGCCGATCCGTTGCCCGACCAGCGAGCTCCCGGCGAAGGGGTCGAGCATCGGCCCATCGTAGCAGCCCGGCGCCGGGCCCGGGACGGCGCGCGCTCAGCCGACGCTGGCGCGGTAGCGGGTCGCCTCGTCCTCGGTGATGGTCCCGTCGGCGTCGGCGTCGGCGCGGCGGACCTGGGCGTTCCAGTGCTGCGTCTCGTGGAACACGCGCTCGCCGCCGCCGGCGAGCAGCAGCACGTAGAACCCCCGGCCGCGCGTGAACGGCGCGCGGTCGGACAGGTCGAGGCCGGCGTGGAACGCCTCGCACGCGGCGGGGCTGGCGAAGCGGACCGGCAGCCGGATGTCCTCGTCGAACTCGATGCGGTTCCCGCCGCCCGCCATCAGGCAGCCGGGGAGCAGCGCGCAGAGAGCGAGCGCGACGAGCGGCCGGCGCTGGGGCCGCGGCGTACGGGGATCGGGGTGGGGCACGGGTCCTCCTGGGTTCGGGCCTGCGTGGACTGCGTGCCCGGAGCCGGCCGAGACCTTCGCGGATTTCGACGGATGTCGCGGGAGCGCCCGGTCGGGAGGTCGCCGGGACGACCGGGCGAGCCTCCCGCGCGGCGGCCGCCGGCGCTCCGGCCGTGGAACCGGGGGGCCGCGCGGCCTACAGCTTCCGCGCCCCGTGATGCGACCCGTCCCCGAGGAGCCCCGCCCCGGCCAGGAATCGGTCTGGGACTACCCGCGACCGCCGCGGCTCGAGCCCGCGCGCCGGCGGGTGCGCGCCGTCGTCGGCGGCGTGGTGGTCGCGGACACCACGCGGGCGCTGCGCGTGCTCGAGACGAGCCACCCGCCCACCTACTACGTGCCGCCGGCCGACGCGCGCACCGACCTCCTGGTGCCCGCCGAGGGCAGCTCGTTCTGCGAGTGGAAGGGGCGCGCCGTCTACCACGACGCGGTGGTGGACGGCAGGCGCGTCGCGCGCGTCGCCTGGTCGTACCCCGACCCGACGGCGCCCTTTGCCGGCCTGCGCGACCACCTGGCCTTCTACCTGCCCGCCCTCGACGCGGGCCTGGTCGACGACGAGCGCGCGCGCCCGCAGCCCGGCGGCTTCTACGGCGGCTGGATCACCTCCGACCTCGCGGGCCCCTTCAAGGGCGCCCCCGGTACGCACGGCTGGTAGCGCCGGCGCAGGGCCGTGCGGCCCGCGTCAGTCCCCGCCGGCGTCCGCGCGCCCCCAGGCGGCCCGGACCGACGCCGCGAGCGGGGCGGCTCCGTCGATCCAGCGGGCGTCCATCCGCGCGAAGGCGCGCAGGTGGATGGCGCGGCCCTCCTCGTCGAGGCGCAGCTCGAGCTCGTCCGCCAGCTTGAGGAACGGCGTGACGAACAGCAGCCGCGCGTAGCCGTCGCCGCGCTCGAGCACGCGCGCGCCGCGCGCTTCCCGCAGGAAGTGCAGCAGGTCGTCGAAGGCGCGCTCGGGGTCGCCGGCCACGGGGAGCGCCTGGGCCGTGCCCTGCTCGGACGACACGCAGTCGGCGTCCTCCGGGCAGGGGAGCAGGCGGCCCTCGCGCAGGCCGGTCGAAACCTCGACGGTCGCGCGCTCGGCGGCGCCCAGGTTGAGGCCGAGGGCGACGGCCGGCGGCAGGATCAATGCGGCCAGGAGCAGGGAGAGGGGGTCGCGCATCGTGCGCGGCATCTAGGCCACGAGCGCCCCGCGCTCGACACCTCTCCGCGGGTCGCGTCGTTCCTCGCAACCGCGCGCACCGCGGCATCCGCGCCGTCGCGGGCGGCGAAGAACGAGGCGTGAAGACGAGCCCCACGTACGCCCGTGCGCGCCTGCGCCTGGGGATCACGGCGGTCGGCACGTTCGTCGTGCTGGCCGCCGGCGCCCTGGTGCTCCACGCGCCCGCCCGGATCCTGGACGGCGTCGGCGGGACGGCCGGCGCGGACGCCGTCGCGCTCGCCGCGGTGATGGGCCTCGCGGCGCTCGTCGCGCTGCCCTACGACGTCCTGGGCGGCTTCGTGCTGCCGCGTCGACACGGTCGCCCGCACCCCGCCCCGACGCGCTTCCTCGCGGGCTGGGCGCGCGGCGTCGCCGTTCTGCTGGGCGTGTCGGTCGCGAGCGGCACGCTCCTGCTGGCCGCGGGTCGGGCGGGCGGTCGCCCGGCGGCGCTCGTGGCGTTCCTCGCGCTCACGGCGCTGCTGCTGGTCCTCCAGGAGCCGCTCGCGCGGCTGGTCGGCGGCCTGCGGCGCGTGCGGGGCGCCCGTGGCGTGATCGTGCTCGAGGGCGACGACCCCGGCTTCTCCGGAGGGTTCGCCGGCCCGCGCGCGATCCCGGTGCTGCCGGCGCGCTGGGAGCGCCTGCTGGAGCCCCGGGCGCTCGCCCTGCTCCTCGAGCGGCGCGCGGCGATCCGCGCCTCGGGCGCGTGGTCCCGGGGGCTCGCCCTCGCGCTCGCCTGGAACGGCCTCGGCTTCGGGCTGGCGAGCTTCCTGCCCGGCGCGGGCGTCTCCGCGGTCTCCGAGCTGGTGACCACCGCGCTGGGGTTCACGCTGTGGACCTTCCTCGGCCTCCTGCTGCTGCCGACGCCGAGCCGCCGGGCGACCGTCGCCGCCGACGCGCGGGTCGTCGCGGACGAGGGCAGCCGCGCCGCGCTGGCCGCCGCCGTGGAGACGCTGGACGCCCTGCAGGACGACGAGCCCGAGCGCGCGCCGGGCGTCGAGGCGGTGTTCCACCCCGTGCCCTCCGTGCGCAACCGGCTGCGCTCGCTGGCGGGTGCGCGCGGGCCGCGTGCCCGCGGACCGGGCGCGTGGCACGTGGCGCGGACCGCGCTCTACCTCTCGCACGCGGGCCTCTCGCTGCTGCCCCGCGCCGTGCACTGCAACGCCGGCCGGCCCGAGCTCTGGGTGTACCTGCCCGCCGACGGCTGAGCGCCCGTCACGGGCCCGCCGCTGTCGCGAACGCCGACCGCGCGGTTCCACGCAGAGCGCCCGAGGGCGCGGGCGCCGTCGTCAGTTCGAGCCCATCCAGACGTCCTCGAAGCTGTCCTCGACGAACGCGGCGGCGCCCGCGTCGAGGATGCGGTGGAAGGTCGGGTCGTCGAGGAGGCGGCCCTCGAGGTTCTCCCAGTCCACCGCGCTGCCGACCTCGAACAGCCACCACACCGTGCCGGCGCGGCCGAAGTGCTCGACGAAGGCGCGCGCCTCGATCTCCGGGGCGTAGTTCGCGTTCACGTGCTCGGTCAGGGCCCGCGCGGTCTCCAGGGCACGGCCGAGCTTCCCGAAGCGCGGGACCACGCGCCAGCACACCGTGCCGCGCAGCAGGAAGCGGTCGCCCGTGCGGACGGGGCCGGCGACCTGGCGCAGGGTCAGGGTGCGGGCGCGCTCCAGCAACAGCTCCTCGGCCCGCTGGAACAGCGAGTCGAGCTCCGGGTCGTCCTCCCACACCGCCATGACCTCCTCGCCGCCGGCGCCCTGGAGGAACCCGTGCACGGCCGGCTCCGCCTCGAGCCCGAAGGTCGTGGCGAGCGTGAACGGGACGCCGGGGTGCGCGCGCAGCATGTGGTTGCGCACGGCCGTGAACGCGGCGAACGTCTCGCGTCGGCGCTCCGGGTCGATCCGGCAGAAGGTGTAGTCGACGATCGGCGCCGCCTCGAGACCCCGGGGCTCCTGGGGGGCCGGGTCCGCGGGTCGGGAGCGCGCGGAGAGGGCGGGGGCCGCGGCGAGCAGGGCCGCGAGCAACAGCGGGGAGAGCGAGCGGGGCGACATCCGGAGACCTCCTGGGTGCGGGGACGCGCCCGAGGGTAGCGCCGGTCGCCGCGACCTGCTGCGGCGCGCGCCACCACCCTCTAGGATCTCGGCCCGTGGAGGATCCGCCCCTCGAGACCTTGCTCGCCCGCCGGGCGCCGGGCCCCGGCGACCCGCGCGACGACCGCGTGCACCACCTGGTGGCGCTCGAGGGGCACCGCCAGGACCTGCGCGTCGAGGTCGGCGCCCACGGCGAGGCGCCGCGGCGCTCCGCCATCGACGAGATCGTCCCGGTGGCCGCCGACGTCGCGGCGGCGGAAGCGCTGCTGGCGGGGTGACGGGGCGGTGAGCGGGCGCACCTGGACGCTGGGCGTGGATCTCGCGGACCTGGCCCGCGTCGTGGAGGAGGCGCGCGCGCTGCTGGCGGAGCACGGCGCGGACGAGCGGGCGCAGTTCCTGGTCGCGCTGGCGCTGGAGGAGCTCGTGACGAACACCGTCCGCCACGGGCTCGCCGGCCGCGACGACGGGCACGTCGACGTGCGCCTCTCCGTCGCTGACGGGGTCGTGCAGCTCGAGCTGGAGGACGACGCGCCGGTCTTCGACCCGACCGAGTGGCCCGAGCCCGAGCGGCCGCGCTCGCTGGAGGACTCCCGGATCGGCGGCCGCGGACTCCTGATGGTCCGCAGGATGATCCCCGAGGTGCGCCACCGCGCCACGGGGTCGGGCAACGCGCTGACGCTGCGCTTCCCGCTGCGGCACGGCTGAGGCCGCGCTCAGGGCGACGCGGCCGGCCGGGGCGCCGCGTGGTCCAGCAGGCGCTCGACGTCCCACAGCAGCACGCGGCCGTCCCGGTCCCCGACGGCCAGCAGGCTGCCGTCGGGCGCGAAGGCGACGCTGAACGTGTCCGCGACCGTGCCGACGGGGCGCCAGACGTCGGCGTCGGCGGGGGCCACGGCCGCGGCGCGCTGGCCGTCCGCGGCACGCCAGAGCTCGAGCCCGCCGCCCGCGAGGGTCCCCGACGCGACCAGGGCGCCGTCCGGCGAGACCGCCACGCAGGCGGGGACGAAGCGGCCGCGCTCGGCGAGCACGACGCACTCGTCCCGCGCGAGGTCGAGCAGCGCCACGCGCGAGCCGCTCGCGCCGGGGCGGAGGCCGACCGCGAGGGCCGCGCCGTCGAGCGAGAACGCGGCGTCGACGGCGTCGCCGAGCTCGCCGGCGCCGGGGTGCTCGAGGTAGGGGGTGCGCGGGGCGAGCCGTTCGCCGGACGCCAGGTCCAGGACCTCGACCCGCGTGGCCTCCCCCGGGGCGTCGACGAACGCCACGCGCCCCGCGTCCGGCGACAGCCGCGCGGACCAGCCGAAGGCCCCGTCGTCGCGGGCCTGGGTC
>JAUIDW010000485.1 GCA_030428395.1 bacterium | reverse complement strand
CCGTACGCTCGATGTACAGCACACGGCCGTCGCCCGCGACGGCGATCTCCATCGGGTTTTCGGGCAACGTCGTGAGGATGATGCGGCTGTAGTTGTTGGGCGCGGCGGCCCAGCGCAGGCCCTCGATCAGGTCGCGCTCGTCGGGCGAGTACTGCTCCACGAGGTCGGCCGCGAAGGTCAGCAGCGCGCCGTGGTCGGGCAGGTACAGCGCGCCGCCGCCCGCGGCCGTGGCCGTCTGGACGGTCGCGGTCGCCGCGGGGCGGACGCCGCGGGCGAGGGCGGCCTGCAGCTCGGCGTCGACCCGCGCGGCGTCCACGCGCTCGGGCAGCTCTGGCGCCCCGAACCAGATCGGGACGGTGTCGAGCGACGGCGGCGCCGCGGGGTCGACCCCGGGCGCGTCGGGCAGCAGCGCGACGACGTGCGCGGGCGCCGCGCCGGCGAGGTCGTCCGGCAGGAAGCCGACGTTGACGCGCTCCAGGGTCTGGCGGCCGCCGTAGAGCACGGGCTCGAAGCCCTGGCGCGGATGGACCAGGTCGGGGTCCACGGCGAGCACGACGAGGTACCCCGAGCGGACCAGGGGTCGCTCGACGCGCCAGGCGTGCGCGTACGGCGCGTCCAGCTCGTAGCGCTGCGCGTGGAGCAGCTCGACCGGGTACCCCGACGGGTCGGCGGGCACGTCGGGCAGCGGCGCGCGCGCGACCGACTGGACGAGGGCGGCGCCCGTCCCGATGGCGAGGGCGGCGGTCAGGCAGGTGAGTCCGAGCTTCCTGGCGTTCATGGTTCGTTCCCGGTGCGAGGGTGGGCTGCGTGCGGCGGCGGGTCAGTCACGGGTCAGCTCGATCTCGTCGAGCCCCAGGCGCCCGGCAGCGGTCCCCCAGGAGGGGCCGAAGCGGAACTCGAGGGCGGCGACGTCGCTCAGGTTCAGCGCGGCGGTCCCCAGCCCGCCGGCGGAGACCGAGCCCCCGCGCTTGCCCGTGTGTTCCACGAAGTCCGTGAGGCGCATGCGGACGGTCTCCCACCCGTTGGCCCAGCCCACCGGCGGCAGGCCGCAGCCCGGGCGCGTGTACGGCTCCTCGATCCCGCCGCCGTAGGCGCCGATGTTGATCGAGCTGGTCCGCCCGGCGCCGTCGTGCAGCGTCACGGTGAACGTCTGGTCGCCGAGCTCGGCCGTGGTGCGCGGGTGCCGCGTCACCTGGCACGCGCGGAAGGAGAGGTACTCGAAGCCGGCCCAGCCGCGCTGGTCCTCGGGGATCTCGAACAGGATGTAGCTGTTCGCCGCGTAGTCGAACACGAGCCCCCGGGTGGTGTCGTTCGCCCCGCCGAGCGTCATGCCGTTCATCGGGTCGGCGAGCTGCTGCGTGAAGTGGACGTTGCCGTCGTCCAGCCGGTCCTCGAGCACCGTCTCGACCGTGTAGCGCACCTCGCCCCCGCAGCTCGAGAGGGTGTCGGAGAAGTTGCTCTGGAAGTCGTCGATCACGCGCTTCCCGGACGCGCTGCCCTCCTGGTACATGAGGTCGACGATGACGCAGGGGTTCTCGTCCGGCGCCCCCTTCGGCCGGAACGCCTCCCACTGGCGCCACAGGAAGTCCTTCGCCGGGACGTTGCCGCGCACGTAGTGCTGGACGAGCGGCAGCAGGTGTCCGCGCATGATCGTGTGGGTGTCGGGCCGGCCCACCAGGCAGAACCCGGCGGCCACCGACCCCGTGGGCCCGTCGTGGAAGTCGCCGTGCCCGGCGCCGTGGATCGTGATCGACTGGCGGTACTCCTCGGCGCGCTCGTGCAGGTGGTAGGTCTGCACGATGTCGGTGAACGCGCAGCCGGTCACGTCGGCGTCGGCCCCGCCGGTCCACAGGTGGAAGGGGACGCCGTGGGGATTCGTGTTGTCCGTGCCCTGGAAGTCGGTCGGCGCAATGCTGGAGACCAGCACGATGTCGTCGAGCGTGAACGCCTCCGGGACGTAGCCCCCGTCGTACACGCGGTCGTAGGCGCGCGCGACGCCCTCGCCGCCGCGGCTGTGGCCGATCCACGTGATGCGGCTGCCGTCCACGTGTCCCGCGAGCGTGCCGCCGTCGATCAGGTGGAGGTTCTGCAGGAAGTAGTCGGTGTTCCTCAGCGTCGTGGTCGAGGCCGTCTGCGTCCCCGGCCCCGTGTTGTTCTGGTGGCTCATCACCACGAAGCCGTAGGACGCGAGGTGGTAGCCGATGTGGTCGTACCACTGGTAGTTGTGGCCGTTGCCGTGGCTGACCACGACCAGGGGGAGCTGCCCCATCGTGGCGACGTCGGTCGGGAAGTACGTGTTCTGCCCGAGGAACCACCCGCCGCTGTACAGGATCTCCGTCACGGCCAGCGGGCCCGGCAGCGTGACGTCGTGGACGACGTAGAGGCCCGACTCCGGGCCGTAGCCGTCGATGAAGTCGCCCGCGGTCAGCGTCCCGCTGGTGTCGACGTCGAGCACGACGTCGAAGCCGACCCCCAGGCCGATCCCGGCGTCCCCCCGCAGCGTCCCGGTGTCGGCCGTGACGGCCTCGGGCTTCGTGCCGATGCGCGGGAACGAGATCACCTCGACGGCGCCGGTCACGTCCACCAGCGTCGGGTCCGCGTCCCACTCGGCCGTCGACTTCGAGGCGACCACGTACACGTGGGCCTTCTCGCCGATCAGGTCGGGGAAGCGCGCCGGGTCGAGGCGCACCTCGATGGGCTCGCCCTCGTTG
>JAUIDW010000099.1 GCA_030428395.1 bacterium | reverse complement strand
GCCACGCGGTCGATCTCGCTCGCCAGGGCCTGGAACTCGATGTCCAGCGTGGCGCGGTCGGCCGAGTTCAGCGTGCCGTTGGCGGCCTGGATCGCCAGCTCGCGCATGCGGATCAGGTTGCTGTTGACCTCGTTGAGAGCGCCCTCGGCCGTCTGGACGAGGCTGACGCCGTCCTGGGAGTTGCGGCCGGCCTGCGCGTAGGAGCGGATGTCCGCCCGCATGCGCTCGGAGATGCCGAGGCCGGCGGCGTCGTCGGCCGCCTGCGCGATGCGCAGGCCGGAGGAGAGGCGGGCGTAGTTGCCCTGCAGCCGGCCGGTGACCATCGCGAGGTTGCGCTGCGACGTGAGGGAGGCGAGGTTCGTGTTGACTCGAAGGCCCATGGGGAGGCTCCTGGTTGGGGTCGGTCTTGGCGGGGCCGAGGCGATGGGTCCAGCGGCCATGGGCGGGACGGGGGTCCGCGCCGCACGACCGGTTCTCGGACCCTCCCGCCGCGCCTGCAGTCCCGCGCGGAAAATCCTCGTCCCCCCGGGGCGGCGCGCCCGGGGGCGGCCGGCCTCCCCTCCTTAGTAGGGAGCGGCGGCGGCGATCCGGCGCCGGCCGGCTCCACGCGTGGGCGCGCACCCGGGGCCGACCCAGAACCGGGTCTGCGGCCGCCCGGGCCTCGAGGCGCGGCGCGGGTTCGCCCGACAGGTCCCCGGACCCCCCGTCCGATGGCTCCCCACGTCCTCGTCGCCGACGGGCGCGCGCCGGCGCGCTCGGAGCTGGTCGCGCGCCTGCGCCGCGCCGGCTTCACCGCCCTGGAGGCGGCGAGCGGGGACGAGGCGCTGGCGCTGGCCCGCGCGGAGCGGCCGGACGTCGCCCTGCTGGCGACGGACCTGCCCGACCGCTCGGGCCTCGACGTGCTGAACCACCTGGCGCGGCTCGACCCCGCGCCCGCGGTGCTGCTCGTGGCCGACGAGGCGGACGCCGCCACCGCGCTCGGGGCCCTGCGCCGCGGCGCGGCCGACCTGCTCGAGCGCCCGCTGTCCGAGGGGCGCCTGCGGGAGGCGCTCGACCGCGTGCTGCCCTCGCGCGGCGTGCGGCGCGAGCGCGACCACCTGCGCGACGAGGTCCTGCGCCTGCGCTCGGGCCCCGTCGTCGGCCGCTCGCCCGGCGTGCGCCTCGTGCTCGAGCACGTCGAGCGCGTCGCCCGGACGCCGCGCACGACCGCCCTCGTCCTGGGGGAGTCGGGCGTCGGCAAGGAGCTCGTCGCCCGGGCGATCCACGAGCGCTCCGACCGCCGCGACGCGCCCTTCGTCGCGGTGAACTGCGCGGCGCTCTCCGACTCGCTGCTCGAGGCCGAGCTCTTCGGGTACGAGCCCGGCGCGTTCACCGGCGGGGCCCCGAAGGGCCGCGACGGCCTCGTGGCCGCCGCCGAGGGCGGGACGCTGTTCCTCGACGAGATCGGCGAGCTGGCCCCCGCCCTGCAGGCGAAGCTCCTGCGCGTCCTGCAGGAGCGCGCCTACCGCCGCGTAGGCGGCACGCGCGACCGCGCCATGGACGCGCGCGTGGTGGCCTCGACCAACCGCGACCTGGGCGCGCGCGTCGCCCAGGGCGACTTCCGCGCCGACCTCTACTACCGCCTGAACGTGCTGACGCTGGTCGTCCCGCCCCTGCGCGAGCGGCCGGAGGACGTCGGGCCCCTGGCGGACCACTTCCTGGCGAGCTTCGCGGGCGAGTTCGGCAAGGAGCTGCCGGGGTTCGCCGCCGCCGCCCGCGCGCGCCTCGAGGCGCACGCCTGGCCCGGCAACGTGCGCGAGCTGCGCAACACCGTCGAGCGCGCCGCCCTGCTCGCGCCGGGCGACGCGCCGGTCGAGGAGGAGCACCTCGCGCTCCCGGCGTCCCCGGACGCGACGGACGGGGAGGCCGCGGCGGCGATCCCGCCGCTCGAGGTCGACGACCTGTCGCTGCGCGGCGTCGAGCGCGCCCTGATCCGCCGCGTCCTGCACGAGGCGGGCGGCAACCGCAGCCGCGCGGCGCGCATCCTGGGCGTCAACCGGACGACGCTCTACAACAAGCTGCGCGCGCTCGAGACCGCCTGAGCGGCGTGGCGGGCGCGCGCAGCCTCCACCGCGCGCGCGATGCCGGCGTGGAAGGCCGACAGCGGGAAGCGGCGGGCGACGGCCTCGCGCGCGGCCCGGCCCATCGCCAGGGCGCGCTCCGGGTCGTCCAGCAGCTCGACGGCGCGGGCGCGCAGCTCCGCGGGGTCCTCGGCCAGGTACCCGGAGACGCCGTGCTCGACCGGGGAGGTCGGGTGCGGGTTGCCGAGCACGGGCAGGCCGGCGGCCATGGCCTCGAAGAGCCCCATGTTGAAGCCGTCCTCGTAGCGGGGGTCGGCCGTGTGGACGCAGAAGCGGTGGCGCGCGAGCTGGCGCTTCAGGTCGTCCCAGCCGCGCGCGGCCTCGACGCCGGGCAGCTCGGGGTTGTGGCCGATCAGCGTGACGGGCAGGCCGTCGAAGGCCGCCTCGTGGAGGTCCGCGCGCAGCACCTCGCGCCGCCGCTGGAAGTGGTTGCAGACGCGCACGCCGGCCCGCAGCGAGCCGTCCGTCCGCGGGTAGGCGGCCACGTCCACCCCGTTGGGCACGACCTCGGCGCCCAGGCCCCAGGAGCGGGCCTTCAGGGCCGAGACGGCGACCGGGAGCCCGCCCACGAGCTCGAGGTAGCGGCCGACGAGCCCGCGCGCCTGGTCCGCGGTGACGGCGGAGCCCTCGGCGTCGAGCCGCGCCTCGACCGTCCCGTGCAGCACCAGCACCTTGGGCAGGTCCAGGTCGCGCGCGTCCAGCAGGTCGGAGACGTTGTGCGCGACGACGCAGGCGTACCCGGCGGCGCGGGCGCGCGCCTCGGGCAGGGTCACCAGCCGGGCGCCGCGCGGGACGGGGCGCATGCGCTCGTCCCAGCCCCGGACGTGCCGGCCGGCGAGGCCCACCACGACGTCCAGCTCGAAGCCCGAGCCCTCCAGCTGGTGGACCCAGGCCTCGTGGCAGTCGAACACCAGCAGGCGAGGAGCGGCGGAGGTGTCGGGCATCGCGGCGACCTGTGGTCTTTCTCGACACCGCCCGGGAGCCGGCCGAGCGGAAAGGACGACGCGCCCGGGAAAGTCCTGCGTGCGGGAACTGGAAACGAATGCCGTCCGGCGGGCCTGGCTGCTCAAGCACTTCGCGGACCCGGCCGACAAGCCTGCCTGGCACCGGCCTTGCGCCGCGGGACGGTGCCGTCCCCGGAACAGGCTCTCCCATGTCGAACGCTTCGCACGGTTCCTCCTCCCCGGCCGCGCCCGTCGACTCGCTCGCCCGCGAGCTCGACGTGTCGCTGGCCGCGCTCCGCGCGTCCCTCGAGGACTGCCGCGCCGAGGCGACGGAGCCCCGCGCGCGCACCCTCGAGGGCGCGCTCGACGAGCTCCGCCGCCTCGCGCGCGTCGCGCACGAGCTGATCGACGTCGCGCGGCCGGCGCCGCTCGCGCCGCTGCGCTGCACGACCCGCGAGCTGGTCGCCGGCGCGCGTCAGTCGGTGCCGCGCGAGGTCGCCCGGCGCGTCGAGACCCGCTCCCTCGCCTCCGCGGCGGTCCGCGTCGACGGCCCCGTCGTCATCCGCAGCCTCGCCTATCTACTGGAGAGCGCCGCGGGCGAGACCGGGGGCCCCATCGCCCTCGACGTGCGCGCCGCCGGAGGTGAAGTCCACTTCTCGGTTTCCGCGACGCCGGCCCCGGCGACCCCGCCCACGGGGGACGAGCTGGAGCTCGCCGCCCTGGCCCTGGCGCTCGCGCGGCGGGACGTCGAGCGCTCCGGCGGCCGCCTGGTCGTCGAGGACGGCCCGGCCGACGTCCTGCGCGCGACGATCGCGCTGCCCGCGGAGGTGGCGTCGTGAGCGGCGAGCTCGACGTGCTCGTGGTCGAGGACGAGCCGGCGATCGCCGCCAGCATGGCCCACGTGCTCGCGCGCCGCGGCCACGCCGTGGCGACGGTCGAGGGCGTCCACGCTGCGCTCGAGCGTCCCGAGCCCGACGTGCTCGTGACCGACCTGACGTTCGGGGAGGGCGCCACCGGGTTCGACCTGCTCGAGGCGCTCACCGTCCGCGACATGCACCCGCACGTCGTGATCGTGTCCGGCGCCCCGACCCTGAGCGACTGCCGCCGCGCGATGCAGTACGGCGCGCGCGACTTCCTGCCCAAGCCCTTCCACCTCGACGAGCTGGTGACCGCCGTCGAGCGCCCGCTGCGCGCGGGGGCCCCGCTGGGCTCCCGCTTCGAGCGCCGCTTCCTGGCCGACGTCGAGGGCGTCGAGGCCGCCGTGCGCCAGCTGCTCGCCTTCGCGCTCGAGCGCGGCGTCGGCCCCGCGGTCCGCGGGCGCCTCGGCACCGCCTGCGCCGAGGTGCTCGAGAACGTCGGCCTGCACGCCTACCTCGGCGAGCCGGGCGAGTTCGAGCTGTCGGCCGAGCGCCGCCCCGGCGAGCTGGTCGTCACCGTGCACGACCGCGGCGTCGGGTTCGACGCCCTGGAGGCCGCCGCCGGCCCGTGGCTGGACGCCCCCGGCAGCGGGCTGGCGCGCGCTGCGTGCCTCTGCGAGGACCTGCGGGTCGACTCCGAGCCCGCCGGCGGCGCGCGCGTGCGGCTCGTGTTCCACACGCACCCGAGCACCTTCGAGGACGAGGCGCCGGGTGACCTCTCCGAGCTCGACTACCTCGAGCCCGCGGCCTCGCGCCGCGTGCTCGAGCTGGTGACGAGCGAGTCGGAGGAGCTGCTGAACCTCCCGCCCGCCCTCGCGGTCAGCGTCGGCCGCCTGCTGTCGGGCCTTCCCCGGGACCACGTCGCGCGCACCGCGCTCTGGGGCTGAGCCTTGGCACTGGAAGACTTCGAGAGCGCGGACGACATCGCGCGGGACGACGCGCTCGACGCCCTGGACGACGAGCTCCTCGGCGACGAGCCGCTGGGCGAGGACATCCTCGGCGACGACCTGCTGGACGTCGACGAGCCCGGGGCGGCGCTCCCCGCCGGGGCCCAGGGGCCGGAGGACGACGCCGCCGACCTCGACGCGTCCGCCGAGTCCGGGACGTCCGCCGCCGACCTGCTGGGCGACGCCCACGACCTCGACGGCGCCGAGTTCGACGAGGACGACGACCTCTTCGACTTCGACGAGATCGTCCAGGCCGCGCTCGAGGAGACCGGCTTCCACCAGGGCATCGAGGACCTGCTCGACGAGGAGGACTCCGCCCAGGAGGCCGAGGCCGAGCTCCCCGCCCAGCCGGCCCCCGCGGCGCCGGCCGCGGCCGCGCCCGGGGCCGCGGCGATCCCGACCGCCGACCTGCTGGCCGCGCCCTCGACGGGCCGCAGCGGGCGCTACGTCTGGCAGGAGTCCGGCGACCGCAAGGGCGCCTCGCCGACCGTGTGGGTGCTCGTGCTCGTGGCCGCCTGCAACCTGGCGCTCGTCGGCGTCGCCTGGCGCTCGCTGGGGACGATGGAGACCGCGATCGACAAGGTCGGCGCGCGGCTGTCGGACCCGCTGCTCGTGACGCCGGCCGACGGCTCCGACGAGCCGCGCGGCGAGGCGCCGGCGACGACCTGGCGACCGCCCGAGGTGTCGACCGCCCCGGAGGGCCGCCAGACGCTCGAGCTCGCGCGCGAGGACCTCGAGCGCGGCGCCTTCGGACGCGCGCGCCGGCGGCTGTACTCGCTGCTGGCCGTGCTCGACCGCGTCGAGGTCTCCGAGCGCGAGGACGTCGAGGCGCGCGCGCGGCTGCTGGTCGCCGACAGCTGGCGCCTGGAGGCCGAGGGCCCCGGGGAGGTCGCGCGATGAAGGCTCTCCTCCTCGCGGTCGCGCTGCTCGCGGCCGCTCCCGTCCGTTCGCAGGAGCCGCGCCGGGCGGCGCTCGACCTGCTGTACACCGTCGAGGTCCGCGCGAACGACGGCGACGCGCGCGCGACCGTGCTCGCCGGACGCGTCCCGCTCTGGCGGCTCCTGGGCGAGCTCACCGACCAGCTCGGCTGGACGCTCGAGGGCCTGACCGAGGAGCAGGCCGGCGTCGCCGTGTCGGCCCACCTCGAGGACCGCCCGGTCGCCGACGTGTTCGAGTTCCTGCTGGGCAGCGTCGGCCTGCAGGCCGAGCTGCGCAACGACACCGTCTTCGTCCGGCGCGTCGACGCGCGCGAGGCCGCCCCCGCGGCCGTGCAGCAGGTCGCCGCCGGCGCGTACCTGCGCGCGCTGCGCGCCTTCCCCGACCACCCGACGGTCCCGCGCGCCCTGTACGGCCAGGCCGTGACCGAGGTCCTGCGAGGCAACGACGAGAACGCCCGCGCGCTGTTCCTGCAGCTCGTCGAGCGCTTCCCCTCCGCCGCGGAGGTGCCCCAGGCGCTACTGCGCACGTCGCGCCTGCTGGTGGACGCCGGTCGCTGGCGGGAGGCCGAGGAGATCCTCGGGCGCCTGCTGCACGGCGAGACCACCGAGGACGAGGACCGCGAGGCGCGCCTGACGATCGCGCGCTGCACGCTCGAGCAGGGCGACGCCCAGCGCACCCTCTTCGCGCTCGACGCCGTCGAGCGCATCCACCCCGCCCGCACGCGCTCCGAGGTCCAGGAGCGCCTGTACCTGCGCGCCCGCGCGCTGAACGGCGTGCAGCGCCACGACGAGGCGCTCGAACTGCTCGACGAGGCCGACGCCTACGGGCTCGACCCCGAGTCGCAGCGCTGGTCGCTGTCCGCCCGCGGCGCCGCGCTCGAGGCCCTGGCCGCGCCGGCCGACGCCGCGCGCGCGTACCTCGCGCTGGCGCAGGTCGCGTCGGGTCCGGAGCAGGCCCAGGCGCTCGAGGCCGCCGCGCGCCTGTCGCTCGAGGCCGACGACGTGCTCGGCGCGCTCTTCGTCGCGCAACACGCCTCCGCGCTCGGGTCGAGCGCGCGCGTCGAGCCCTTCGCGCGCCGCGCGCGCGTCCAGCTCGGGCTGGACCAGCGCCCCGAGTCCGGCACGACCTGGCAGCAGCGCCTGGCGCGCGCCGAGCGCCTGCACGACGGCGGGCTCGACGCCGAGGCGCTCGAGCTGCTCGACGACCTCGCGCCGCTGCGCGACCAGATGCCCGCCGACCAGGCCGTGCGCTTCACGCTGGTCTGGGCCCGCGTGATCGCGAGCGAGGAGAGCCTCGACGCGGCCCTGGCGATGCTCCGCGAGGCGCTGCCGGGCATCGAGGACCCCGAGCACCGCCGCAGCGTGTACCTCCTGGCCGCCCGCCTCCTCGAGGGGCGCGAGCGCTTCGAGGAAGCCGTCGAGGCCTACCGAGGACGACTGTGATGATGAAGGCGACCTACGCCATCGCCGCGCTCGGCGCGAGCGCGCTCGCCGTGCCCACCTTCGCCCCCCAGGGCGGGGAGGAGTCGCTGCAGGTCGCGCTGCAGCGCACCGTCCACACGCTCGAGCAGCTCGCCGACCTCGAGCAGCGCTTCACCGCCGCCCCGCGCGCGGTCCTGCCCGAGGTGGTGGCCGCGACCGAGGCCCCGCTGCCGCCCGGACCCGAGCGGGACGAGCGGCTGAACGCGCTGCGCGCGGACCTCGGGCGGCTCCAGACCGAGCTCGACCTGGCCGAGCGCGCGCTGCCCGACACCGCCGGCGCCGCCGCGGGCGGGCACGAGTACCGCTACGCGCAGGGCCGCGACGCGGGGCCCGGCGGCGTCGCCACGACCGGGCTCGCCGAGGGCGAGCTGCAGGCCCTGGCCAAGGCGCGGCCGACCGCGGCGCGCGAGCCCGTGGCGCAGACCGCGCCCGAGCGCGTGTCGCTCGAGCCCGAGGGCTTCTCCGCCGACGTCGTCGGCGAGGGCCGCGCGCTCGTGCGCGCCGGTCGCTTCGAGGAGGCCCTCGAGCGCCTCGCCGACGCGCCGACCGACGAGGCCGCGGCGACGTACTGGACCGGCCGCGCGCTCGAGAAGCTGGGTCGTATCGACGAGGCGCTGGAGGCGTACGGCAAGGTGGTCGTGCTGGACCCCGAGTCGTTCGAGGGCAAGCGCGCCCAGGAGGACATCGAGTTCCTCGAGTGGAAGCGCTCGTTCGAGAAGCGCGCGCAGAGCTCCGGAGGCGGCCGTTGACGCCGACGCTCGGACAGCCCCTCGACGCGGTTCCCGCCGCGGACGCGGTCGAGCTCGAGCGCGCCATGCGCACGCTGGACGCGGTCTCCGCGGACCTCGTGCGCAGCTACCGCGAGCTGGCCCGCCGCGCGGAGCGCATGGAGAACGACCTGCAGCGCACCAACGCGGCGCTGGCCGACAAGGTCGCCGAGGCCGACGCGGTGACGCGCCGCCTCGAGGCCGTGCTGCAGTCGCTGCCGACCGGCGTGGTCGTGCGCGACGAGGCCGGCCGCATCGCGCGCGCCAACCCGGCCGCGCAGGCCATCCTGGGCGCGCGCGAGGAGACCCTGCTGGGGCGCACCGGCCATGCCGGGCTGTCGGGCGCGGACGCCGACGGGTCGCCGCGCGAGGTCGACCTGCCCGACGGGCGGCGCCGCGTGCTCGCCTCCCGCCACGCGTGGGTCCGCGACGAGGCCGGCCGGCGCACCGGCTCGGTCGAGATCCTGGACGACCGCACGGAGGTCGCCGAGCTCGAGGAGCGCGTGCACGACCTCGACAAGCTCGCCGCGCTCGGGAACATGGCGGCCGGCATCGCGCACGAGGTGCGCAATCCGCTGAACGCCGTCGGCGGGACCGCCGAGCTCTTGCTGCGCGAGCTGCCCGGGGACGGGCTCGCCCGCCGCCGCGCGCAGCGCATCGCCGCCGGCGCGCGCGAGGCCAACGAGGTGCTGACCAGCATGCTGGGGCTCGCGCGGCCCGAGGCGCTGGCCCTCGAGCCCGTCGACCCGCGCGAGCTGCTCGAGGCGGCCGTGGCCGGCGCCTGGCCCGCCGACCCGGCCGTCGACCGCGGCGCGTGGTCCGTCACGCACACCTGCACCGCCCCGGCCTTCGTCGCCGACCGCGTCAAGCTGCGGCAGGCGCTGCGCAACCTCGTCGCGAACGCCCTGGACGCGCAGCCCGACGGCGGGCGCGTCCACGTGCGGCTCGAGCACGAGGGCGACGAGCTGGTCGCGTGCGTCGACGACGCCGGCCCCGGCGTCGACCCCGAGCGCCGCCGCCGGATCTTCGAGCCGTTCTTCACGTCGCGCGCCGAGGGCACCGGCCTCGGCCTCGCGCTCGTGCACTCGCTCGCCCACCTCCACGGCGGCCGCGCCGAGCTGGCCGCCCGACCGTCTCCCCTCGGAGGAGCCCGCTTCCTGATCCGCATCCCGTTCCAGGCCCCCGAAGGACTCCACCCCACCCGCTGACCGCCCCCTGAACCCCATGTCCATCCAACACATCCTCGTCATCGACGACGACGTGCTCTCCCGCGAGTTCCTCGTCGACGCCGTCAAGTCCCTCGGTTTCCACGCGCTCGAGGCGAGCGACGGCAAGCGCGGCCTCGAGCGCGCCCGCAGCGAGCACCCCGACCTGGTGCTCACCGACCTGCGCATGCCCGGCATGGACGGGATCCAGCTCGTGGAGGCGCTGGCCGAGCACTGCCCCGGCCTGCCGGTCGTCGTCGTGTCCGCCCACGGCTCGGTCGAGTCCGCGGTGCAGGCGATGCGCGCCGGCGCCGTCGACTTCCTGCTGAAGCCCGTTTCGCCCGACGCGATCGACGTCGTGCTGCGCCGCGTCGCGCACCGGCTGCGGCTCGAGCGCGAGAACCGCTACCTGCGGGACGAGCTCGAGGCGCCCGGCGGGACGCTGATCGCCGAGAGCCCGGCGATGCAGGAGACGCTGCAGGCCGGCGAGCGCATCGCGCGCTCGAAGGGGACGGTCCTGATCACGGGGGAGAGCGGAACGGGCAAGGAGCGCGTCGCGCAGTTCATCCACCGCAAGAGCCCGCGCGCGGACGGCCCGTTCATCCGGGTCAACTGCGCGGCGCTGTCGGAGAACCTGCTGGAGAGCGAGCTCTTCGGGCACGAGCGCGGCGCTTTCACCGGCGCGCACAAGGCGCGGCCCGGGCGCTTCGAGCTGGCCGACGGCGGGACGCTGCTGCTCGACGAGATCGGGGAGATCTCGCCCAACCTGCAGGCCAAGCTGCTGCGCGTGCTCGAGGAGGAGGAGTTCGAGCGCGTCGGCGGGACCAGCACGCTGAAGGTCGACGTGCGCGTCATCGCGACCACGAACCGCGACCTGGCGGCCGAGGTGTCCGCGGGGCACTTCCGCGAGGACCTCTACTACCGCCTGCACGTGCTGCCGATCCACATGCAGCCCCTGCGCCGGCGCCAGGAGGACGTGCTGCCGCTCGCGCAGCACTTCGTGAAGGTCTACGCCGAGCGCAACGGCATGGACGTGCCGGCGCTGTCCCCTGAGGTCCGGGCGCAGCTCGTCGCGTGGTCGTGGCCGGGCAACGTGCGCGAGCTCGAGAACGTGGTCCAGCGCGCGGTCGTCCTGCTGAGCGGCGACGAGATCCAGCCCGCCGACCTGAGCTTCGGCCCGGGCACGTCCGAGCGCACCGAGTCGGGCAAGCCCGCGAGCCTGTCGGGGACGCCGTCCCTGCTGGCGAACCGCCTGCTGGCGGACATCGAGCGCGAGGCGATCCTCGCCACGCTCGACTGCACGGGCGGCAACAAGACCGAGGCGGCGCGCCGGCTCGGCGTCACCGCGCGCACGCTGTCCAACAAGATGAAGGCCTGGCGCCAGGCCGGGCTCGTCGCCTGAGGATCGCCGTGGAGCTGCGCAGCTTCGAGTCCGACCTGCTGAGCCGGCTGATGTCGGCGTCCGTGCAGCGCGCGAAGGTCATCGAGGGCAACCTCGCGAACCACAACACGCCCGGCTTCCGCCGGCGGGTGCTGCGGTTCGAGGACCTGCTGCGGTCGGCCCTGCCGCGGGGCGAGGACGCCGCGCGCGCGGTCGCCCCGCGCATCGAGGAGGACCTCGTCACGCCGACGCGCGAGGACGGCAACAACGTGACCATGGAGCTCGAGCTCAGCGCGCTGCGCGAGAACAAGCTCCTGTTCGACACCTACGCCGCGATCGTCGAGACGCGCGGCCGGATCCTGCAGTACAGCATCGAGCGCTCCTGACCATGACCTTCAGCGACCTGTTCCAGGGCCTGCGCACGTCCGCGACCGCGCTCTCCGCCGAGCGCGTCCGCGTCGACGTCATCTCGGCCAACATCGCCAACGCCCAGACGACGGGCGCCGACGGCCCCTACCGGCGGCGCCAGGTCCAGTTCGAACCCATCCTGCGCCAGCTCGCGAGCGGCGACACCCTGCCCGTCGGCGTCCGCGTCGGCCGGGTCGAGGTCGACCAGAACACGCCGACCGAGCGCATCCACGACCCCTCGCACCCGCACGCCGACGCCGGCGGCTGGGTCGAGATGCCCAACGTGAACATCACGCGCGAGATGGCGGACCTGATCGCCGCCATGCGCTCCTACGACGCCAACCTGCGGGCCCAGGAGGGCTTCGTGCAGATGGCGGAGCGGGCCCTGCAGCTCGCGCGCTAGCCCCCGCACGGACTGAGCCATGGTCGACGGCATCCGCTCCAGCAGCGAGTTCGCGCGCGCCGCGATCGACGCCGCGCGCCGCAACCACGAGCGCCTCGCACAGCAGCTCTCGGAGGGCCTCGCCGGCTCGGCGCAGCCCGGCGGGAGCCCGCTGCCGGCCCCGGTCGAGGCGGACGCCGCGCAGGCGCCGCGCTTCGACGACGCGCTGGGCTCCGGCCTCGAGCGCGTCGACCAGGCCGTCCGCACCGTCGACCAGCTGCCCGGCGACCTCGTCGCCGGCGACGTCACCGACCTCCACGAGGTCGCGCTGCGCCTGAAGGAGTCCGAGCTGACGTACCGCTTCGCCCTCGAGGTCCGCAACAAGCTCATCGACGCCTACCGCGAAGTCATGCGGATGAGCGTCTGAACCGACCGCCATGATCCCCGACCTGCAAGCCATCCTCGCGAAGCTCCAGGGCGCCAGCACGCGGGCCAAGGTGTCCGCCCTGCTGGTCCTGGCGGCCGTCGTCGGCGTCGTGTCCGTCGCGGGCACCGTCGCCAGCCGGCCGCACTTCGTCCTGCTCTACAGCGAGCTGACCGACTCCGAGAGCGCCGCCGTCCAGAAGGCCCTGGCCGAGGGCGGCGTGCGCTTCCGCGTCAGCCAGCCGCCGGCGCCGTTCTTCGTGCACGTCGACGAGAGCGAGTACTACGTCGCCCAGAACACCGTCGCCGGCGCCGGGGCGCTGGACCGCCCCGCCACGGGCATCGCCACCGGCGACACGGGCGCCTCGAGCGTCTTCATGAGCTCCGGCGAGCGCAACCAGACCGTGCTGAAGCGCGAGTGGCAGGAGATGGAGCGGCAGCTCGAGGCGCTCGAGTTCGTGTCGCGCGCCCTGGTGACCACGTCCGTGCCCGACCCCTCGCCGCTGCGGCGCAAGGAGAAGATGACCGCCTCGGTCATGCTGCAGCTGCGCGGCAACTCCGAGCTGACCGAGGCCCAGGCGCGCACCGTCGCCAGCCTGGTGCGCTTCCGGTTCAACATCCCGCCGGCGAACCTGGTCATCTCCGACCACACGGGCAAGAGCCTCCACGACCCCGACGGGGACGCGCTCGGCGACGGCGCCACGCTCCTCGAGCACTCCCAGGGCTACGACCGCGACCTGGCCCGCAAGGCCAACGACGCGCTGGACTTCGCCTTCGGCCCGGGGCGCGCGTTCGTGACCGTCACGTCCGAGTGGGACCACGACCGCAGCACGGTCATCTCCGAGGTCGTCGACCCGCAGAAGGTCGTGGTGTCGGAGGAGACCAAGAAGACCGAGACGCCCCAGGGCGCCGGCTCCGTCTCCGCCGCGGGCGGCGTGCCGGGGGCCGGGTCGAACCTGATCGGCGACGGTTTCGGCGTCGACAACGCCGGCTTCACCACCTCGGCGGCGGCGCCGAAGGAGGCCGTCGCCACGACCAAGGACGACCGCAAGCAGTACGAGACGGGGCGCTCGACGACGCACCGCGTGCGCACCGCGCCGACGCTGCAGCGATTGTCGGTGTCGCTGTTCCTCGACGAGAGCCTCAGCGAGCGCCAGGCGGAGCTGGAGGAGGTCGTCAAGGCCGCCGTGGGCTTCGAGGACGCGGGCGACCGCACGGACACGCTGCGCTCGATCGTGACGCCGCTGCAGAGCGCCGCGCCCGAGGGCGAGGCGGACGGCGCGGGCGAGGCCGCCGAGGAGGCGGCGCCGTCGGGCCCGAGCCCGATGGTCGAGATGCTCCTCGAGTACGGCGTCGAGATCGTCGCGGCCGTCGGCTTCCTGCTCCTGCTGCTGCGCACGCTGCGCTCGGGCGGCGCGCGCGCCGAGGCCGAGCAGGCCGCGGCCGCGGCGGCGGCCGCCGCCGAGGAGGAGGGCCTGGACGCCGAGGCGCTGGCGCGCGCCCGCGCCGAGGAGCTGGTGCGCTCGGACCCCGAGCGCGTCGGCGAGATCCTCGCGCGCTGGGCCCGCGAGGGCGAGACGGCGGGGGCCCGCTCGTGAGCGCCCCCACCGGCATCCAGCGCGTGGCCGCGTTCCTGCTGAGCCTGGAGCAGGCCGACGCCGAGAACGTGCTGCGGTCGCTCGACCCGGAGCTCCTGGGCGAGGTCGTCGAGGCCATGTCGTCGCTGGACGGCGCGCTGCTGCGGGCGGAGCGGCTCGACGAGCTGTACGTCGAGCTGGCGCGCCAGGCCAGCGGGCCGCGGCCGGTGACGCCCAAGAGCGAGGACGAGCTGTCCGCGCTGCTCCAGAAGACGCTCGGCGCCGAGCAGGCCGGCGAGGTGCTCGCGCGCATCCACGAGCGGCGCCTGCGCGAGCGCCCGTTCCTGAACGTCGAGAGCCGCCCGGCGCGCAGCCTGGTCTCCGCGCTGACCGAGGAGTCCGACGCCGTCGTCGCGCTCGTGCTGGCGCACATGGACCCGCACCTCTCCGCCGAGGTGCTGGGCCTGTTCGACGAGGAGCGCTCCCCGGGCATCGTCCGCCGCATGGCGACGCTGATCCCGCCGCCCTTCGAGACGCTGTCGAGCGTGGCCAGCGCCCTCGAGAAGAAGCTCGAGGAGGCCGGCACCGCGTCCGCGACCTTCGACTCGTCCGCCAAGCTCAAGACGATCGCCGACCTGCTGAACTCCGCGAGCGGCGAGCTCGGCAAGTCGGTCCTCGACGCCATCGGCGCGGAGGACGAGGACATGGCCGAGGAGATCCGCGAGTTCATGTTCACGTGGGAGGACCTCGCCGGCGTCGACGCGCGGGCGATGCAGAAGATCCTGTCCACGGTCGAGACCAAGACGCTCTCGATGGCGATCAAGGGCTGCTCGGCGCCGGTCGAGGCGACCATCCTCGGCAACCTGAGCCAGCGCGTGCGCGAGATGGTCGCCGACGAGCGCGAGCTGGCGGGCGCCGTCCCGATGAGCACCGTCGAGTCGGCGCGGGCCGAGATCATGAAGGCCGTGCGCGGCCTGATGGAGTCCGGCGAGTTCCAGCCCGCGAAGTCGGGCGAGGAGCTCGTCTCCTGACGCGGGGCGCGCCATGACCTCCGTTCGAATGCACGCGCCCCCGCGGGCGGCGCGCCTCCACCCCGGAGGCCTCGGCGACCTCGCCGCGGCCGTCGACCGCCGCCGCGACGAGGCCCTGCGGGCCGCCGGCGCGGAGGCCGCCGCGCGCGAGCTGCGCGACGGCGCCTGCGCCGCCCTGGACGCCGCCGCCGAGCGGCTCGAGGCCGACCGCGCGCGCCTCGCCGAGGAGCTCGCGCCCACCGCCGTCGAGCTCGCCCTGGCGATTGCCCGCGAGCTGCTGCGCGCGGAGGTCGACGCCGGGCGCTACGACCTCGAGGCGATCGTGCGCGACACGCTGCGCGCCGCCGACCACGGCCACGGCACGTGCGCCGTCCACCTGAACCCCGAGGACGCCGCCGCGCTGGCCGGGGCGCGCTTCCGCGCCGGCGTGCACGTCGAGCCGGACACGGGCGTCGGGCGCGGCTGCGTGCACGTCGCCACGCCCCAGGGCCTGCTCGTGCGCGACCTGCGCGGCGCGCTCGACGGCGTCGCCGCGAAGCTGCGGGAGGGCGCGGCGTGACGGACGTCCTGGATCCCGAGGTGTACCGCGCCCGCATCCGCGCGGGCGCGCGCCCGATCTACCGTGGCCGCGTGGACCGCGTCTCCGGCGTGCTCGTGGAGGCCTGCGGCGTGCCGGCCGCCATCGGCGAGCTGTGCCGCATCGACCGCGGCCCGCGCGGGACGGTGGACGCCGAGGTCATCGGCTTCCGCGGCTCGACCACCCTGCTGATGCCCCACGGCGACCTCGCCGGCATCGCGCCGCAGCAGACCGTGACGGCGCTGGACGCGCCCTTCGAGGTCGGCGTCGGCGAGCCGCTGCTCGGCCGCGTGCTCGACGGCTTCGGCGCGCCGCTCGACGGCCGCCCGGCGCCGCGCTGCGAGGACCGCCGCGACGTGCGCGGTCCCGCGCCCGACCCGCTGTCGCGCCTGCGCATCGACGAGCCGCTGCAGACCGGCGTGCGCGCCCTGGACGGCCTGACCACGATCGGCCGCGGCCAGCGCCTGGGCATCTTCGCCGGCTCGGGCGTCGGCAAGTCGTCGCTGCTGGGCCAGATCGCGCGCGGCACCGACGCCGACGTCTGCGTCGTCGCCCTGGTCGGCGAGCGCGGCCGCGAGGTGCGCGCGTTCCTCGAGGACGTGCTGGGCCCCGAGGGACTCGCGCGGTCGGTGGTCGTGGTGGCCACGTCCGACCGCACGCCGATCGAGCGCTACCTGGCGCCCTTCACCGCCCTGACCGTCGCGGAGGGCTTCCGCGACCGCGGCGACAACGTGCTGCTCGTCATGGACTCGGTCACGCGCTTCGCGGCGGCCTCGCGCGAGATCGGCCTCGCCGCCGGCGAGCCCCCGACCGTGCGCGGCCTGCCGCCGAGCTTCTTCGCCACCGTCCCACGCCTGATCGAGCGCATGGGGCGCTCCGAGCGCGGCAGCATCACCGGCCTGGTCACCGTGCTCTTGGACGGCGACGACCCCAACGAGCCGGTCGCGGACACGCTGCGCGGGCTGCTCGACGGCCACGTGCTGCTCTCGCGCGAGCTGGCGCAGCGCGGTCACTTCCCCGCGGTCGACGTGCTGGGCAGCCTGTCGCGCCTGATGCCCGACCTGGCGTCGCCCGGGCACGCGGCGGCGGCCGGCGCGGTGCGCAAGCTGCTCGCCGCCTGGGCCGAGGGCCGCGACCTGGTCGAGATCGGCGCGTACCGCCCCGGCACGAACCCGGCGCTGGACGTCGCCAT
>JAUIDW010000484.1 GCA_030428395.1 bacterium | reverse complement strand
CGGGCACGCCGGAGGACTACTTCACCTACGCGCGCGACGTCGCCGCGCTGGACGTCGTGGCCCTGACCGACCACGACCACTGGGGCGTGCGCTTCGTCGACCAGCACCCCGACATGTGGGACCGGCTGCAGGCCGTCGCCAACGACTTCCACGCGCCGGGCGAGTTCGTGACGCTGGTCGGCTACGAGTGGACCAGCTGGATCCACGGCCACCGCCACGTGCTCTACTTCGACGACGCGGGCGAGATGATCAGCTCGCTCGACGAGGCGACCGACCACCCCGAGGAGCTGTGGGCGCGCCTGCGCGGCGAGCCCGCGATCACGCTGGCGCACCACTCGGCAGGCGGCCCGATCGCCACCAACTGGGACGTGGCGCCCGACCCCGAGCTCGAGCCGATCACCGAGGTCGTGTCCGCCCACGGCGTCAGCGAGGCCTTCGACGCGCCCAAGATCCTGCACCGCCCGATCCGCGGCAACTTCGTGCGCGACGCGCTCGACCGCGGCTACCGCCTGGGCTTCTGCGGCAGCGGCGACGGCCACGACGGCCACCCGGGCCTGACCGCCATGAACCCGACCTACCCCACCGGCGGCCTCATCGCCCTGGTCGGCGGCGAGCGCACGCGGGCGGGCGTGCTCGCCGCGATCCGCGCCCGGCGCGTCTACGCCACCAGCGGCCCGCGCATCGTCGTGCGCTGCGCCCTGGCGGGTCGCCCGATGGGCTCCTCGATCCCCGCGGCCGAGCTCGGCCCCGACCCCGCGCTGTTCCTGTCGGTGGTCGGCACGTCCCCGATCGCGTTCGTCGACGTGATCCGCCGCGGCGCGGAGGTGGATCGCCTGGACGTCGGCGGGCGCGAGGACCTGGCGCTGACCTACGCCCTCGACGACCTGGAGGCCGGCGACTACGTGTACGTCCGCGTGATCCAGCGCGACCGCCGCGAGGGCGGCGACGGCGGCATGGCCTGGACCAGCCCGTTCTTCGTCGAGTGACGCGCGGGACCGCCGGTCAGTCGACGCCGAGGGAGACCAGGACGGCCTCGAGCTCGTCGAAGGCGGTTTGCTCGGCGGGCGTGAGCCCCGGCAGCAGGTTCACCGTCTCGAACGGGTCCTGCTGCAGGTCGTAGAACTCGTCCGCCGCGCCCTCCTCGCGCAGCAGCTTGTACCGCGGCCCGCGCACGGCGCGCAGGTGGTCGGCGGACGGACCGGTCAGGGCGGAGAAGCGCTCGCCGTAGGCCCACGAGCGGATCGAGGGCAGCGCGGGCGTGGCCAGGTACGGCACCAGCGACACCGAGTCCTCCGCCGCCGAGACCTCGCCCGCGAGCTCGCCGAAGGTCGCGAAGAGGTCGGTGACGCAGACCAGCGCGTCGCACTCCTGGCCCACGGCGACGCCCGGGCCGCGGACGAGCAGCGGCACGTTCAGGCCCCCCTCGTAGACGCTGCCCTTCGCGTGCGTGTTGAGGAACGGCGCCTCGGAGAGCTGACCCGCCGTGCCGTTGTCCCCCACGAAGAAGACCAGCGCGTCCGGGTGCGTCGCGTCCAGCGCGGCGAGGAAGCGTCCGATCTCGCGGTCCAGGGCCTCGACCATGGCCTTGCCCATCTGGCGGTTGGTCGGGTTGGACGGGAGGCTCGCGCAGAACGAGACGGGGCACTCCGACCCGGGACAGAGGGCGGGCGGCGGGACGTGGAACGGCGTGTGCGGCGCGACGTACGACATCGTCAGGAACCACGGCTCCTGGAGGGTCGCCAGCGCGGCGATCGCGTCGTCCGTCAGGTCGGTGGTCGCGTACGTCGTCGACGGCATCTGCGCGCCGTCCACGAGCTTCGTCCACTGCGAGTAGTCCGGGACGGCCCCCCCCTTCACGCCGGCGAAGTGCGCGAAGCCGCTGTCGTTGGGGTGGCTGTTCCCCAGGTTGCCCGCGAGGTGCCACTTCCCGAGGTACGTCGAGTCGTAGCCCGCCAGCAGCTCGGGGATCGTCGTCTCGCCCAGCGCGAGCCCGGGCTGCATCCCCCCGACCGGGTTGCCGATCCCCGTCCGGAACGCGAAGCGCCCCGTCAGGAGCGACGCCCGCGTGGGCGAGCACACCGGGTTCGCCCACGCGTTGCGGAACAGGACCCCGTCGTCGGCCAGCTGGTCGAGGTTGGGCGTGCACGGCGGGCTGGCGCCCTCGCCGTACGCCCCCACCAGGTCGACCCCGAAGTCGTCCGCGACGATCAGGACGACGTTGGGCCGCTCGCCGCGCTCGACGGCCCCGGCGGCCTGCCCGGCGGGCGCGCGGACGGCCTGCTGGACCCGGGCGGCCTGGGCGGGCGGGGCGGAGGGCGGGGCGGCGAAGGGGGCGAGGAGGAGGAGGGGCAGGGGGAGGAGCATGGGGGGCGGGGGTGGAGGGGGATGGCGGCCGACGGTCCAACGACCCACCCCCCCCGGGGTTCCGACGGAACTGCCTGGGTTCCGTGTTGGAACCGGCGGGGGCGGGCCTCCAACCCCCTGCCACGACCGAGCTTGCGACGAGGGCCCCGCGGGCACCCCGCCCCGCCGCCCCGGAGCGGCTCCGGGCTGCCCGGACGTGCACAAGCTCCCGGCCGACAGGAACTTGGGTGTGCCGCTCGGCCGGCGAGCAACACGGAACCCAGTCAGTCCCTAGGCGGAGAGCGCGTCGGGCTGGCGGCCCTCGTCCGCCACCACCCGGTTCCGCCCCAGCGCCTTGGCGATGTACACGCGGCGGTCGGAGGTCTTG
>JAUIDW010000483.1 GCA_030428395.1 bacterium | reverse complement strand
GCCGGCGTCTTGCCGGCCAGGCCGTCCTCGGGCGAGTGGCCCAGGGACGACAGGGCGCGTCCCAGCATCGTCGCGTGGGTCGTGAACACCGTGCCGAAGCTGGGCGAGGTGCGCTTCACGTGCAGCAGCGCCGAGGAGGTCATCCACTCGTGCGCGTGGACGATCACGCGGCGGCGGCGCAGCGCCAGCCCGCGCTCCTCGACCCAGGCCTCGATCGCCTGGCCGGCGGCCACGCCGAACAGCACCGGCTCGACGTAGTCCCAGTCCCCGTGGATCGAGTCGACGCCGTAGTCCTCCCAGAGCTGCGCGAGGATGTCGTCCTTGCGGTCGTAGAGGCTCGAGAACTCGACCAGCATGACCCGCGGGCTGCCGGGGATCCGCCAGCGGCCGACGCGGACCGGGGTGCCGGCCTCGCGGCAGCGCTCGCAGAACGCGTCGTGCTCGGGCTCCTCCTGGAACTGGGGCGAGCCCTCGGCGTCGGCGAGCAGCCACGGCCCGACGGCGACGTAGTCGTCCCCGAGGAGCTCGCGGACGGTCTTGGCCTTGCTGGACAGGACGGTGTGGATGCCGCCGACCTTGTGGGCGACTTCCCAGCTGACCTCGAAGAGGGTGTACGGAGACGGCACGGCGGGCTCGGAGGGGCGAACGGGGAGGGGGGAGGCTACGACCGCCGCGCGGCGCCGGTGGCGCGCGACGACGCCGGGCGCTCCAGGCGCCGGCCGAGGTCGTCGAGCACGTTCATGAACAGGATGAACGCGTCGTGGGGCGTATCATACGGGCTGAAGTACTCGTGGACGTCGCCGTCGGTGAACCACTTGGTCGACATGTAGTAGACGTGGTCCGAAGTGGAAAGGCGGCGCCAGCGCTCGAGCAGCTCGCCGGTCCCGGGGTCGGCCGCGCGGACGGCGGGCAGCAGCTCCGCCAGGGCCTCGTGGGCCGCCCGCTGCATCGGGTTGCCCAGCCAGGCGGTCAGGTCGCGCTCGGCGTCGGCCCAGGAGATCGGGCGGGGGACCTCGAGCTCGGCGACCGGGCCGGGGTCGGCGGAGACCTCGGAGGGGGTGGCGAAGGCCAGGCCGTCCTGCTCGAGCACGTAGCCCGGCAGGTGCTCCAGGAAGTCGAGGATGCCCGTGTCGGCCGCCTGGTGCTCGCCGAAGGTCTCGTAGTCCATGAAGAGGCCGACCTGCCGCGCGTCCTCCGGCAGCTCGCCCAGCCAGCCGGCGTAGGTGTCGGCCATCAGCGGGTGGCCCTCCCACTCGCGGTTGCTGAAGCGGAAGGCGATGTCGTCGGAGAAGCGGTAGTCCCGCAGCAGCAGGTTCAGCGCGGTGCAGCCGCGCGGGCGGTACACCGCGTGCGGGCTGCGGCGGCCGAGCAGCTGGTCGGCGCCCTCGCCGAGCAGGGTGGCGAAGCCCAGGTCCTCGACGGCGCGCGCGACCTCCTCGTCGAAGATCAGCTCGGTGTTGCGGAAGGTCGTCGGCGCGACGCCGAACAGCCGCTCGATGCGCTCGCGGTGCTCGGTGACCTGGTCGACGAACTCGTCGTGGTCGATGCGGAACGCCAGCGAGTGGTGCGAGGTCTCGCACAGCAGCTCGACGCAGCCCGTGTCGACCAGGCGGGCGTAGCTGTCGATCACCTCCGGCACCCACTGCTCGAACTGGCGCAGGGCCGTGCCGGAGAGCGAGAAGCTGCACCGGAACCGGCCGTCGGTGGCCTCGATGGCCCGCAGCAGGACGTCGTTGACCGGCAGGTAGCAGCGCTCGGCGACGCGGCGCACGATGAACTCGTTCAGCTCGTCGTCGAAGTACTCGTCGCTGACGCCGATGTCGAAGAAGCCGTACTTGCGCAGGCGGAACGGCTGGTGCACCTGGAAGTAGAAGACGACGTCGGTCACGGCAGGACCTCGCGGTAGGCGCCGAGCAGCACCAGGCCCGAGCGCTCCCAGCTCAGGCGGCGGGCCTCGTCGGCGGCGCCCTCGGTCAGGGCCTCGCGCAGCGCGGGGCGTCGGACCAGGGCCAGGATCTTCTCCGCCAGGTCGTCGGTGCGCCAGAAGTCGACCCGCAGGCCGTGGCGCAGGACCTCGCCGACGCCGCTCTGGTGCGAGACGACCACGGGCACCCCGGCGGCGGCCGCCTCGAGGGCGACCAGGCCGAAGGGCTCGCTGATCGACGGCATCACGACCGCCGCGGCGCGGGCGAGCAGCGCGTCGACGCCGGCGCGGTCGAGGAACCCGGTGAAGCGCACGTTGCGCGCCAGGCGCATCCGCGCGGTGCGCTCGACGGTGGCCGGCAGCAGGTCCCCGTCGCCGCACACGACGAAGCGGACGCGCGGGTCGTGGCCGACGACGCGCCGCGCGGCGGCCAGCAGGAAGTCGACGCCCTTCTGCCACGTCAGCCGGCCCAGGAAGAGCACGAGCGGCTCGCGCTCGCCCGCCGGCGCGGGCGGCCGCGGCGGCAGCTCGACGCCGTTGTGCACGACGCGCAGGCGCGCGGGGTCCACGCCGTAGAGGCGCTCGAGCCGGCCGGCGAGGTGGCGGCTGACGCACACGACGCGGTCCGCGGCCGCGAAGCCCAGGCGCTCGACGCGGCGGATGCGCGGGTCGGGGCGGTCGCCGGCGCGGTCGTGCTCGCAGGAGTGCACGTGCAGGAAGAGCGGCCGGCCGGAGCGCTCCGCGGCCCGCAGACCGGCGGGGAACGTCATCCAGTCGTGCGCGTGCACCACGTCGAAGCGCTCGGCCCCC
>JAUIDW010000482.1 GCA_030428395.1 bacterium | reverse complement strand
TGACCTGGGCCGCGGCGCTCGACGGCGCCTCGCTCGCGCGCGCGGCGCCCGGCGTGGGCTTCACGGTGCGCGTCGACGGCGAGCGGGTCGGCGGCCCCTTCGCCCCGGCGCGGCCCGTGCTGCAGCGCGAGGCCTGGCTCGCCGGCGAGGTCGCGCTGGACCCCTGGGCGGGCCGCGAGGTCACGATCGAGCTGGCCGCCGACCCGCACGCCGCGGGCACCGCGGTCCGCGCCGGCTGGAGCGACGTGCGCGTCGTGCGCCGCGGCCGCGTGCCCCGCCGGCGCGTCGGGCCCGACCGGCCGCGCGTCGTGGTCGTGCTGGTCGACTCGCTGCGCGCCGACGCGCTGGGCTGCTACGGGGCGCCGCCCGGGGCCTCGCCGACCCTCGACCGGCTCGCCGCCGAGGGCCTCGTGTTCGACCGGGCCCTGGCGCCGGCCCCGTGGACGCTGCCGTCGGTCGCGTCGCTCTTCACCGGGCTCGAGCCCGACGCCCACGGCGTGGTCAGCGACGAGCGCGCGGTGCTGGTCGACGGCCTGGAGACGCTGGCGGAGCGCCTCGCGGCCGACGGCGTGACCACCGGCGCGTTCGTGACGAACCGGCTCGTGGCGCGCGCGCGCAACTTCGACCAGGGGTTCGAGACCTTCGCCGAGCTGTTCCTGGAGCCCGCGGTCGAGCCGCTGCACGCCGCCGCGCGCGACTGGCTCGTCGAGCGCCGCGACCTGCAGACGTTCGCGTACGTGCACGCGATGGAGCCCCACGACCCCTACGACCCGCCGCCCGCGCGCCGCGCGGCGCTGCCGGCCTACGCGGGCGCGCACCCCGACGCGACGGTCGAGGCGGTGAAGCAGGCGCGCGGCGCCCTGGCGCAGGGCGGCGGCCGCTTCGGGGCGCCGGACGCGGAGCACTGGCGCGCGCTGTACCGCGCCGAGGTCGCGCACTGGGACGCCGCGCTCGGGCGCTGGCTCGCCGAGCTGGAGGCCGCCGGCCTGCTCGAGGACACGGTGCTGGTCGTCACCAGCGACCACGGCGAGGAGTTCCTGGACCACGGCCTGCTCACGCACGGCCACGCGCTGTACGAGGAGCTCGTGCGCGTGCCGCTGGTCGTCTGGTCCCCCGGGCGCGTGCGGCCCGGGCGCGTCGAGGAGCCGGTGCCGTGGATCGCCCTGCGGGACGCGCTCGTGGCCCTGGCGCGCGGCGACGACCCCGGGATGCGCCCGGGCGAGCCGGTGCTGCTCGCGACCGAGTTCGGCCAGCGCCCGGGCGTCCCCGCCGTGCAGCGGGTCGCCGGCGTCGCGAGCGGGACGCGCAAGCTGCTCTGGTTCCCCTCCGAGGAGCGCTACGAGCTGTACGACCTCGCGGACGACCCGGCCGAGCGGCGCGAGCTGCTGCGCGGGCGCTCGCCCGCCGAGTCGGGCGACCCGGCCACGGCGCGGCTCGCGGAGCTCCTGCGCCAGCGCGTGGAGACGGCGCGGCGGCGCGCGCCGCTGAACGCCGCGCCCCTCGACGACGAGATGCGCGCGGCCCTGGGCGAGCTCGGGTACGTGCGCTGACGGCCCCGGACGCGGCTAGCGCCGCGTGTACGAGCGGTAGCCGCGCGCCGTGTACTCCTGCTGCGCCCCGGTCAGGCACGTGCCGAGCACGTTGCCGCCGAGGTTCTCGAGCATGCTGTTCACCTGCTCGACGTACTGGCGCGGCGTCGAGCCGATGCGGACGACCAGCAGGATGCCGTCGGCGATCGCGCCGAGCAGGCTCGCGTCGCTGATCGTCATCGCCTCGGGCGTGTCGATCAGGACGTAGTTGTAGCGCCGCTTCAGCGAGTTCAGCACCGCCTTCATGCGGTCGGAGGCGAGCAGCTCGGACGGGTTCTTCGGCAGCGCGCCGGCGCCCAGGATCGCCAGGCCGGGCATCGACGTGGCGCGGATCGCGTGGTCCAGGTCGAGGCGGCCCGAGAGCAGCTCCGACAGGCCCTGGCGGCGCGGCAGGTTCAGGTAGCCCTCGAGCGCCGGGTGGTGCAGGTCGGCGTCGATGACCAGCACGTGGGCGCCGGGCATCTCGGCCAGGGCGATGGCCAGGTTGAGCACGCTGACCGTCTTGCCCTCGCCGCGCAGGGCGCTGGTGACGACCAGGCTGCGCGGGGCGCCCCCGGGGTTCAGGGCCGTGATCGAGTTCCGCAGGGTCCGGAACTGCTCCGCGATCTGCCCGCGGGGCTCGCTGGCCATGGCGAGCTCCTCGTTGGTGATCGGGATGTTGCGGGCCTCGTTGGCGTCGGCCACCTGCAGGGGGCCGACGGGCTGAGGCTTGCGGAAGAGGGCCATGGGCATCGGGGGGGGACCGCGGCGGGCCCGACGGGCTCATCGGCCAGCGGGCGCGCGAACCGGAGCAGTTTCCCACCCCGCGCTCCGCTCCGCCAGCGGGGAGCGCCGCTAGCGGCCCGCCCAGATCTCCTCGAGGGCGGGGTCCAGCGCCTCGACCTCGCGGGGACGCAGGCCCGGGCGCGGGGGCCAGGCGCCGGCCGTGAGGTACGCGAGGAGGGGGTGCTCGGCCTCGCGGAACAGGCGGCGGACGTCGCGCTCGCCCGCGTCCGCCTCGCGGTCGAGCCCGAAGCGCCGCAGGTCCACGAGCGCGCGCTCGACCCCCTGCAGCTCGCGGACCGGCTGCTCGAGCGGCCCGGTGACCTGCAGGGCGGCCTCCAGGCGCGTCAGCGCGCGCTCCAGGGCCTCGCTGCCCCCGGGACGGCCGCC
>JAUIDW010000098.1 GCA_030428395.1 bacterium | reverse complement strand
CGCGCAGGCGGCGCAGGCTCAGGTGCGGCGACGAGCTGGTCCAGCCGAAGTTGGCGACCTTCACGCCGCGGTCGGGGAAGCGCGCGGCCAGCGCGGCCTCGACGTGCTCGGCGAACGTGTCCGCCGCACCGACCCGCATGCCGTAGGTGAACGAGTCGCCCAGGAACACGAGGTTCAGGTCGCCGGGGCGGAACGCCTCCGGCTCGGGCGTGGCGCGGATGGCGTCGGAGTTCCAGCCCGGCACCGGCGCCTCCGGCTTCGGCGGCCGGTGGTCGGGGTCCTTCACGATGTTGTAGCTGACCAGCCGCAGCGGCCGGACGAGCCACGGCGCGACCAGCAGCTCGACCCCGAGCCACCAGGCCAGCAGGGCCGGCAGCCACGCCCAGGCGCGCGCGCGGCGCAGGACCAGCAGGCCCACGAGCGCCACCAGCACCCACAGCCCCGCCCCGACCGCCAGCGCGGCGGCGACGCGGTCGTCCGCCTGGCGCAGCTGGCCCCCGGTCGCCTCGCCGCCGTGCCAGCGCGCCACGAGGTCGTGGCCGAGGACCGGGTACAGCAGGCCGACCGCGACCAGCAGCACCGCCAGGGTCGCCAGGGCGACGAGCAGGGCGCGGCGACGGGGTGCGGTCGGGCTCATGGCGGCGCGGGCGCGCCCGCGTGCCGGGAGTCTACCCCCGCGCCGGCGCCGGGCCGGGCGCGGCCCCGTCCGTTCCCCCGGTCCCGACCGCGGCGCGACGCCGCGGCCCCCGGATCGGCGCGTCGCGCTGACGCGGCCCCCGGATCCGCGCGTCGCGCCGGCGCGGGTTCGGGGTAGCCTGCGCGGATGGCCGAGCCCCCGCAGGAACCCCGGGGGCGGCGGGGCGTCTTCCCGGTCCTCGCCGCCCTCCTCGTCGGCCTCGTGCTCGCGTCGCTCGGCATCGGCTGGGGCCTGCCGGACGCCGACCACGTGCAGTCCTACCACGGCGGCGAGAGCCGCGCCGTGGGCGTCGCGCAGCAGATGGACTGGACGCGCGGCGACCTCGAGCCCCGCTGGCGCGGCGAGCCGTTCTTCCGCTGGGGCTCCCACGCGCTGTACGCGTTCCACGGCGCGCAGTGGCTGGCGAGCGTCGCCGGCCTCCTGGAGGTCGGCGGCGAGCCGGCCACCTGGACGCGGCGCGACGTCGCCCACGGCCACCTCGTGTCGCGCTGGGTGTCGGTCGCCTACGCCGTCGGCACGATCGCGCTGATCGCCTGGATCGGGCGCTTCGCCTTCGGCCGCGACCGGCGCGGCGAGGTGGGCACCTGGGCGGCGCTGGCGACGGCGCTGTGCCCGCTGCTGGCCTACGAGGCGCGCTTCGCGACGTCGAACACCTGCCTGACGTTCTGGTGCACGGCGGCGGTCGGCCTGCTGATCCGCGCGTCCCGCCGCGGCACGGCCGGGGCCTTCGCCGGGGCGGGGGTCGCCGTCGGCCTGGCCGTCGGCGCGAAGCTGTCCGCCCTGGCGCTGGGCGCGCCGGCGGCGATCGCGGCGCTGCTGGCGGCGGTCACCCGCGACGGATCGGCCCGAGAGGGATCGGCCCGAGAGGGATCGGCCCACGAGGGATCGATCGGAGCGAGCGTGCGAGTCCTGGCGGTCGCCGCGGTGGCGCTGGTCGTCGGGGGGCTCGCGGGCTTCCTCGCCGTCACCCCCTACGCGCTCGTGCACCCCGAGGTGTTCTGGGAGCACGCCGTGGCCGAGGTGCTCGAGCACAGCCGCGAGGGCCACGGGCTCGTGTTCTCCGGCACTGGCAACGGCTTCGCGTACCTCGCCTTCGTGAACCTGCCGGTGTCCCTGTCGCACCCGCTGTGGGTGGCGGGCGCGCTGGGCTTCGCCACGCTGGCCAGCGTCGGGCTCGCGCGCGGCACCGTCCCCGACCGCGCCCCGGCCCTGATCGCGGCGGTCTGGATCGGCGCGAACCTGTTCGTCCTGGGGCGGGCGGAGGTGCGCTACCCGCGCTACCTCATGCCGGTGTGCCCGTTCCTCGCGCTGGCGGCCGCGTACCTGCTGCACCGGCTGCGCGAGAAGGCGCCGCCGCCCGCGGGGCCCGCGCTGGTGGCGGTGGGTGTCCTGACGCTGGCCTGGGCCGGGCTGCAGACGCTCGCCAACGTGCTACCGTTCACGCGGCCCGACCCCAAGGACCAGGCCCTGGCCTGGTTCGACGCCGAGGTGCCCGCGGGCACGTCGGTCGCGTTCCTCAAGCGGCCGAGCCACCTGACGCCGCCGATCCACCCGCTGGCGGGCGACCCCTTCGGCACCGGGGACGACCCGCGCGTCGCGCGGCGCGCGGACTACCGCTGGGTGTTCCTGGACGCGCGCCCGGACGCGCTCGCCGCCGAGCGGCCCGACCTCGTGGTCGTCAACGAGCTCGAGGTGCGCGCCGAGCTGCGCGTCGACCCGGCGGACCTCGCGGACGACCCGCGCCTCGCCCGGCGAGCGGAGGGCGTGCGCGCGCTGTGGGCCGCGCTCCAGCGCGACTACGCGCCGCCGGAGCGCTCGTTCGAGAACGAGGCGCGCCTCGGCCCGCTGTCGTTCGCCTGGTGCTCGCGCGTGCGCGGCTGGGCGGCCGCCACGCAGCGCATCGACGCCTACCGGCGGCGCGCGCCGTAGCGCCCGTCGAAGCTCCAGTTCACGTCAGATTCCTGCCGATCCACCTTCCGGGCCGGAAAGGGCTGTGCTACAACACTTTGCGTCTGTTCCGGCCGGTCCGCGCGGCGCCCGCAAGGCGTTGCGGCAGACCGACTTCCGGCTATCCTTCGGGGCCCGGAGACGCCCCCCGCGGGCCTCCGTACCCCCCCGACCGCAGGACCCGAACGCCGGCGCCCGCCGCGCCCGAGCCCTCCACCTCCCATGACCGAGACGATCGCCGACACCGTCAAGAAGGCCGAGGAGTTCGCCGTCGATCCGCAGCTCTGCATCGCGTGCGACGCGTGCTGCGTGGACTTCCCCGAGATCTTCTACATGGGGGACGACGCCAAGGCGCACGCGATCGACGATCACGACTCGTCGCTCTACAACGCGCGCACGGTCGTCGACGTGTGCCCCACCGCGGCGATCTCGTTCTCCGGCGAGCTGCCGCCGGCGGAGGACCTGTCGAAGCTCGAGGAGGTGCCCGGCTGGGAGGTCGAGTGGGCCAAGTGGCGCGGCGCCCCCGAGGACAAGGTCGAGCGCGACCGCCGCTACGGCCGCGACTACTCGGTCACCGAGGAGGACGGCTACCTCGAGGTCGCCGTGCAGTTCCCCCGCCGCGTCCCGGCGGTGCGCGACCGCTTCCGCTACGGCCTGCCCGAGGTGATGCCCATGTACGGGCACCACGTGATCCAGGACGGCAACAAGCTGCAGATCTACGGCTGGGTCCGGGACCCCAAGATCCGCGCCCTGACGCACACCTCCAGCTCGTTCCCCGGCCAGTTCGTGATCGAGGTCGAGCTGAAGCGCAGCACCTTCGGCTACCAGGCGCGCTTCGACGGCCACAACAAGCTGACCGTCGCGGTCTTCACCGACCCGGACGAGCGCGCGGCCTACGAGTGGAAGTCCCACTTCATCACCGAGGCCTGCACCGCCTGCTCGATCTGCGAGCGCGTCTGCCCCACCAACGCGATCACCAGCGGCGAGATCTACTACATCGACCCCGAGCTCTGCATCAACTGCTCGGTGTGCGGGATCTACTGCCCGTTCCACGCGATCGACGACAACCGCCAGGTCACCGTCGACTACATCAAGCCCAAGCAGGTGCCGAAGGCCGTCGTCCACGAGGAGCTCTGCACCGGCTGCGAGTTCTGCGTCGACGTCTGCCCGTTCGAGGCGCTGAAGATGGAGCTGTGCGACGACGGCTTCAACCGCATCGCCGTGGTGATCGACAAGAACTGCACGTCCTGCAAGCTGTGCGAGCAGGTCTGCATCAAGGACGCCATCGAGGTCCCGCGCGTCCAGGAGTTCGACGACATCGGCATGTCGTTCCAGAACTACCTGGTCGACGGGCACTGATCCGGGTCCCCGCCCCGCCCCGCCCCGCCCACGCCGAGGCGTCCGCCCCACCGCGGGGAGGGCGCCTCGCGTCGTTCCCGGGGTCCACGCCTGGCGCGCACGCGGCCGGCCGGGCCTAGGCGCCGCTGGCCTCGCCCAGCTCGGGCCGCGGGGCCTCGGCGGCGCCGTCGCGGCCCACCGACGCGCCGTGGCCCAGCAGGCTGGCGGGGCGGACGGTGTCGCGGCCGTACTTGCGGCGCAGCTCGTCCAGGGCCGGGGCGGCCTTGCGCAGGCGCTCGTCGCGGGCGTCGCCGGCCTGGCGCGCGCCGGCGTCGACGCCGAAGAGCTCGTTCTGCAGCGGCGTGTGCACGTCCTGGAGGCCGGAGACCTGCAGGCCGATCAGGCGCAGCGGCTCGGTGGCCGGCACGCGCCCGAGCAGCTCGCGCGCCGTGGCGTACAGGCGCGGCCCGAGGCTCGTGGGGAAGTCGAGGGTGTGCGTGCGCGTGATGGTCTTGAAGTTCCAGAAGCGCGCCTTCAGCGTCACCGTGCGCCCGCGCAGGCCGGCGTCGCGCAGGCGGTAGGCCAGCTCCTCGGCGAACTCGAGCAGCCGGCGGCGCAGCTCCTCGCGGTCGCGCACGTCCTCGGGGAAGGTGCGCTCCATGCTGATCGAGCGCTCCTCCCGCCGCGGGTTGACGCGCCGCGGGTCGATGCCGTGGGCCAGGTCGTGGATCCACGCGCCGGTGGCGCCGAACTCGCGCAGCACCTCGTCGCGGTCGCGGTCGGCCAGGTCGCGGACGGTGTGCACGCCCAGGCGCTCGAGGCGCTTGGCCGTGCGCTCGCCGACGCCGAAGATCTTGCGCACGGGCAGCGGGTCGAGCACCTCGCGCACCTCGTCCGCCTGGATGACGCGGAACCCGTCGGGCTTGTCCAGGTCGGAGGCGAGCTTGGCCACGAACTTCGAGGGCGCCACCCCCACCGAGGCCACGAGCCCGGTGCGCTTCAGGATGTCGCGCTTGATCGCGCGCCCGATCTCGACGGCGTCGCCGAACAGCCGCTCGCACCCGGTGACGTCGAGGAAGGCCTCGTCCAGGGACAGCGGCTCGACCAGCGGCGTGTACGAGCGGAAGACCTGCATGATCTCGCGGCTCGCGGCGGTGTAGCGCTCGAAGTCCGGCGCCACGACCACCAGGCCCGGGCACAGCCGCGCCGCCTGCGCCGTCGGCATGGCGTTGTGCACGCCGAACTCGCGCGCCGCATAGCTCGCCGACGACACGACCCCGCGCCCCTCGGCCGGCCCCCCCACCACCAGCGGCTTCCCCGCCAGCGACGGGTCGTCGCGCTCCTCCACCGACGCGTAGAACGCGTCCATGTCGACGTGCAGGATCCTCGGGGCCTCGGCGTCCACGCGCCCCGCATTCTAGACACGCCCCGCGCCGCGGGGCGACGCCGCCCTCCGCTAGCCGCCCGGCGAAGCCTCCGGGACCAGCGCCACGCGCACCGGCGTGTCCTCGCCGGCCCCCACGCGGACCGCGACCTCGGCGGGCGCGCAGCCCGGTGCGCGGACGGCCACGCGGTAGTCCCCCGGCCGCAGCGGCTCGAGGGTGCGCAGAACGACCTCGCGCGCCGCACCGCCCGCGGCGACGGCCTCCGGTGTGCTCGCGCGGGCTCCGGGATGCAGCGGCACGGGGCGCAGGTCGCGCGCCCCGTCGGAGACCTCGAGCCCGTCGACCGCGTGGACGTCCACGTCGAGCAGCCACTGGCCCCAGGAGTCGCCGTAGCCGGCGCCCGTTGCCAGTCGCGCGACGGTGTCGGGCAGGAGCAGCGCGGGACGGACCCGGCCGGCGCGCTCCAGGTCCAGCGCGATCGCGAGCCGCGCGCCGGGCCGGACGCTCACGGCTCGACGCTCGCCGGTCCACTCGACGAACACCATCCCCACGCCGACGCCGCAGAAGCCCGTGAAGCTCTGCACGCCCCGCGCCTCCAGCGCGTACTCGCCGGGCGGGAGCGTCAGCTCGAAGGGCGAGCAGGGGTTTCTGCGCTCGCGCGACACGAGCACGCGCTCGCCACCGGGCGACCGCACGGTCAGCTCGATCGCCTCGTCGTCCTGCGTGGCCACGCGCCCCTCGCCCGGCGCCACCACGGTCACGCTGAGCGTCGCCGGTACGGACGGCTCCCGCAACCGCAGGACGACGTCGGCGGGCCCCGCTCCGGAGGGGACCCGGACGCGCTCCTCGACGAGCGAGTGCACGCCGTCCCACCACGACGCCGCGTACTCCACGCCGGGCTCGACCCACGCGATCCACTCGCCCGGGGACACGCTCCGCACCCGGGACCGCGCGCCCGCGCGGCGGACGGCGGCGAGCCGCAGCGAGCTCTCGCGCGACGCATCGTCCCCGCCCGCCTCGACCGGCCGTCCGGCGGGGTCCAGCACGCGCACGCGGACGGCGTGGTGCCGGGCGACAACCTCGACGGGCGGCGCGCCGGCCCGGAGCACCACGGGGGCGGTCGCCACGAGCGGCTCCCCGTCCTTGCCGTGCAGCACGCGCAGCTCGTACGGCACCCCCGGCCGGGCCCCCTCGACCACGAAGCGACCCGTTCCCGAGGTGCCCACGACTCCCCAGCCCGCGCGGTGCATGGCGTCGGGCCAGATCCGATCCGCCGGCCGCAGCTCGGCCACGTGCACCATCACGCCCGCGAGGGGCTGCCCCTCCCGGTCCACGACGTCCCCGAGCAGCAGGCGCGCGGTATCGACGGGCTCGGCGGCTCGCACCCCGTCCTGCGGAGCCCCCTGGGCGCTCTTCCCGGCGAGCGCCGGCAGCCGGGCCAGCGCCGCCACCAGGATCGTTCCGCCCCACCGTCGCCCTGCGCGCACCTCCATGCCGCCGGGACTAGCGGCCGCGTGCGCCTGGGGTCACAGGTGGGCGCGGGAGCGGTCGGAGGCGACGCCCGAACCGGCTAGCGGCCGGGGTACCGGAGCTGCACGGAGGTCTCGACGACGTCGCGCGCGCGGATCAGCACGTCGCGCTCGACCGGCTCGAAGCCGGGTGTCTCCACGCGGAGGCGGACGCTGCCGGCGGGCAGCGGGTCGAAGCTCCGGACCCGGGTGCCCGGGATGAGATGCACGCCGTAGCTCGACCGCAGGGATTCCGTGAAGAGGAACCGCAGGGGCTGGCGCGCGCCCCCGGGCTCGAGCAGCCAGACGCGCGAGCACGGGCCGGCGTCGCCGAGGACGAGGAGGTCGTTGCGCCGCGCCCAGTCGGCGTCGAAGTCGTCGAGGTACTCGGAGGCGAGGCGCGGATCGCGCACGTCGTCGGGCAGCCGCAGGTGCAGGCGCACGTGGCCGCCGGCGGGCGGGCGCAGGACGAGCGTGCGGGCCTCGCCGGGTGCGACCGAGAAGCGCCGCTCGTGGGGCGGGTGGTCCAGGCGGGGCGTCGTGCGGCCGTTGCCGCACATCGCGGGCGTCGCGCCGGTCTCCAGGAAGGCCACGTACTCGCCGGGCGGCAGCGCGACCGTGCGCTCGAAGGTGGCCGTGTCGTATCCCTGGTCTGCCACGTCGAGTTCCACACCGCTCTCCGCCGAGCGCACGCCGGCCCACACGGACTCCCAGGGCTGGCGCCGGTACGGACCGCCGCGCTCGTCCTCCACGCGCAGCGTGACCGACGCCGGCTCGGCGGGCGCGGGCAGGCGCAGGTCGAGGCGCTGAAGGAAGTCCTCCGCTCCCACCGCCACGACGCGCTCGACGTGGCCGCGCGCGGCGTCGAACCAGCCGCAGGCGTAGCGCTCGCCGTCCTCGACCTCGAAGCGCCAGGTGCCCGGCGCGACCTCGTCTCCGCCCGGGTCGCGCTGGCGCCAGCTGCGGACGACCTGCTGCGGCAGGGCGACGCGGTACGGGCGCGCGCCGGGGACGGGCACGCCGTCGGCGTCGAGGACGGTCACCTCCAGCGCGTGGCTGCGCGCCACGAGCGCCACGGGCCCGCCGCCCGTCGCGTGGGGCGTGCGCGGCAGGTCGAGGCGCAGTGCGTCGCGCGCGCGGCGCGGGTCCTGGACGACGTAGGCGCCCGGGCGCAGGCCGGCGAAGCGGAAGCGACCGGTCGCGTCGGTCGTCGCGCGGCACGTCACGAGCCCGCCGCCGTGCAGCTCGGCGGGCGGGCCGCGCACGGCGGCGAGGTCGGCGGGCTCGTCCGGAGCGCCCGCCCAGGCGCCGGGGAACGCGAGCAGCTCGACGTTCGGCAGCGGCCGGCCCCGGGGGTCCTGCAGCGTCCCCTCCAGCACGCCGGAGCCCTCGAGGACGACCTCGTGGGCGTCGTCGCCGCGCGCGGGGTCCAGCGAGACGCGCCGGACGCCGGCGCCGACGCCGTCGGAGCGCACCAGCACCCAGACCTCCGCCGCGCGCCCCACGCGCAGCTCGACCTCGCCGGTGCCCCGCCGGACCCTCGGGTGGGGCCTCGCCCGCAGGTCGCTCCAGCCGAACCCGCTGCCGCGGCGCCAGGCCGGCGTCGGCGTGTCGAAGGCCTGCACGTCGAGCGCCTCCGCCAGCGCGGGGCGGCCCGCGGCGTCCACGACGCGCAGCAGCGCCGTCGTCCCGGGGAGCACGAAGACCTGCAGGGTGGCGACCGCGTCGCCGGGGGCGACGCGCGCGACCGTGGCCCTGCGCTGGTAACCGGGCTCCTCGACCCAGGCGACGACCAGGAGCTCGGTCGGCGTCGCGCCGGCCCCGGGCCGCGGGAGGTCGAGGGCGAAGGCGCCGTGCTCGTCGGCGCGGCCGTCCGCGCGCTCGAGCACCTGGCCAGCGGCCCGCAGCTCGACGGCGACGCCCAGCGCGGCCGCGACGTTCTCGCGGCCCTCGCGCAGCTGGCCGTGGACGGCGAGGGGCGCGGGGGCGGGAGCGTCGAGCACCTGCCGCTGGGGAGCGGCCAGGACGGTGAAGGCCAGGAGGAGGAGGGCTGCCATCGGCGCGCGCGGGGCGGGTCGGAGAACGGCGAGCGGCCGGAGCCGGTTGGCTCCATCGGCCGGAACTCGCTAGCCGACCCGACGGAGCGGGTTACACGCGCGGCCGCGGGCGGGCGGGGAGGTACTGCTTCGGCCAGGGGTGGGCGGGGACGTCGTAGGTGACGGACGCCTCGTTGGTCAGGGAGGGGTCGCGCAGGTGGGGGCGGGCCAGGGCGCAGAGGTCGGCGCGGCCGGCGGCCAGGATGGTGTTGGCGTGGTCGGCGCCGAGGATGGCGCCGACGGCCATCACGCGGACGTCGGCCTCGGCGCGGATGCGCTCGGCCAGGGGGACCTGGTACATGCGGCCGTAGTCGGGCTCGGAGCGCGGGGTGTTGCCGGCGCTGGAGACGTCGACGACGTCGCAGCCGCGCGCCTTCAGCTCGCGGGCGAGCACCACGGAGTCCTCGACCGTCGTGCCGCCCTCGGGCAGCCAGTCGGTGGCGGAGATGCGCACGAAGATCGGCCTGTCCTGGGGCCAGGCGGCGCGGACGGCCTCGAGGACCTCGAGCGGGAAGCGCATGCGGCCCGCGAGGTCGCGGCCGTACTCGTCGTCGCGCACGTTGGCGGCGGGCGACAGGAAGCTCGACAGCAGGTAGCCGTGGGCCATGTGCAGCTCGAGGCAGTCGAAGCCGGCGCGCTCGGCGCGCTGCGCGGCGGCCACGAAGTCGTCGCGCACGCGGTCCATGTCGGCGCGGGTCATGGCGCGCGGGACGTGCCAGCCCTCGTCGAAGGGCTCGGCCGAGGGCGCGATCGTCTCCCAGGCCGTGCCGTCGCGCAGCGGGTCGTCGCCCTCCCAGGGCAGGTTGCAGGAGGCCTTGCGGCCGGCGTGGGCCAGCTGCATCCCGATCTTCGCGGACGAGTTGCCGTGCACGAAGTCGACCACGCGCTTCCAGGCGGCCTCGCAGGCGTCGCTGTACATCCCGGCGCAGCCGTGGGTGATGCGGCCCTCGGGCGAGACGTTCGTCATCTCGGTGAAGACCAGGCCGGCGCCGCCGACCGCGCGGGCGCCCAGGTGCACGAGGTGCCAGTCCCCCACCACGCCGTCGGTGGCGGAGTACTGGCACATCGGCGACACCACGATGCGGTTGCCCAGCTCGAGCTCGCGCAGGCGCAGCGGCGCGAACATCGGCGGCGGCACGCGCCCGTCGGGGCCGGCGGGGACGCCCTCGAGCTCGGCGAAGCACTCGCCCGCGCGCTCGACCAGCGCGGGGTCGCGCTGGGCCAGGTTGTCCCACGTGATGCGCTTCGAGCGCGTCATCAGGTTGAACGAGAACTGCACCGGCGGCTGGCCCAGGTAGCGGGCGGAGTGCTCGAACCACTCGCGGCTGGTCCGCGCGGCCTTCTGCAGCTTCAGGGTGTCGACGTAGCGCGCCTCCTCGTAGGCCGCCAGCACCGCGGGCACGTCGTCGGTGCCCAGGCGCTCGAAGGCGTCGGCCAGGGCGATGGCGTCCTCCATCGCCAGCTTGGTCCCCGAGCCGATCGAGAAGTGCGCCGTATGGGCGCAGTCCCCCATCAGCACGAGGTTCCCCCGGTGCCACGTCTCGCAGCGCACCGTCGGGAACGTGCGCCAGATCGAGCGGTTGGTCAGCAGCTTGTGGCCGTCGAGGTGGTCGGCGAAGAGCTCCTCGCAGTACGCCGCCGTCTCCTCCTCGGTCGCGTCGGCGAGCCCGGCGCGGCGCCAGACGTCCTCGTGGCACTCGACGATCCACGTCGACAGCGGCCGGCGGCCGACCTGGAACGGGTAGGCGTGGACCTGGAAGAGGCCGGCGTCGTTCTCGCGGAACACGAACGTGAAGGCCTCGAGCGGCAGGGTCGTGCCCAGCCACGTGAACTTGCACGCGCCCCAGTGGATCGACGGCTTGAAGTGGTCGGCGTGCCGGTCCCGCAGGACGCTGTTGAGGCCGTCGGCGGCCAGGACCAGGTCGACGTCGCCGAGCTCGGCCTCGTCGGCCACCTCGTGCTCGAAGCACAGCTCGACGCCCAGCTCGCGGCAGCGGTCCTGCAGGATCTGCAGCAGCCGCACCCGCGCGAGCCCGCTGAAACCGTGGCCCGTCGAGCGCACGCAGGTGTCGCCGTAGTACGTCTCGATGTCGGTCCAGTACGCGAAGTTGCGCCGGATCTCCTCGAAGCTCTTCGGGTCGGCGGCGGCGAAGGCGCCCAGGGTCTCGTCCGAGAAGACCACGCCCCAGCCGAACGTGTCGTCGGGGCGGTTGCGCTCGTAGACGGCGATCTCCGCCCCCGGCCGCTGCTGCTTCATGAGCAGGGCGAAGTACAGCCCCGCGGGTCCCCCGCCGACGCATGCGATCTTCATGCGGGGATCTTACCGGCCGGCCCCCGCGCACGCCCCGCCGCGGAGCGCCCGGCACCCGGGCCCGTCGAGAAAAGTCGTTCCCCGGGCGAAGGGGTCGCGGCCCGCGGTACACCGGAGCGCCGTACGGCCGCCCGCCTCCGCGGGTGGCGCCAGCCCCACAGCGAGGACCCGATGAAGCTCCGCACCCTCTCCGCGGCGACCGCCGCGGCCGTCCTGACCACGACCCTGGGCGTCGCCGCCCTCCGCCCCGCCGCCCCGCAGATGGGCATGCCCGCCACCGAGCAGCACGAGCTGCTGAAGCGCTTCGTGGGCGACTGGAAGTTCACCCTCCAGATGCCCGACACCGGGATGGGCGCCATGGTCCTGGAGGGCACCGAGACCACCACGATGATGGGCGAGCTCTGGGTCCGCGGCGAGGTCGATTGCGACGTGATGGGCACGCCCTTCCGCGGCCTGGGCGTCACCGGGTACGACAGCGAGAAGCAGAAGTACGTCAGCTACTGGTTCGACGTGTTCACCGACCGCTGCAGCGTCGCCGAGGGCGAGTGGCACGCCGACGAGGAGCACCTCGTCATGGACTCCGAGCCCAAGCCGGACATGCAGGGACGGACGGGCGTCGAGCGCTCGATCATCACGTTCCCCGACGAGAGCTCGATGCACGTCGACACGACGTGGATCTACGGGGACGGCGCGGAGCAGCCCGGGATGACGTTCCGCTACACGCGGCGCCCCTAGCCCGGGCGCGCGCGCCCGTGGCCCGGAGACGCGGCGCGTTCGCGCCGGGGCGCGCGCCGGGGCTCAGGCCCCGGCGGGCACCTCCTCGCCCAGGTGCGCCGCGCGCTCGGCGCGCAGGCCGCGGGCCAGCTCGAGGAAGGCCTCGAACGGCATGACCTGCTGCTCGCGCGTCCCGCGGCGGCGGACGGCGACGGTGCCGTCCTCGATCTCCTGGGCGCCGGCGATCAGCATGAAGGGGACCTGGTCGTGCTGGGCCTCCTTGATCTTCTTGTTCATGTGGCCCGGCTGGTCCATGCAGCGGACGCGGAACAGCTCGCCGGCGAGGCGGTCGGACAGCTTCCGGCAGTACTCGGCGTGCTCCTCGCGGATCGGGATCACGGCGACCTGCTCGGGCGCGAGCCAGAACGGGAACCTGCCGGCGTAGTGCTCGATCAGGATGCCCGTGAAGCGCTCGAAGGAGCCCAGGATCGCGCGGTGCACCATGATCGGGCGCTTCAGCTCGCCGTCGCGGTCGGCGAAGGTCAGCTCGAAGCGCTCGGGCAGGTTGAAGTCGCACTGGACGGTGGAAGTCTGCCACTCGCGCCCCAGGGCGTCGCGCATCTTGAAGTCGATCTTCGGCCCGTAGAAGGCGCCGCCGCCCTCGTCGAGCTCGAGCTCCATGCCCGCGCGCCGCGCGGCGCCGCGCAGCGCCTCGGTGGCGCGCTCCCAGAACTCGTCGGAGCCGATCGTCTTGTCGGCCGGCCGCGTCGCCAGGAACGGCGTGTACTGGAACCCGAAGGTCGTGAGGATGCGGTGCACGAGGCCCAGCACCCCCGCCAGCTCCTCCTCGAGCTGCTCGGGCGTGCAGAAGATGTGGCTGTCGTCCTGCGTGAAGCCGCGCACGCGCAGCATGCCGTGCAGCACGCCGGAGCGCTCGTAGCGGTACACGGTGCCCAGCTCCGCCCAGCGCAGCGGCAGGTCGCGGTACGAGCGGTTGGTCGACTGGTAGATCAGGATGTGCCCCGGGCAGTTCATCGGCTTCACGCGGTAGGGCATGTCGTCGATGCCCATCGGCGCGTACATCATGTCGCCGTAGTTCTGCAGGTGCCCGGACACCGAGAAGAGCTGCTCGCGCATCACGTGCGGCGTGTAGACCGCCTCGTAGCCGCCGCGCTGGTGCTCCTCCCACCAGTAGTCCTCGATGACGCGGCGGACCGCGCCGAGGCGGGGGTGCCAGAACACGAAACCGCTGCCGGAGGCGGAGTGCGTGCTGAAGAGGTCCAGCTCGGTCCCCAGCGCGCGGTGGTCGCTCTTCTTGATCTCCTCGAGCCACTCGAGGTGGCGGTCGAGGTCCTCCTGCTCCCAGAAGGCCGTGCCGTAGATGCGCTGCAGCATCGGGCGCTTCTCGTCGCCGCGCCAGTACGCGCCGGCGAGGTGCTGCAGCTTGAAGGCGAAGCCGCGGTCGAGGCGGTCGACGTGGGGTCCCTCGCACAGGTCCTCCCAGTCCCCGTGGCGGTAGAACGTGATCGTCTCGTCGCCCGGGATGTCGTCGAGGGCCTCGACCTTCAGCGCCTGGCCGTGCTCCTGCAGGCGGCGGCGCGCCTCGTCGCGCGACACCTCCTCGCAGACGAGCTCTGGCGAGCGCTTGGCGATCCGGCGCATCTCCTTCTCGATGCGCCGCAGGTCCTTCTCCTCGAGCGGCTCGGGGAGGATGAAGTCGTAGTAGAAGCCGTGCTCGATGGCGGGCCCGAAGCCGAACTGGACTCCGGGGTACAGCTTCTCGACGGCCGAGGCCATCAGGTGCGACACGGAGTGCCGCAGGGTCGAGAGCGGGAAAGGGCCCTCGGCGGGAGCCTCCGGCTGCTTCGCGGACATCGCGTTCTCCTGCGTTCCCCCCGCCCCCACCTGGGGCCGGGGACCGGGTCCCTGGGACCGCCGCTCCCCCACCTGGGGACCGCGCGGGTCGCGCCCGACCCGGGCGGGCGCGTGCGGGGAGCATACATCCCCGGAGCGTGGCGGCGAGCCCGGAGCATCGCGGCTGGCCCGGAGCGTCGCGGTCGGCCCGGAGCGCGCGCGGGGCCTCCCCGGGTGCCGCGCGAAGGCCTCTCCGCCGGGCCGGGGAGAGGAAGTGGACCGCCGAAACCCGGTTGGACAAGCCTCGACAGGGCGGGACCGATGGGGATCGGTAGAAGAGGGTGGGGAGGAGGTGACCCTTGTTCGAGTGCTCTGGGGCTCCGGCGGTCCACAGGGGATATCGGTCGGGCCCGCGGAGGCCAACAGCGGATTCTCCCCGGAACCCCCGCATGGGAACCGGATCCAGGAAACGCGCCCCGGGGGCGTCTGCGGGCTCCCCCGGGCGTCTCGGGGGCCTTCGGAGCGGGCCCGGGGCGCCCGCTCAGCGCCAGGTCTTGACCTCGACCTCGAGCAGCACGCCGGTCCGGTCGGCCACGAGCGCCCGCAGGTCCTCGATCAGCCCGAACACGTCGTCGGCGCTGGCGCGGCCCGCGTTCACGATGAAGTTGCCGTGCTTGGGGCTGACGATCGCGTCCCCCCGCCGCCGGGCCTTCCCGCCGCAGTCCTCGACCAGCTTGCCCGCCGAGCGGCCGCCGGAGCGCTCCGGGTCGGGGTTGCGGAACACGCAGCCCGCCGACCACTCGGTGACCGGCTGCGCGGCCTGCTTCTCCAGGAGGTACTCGCGCATGCGCGCGCGCACGGCCGCGGGGTTGTCGGGCGCGAGCCGGAACACGGCCCCCAGCACCAGCCGCCCGGCCATGCCCCCGTCGCGGTAGCCCGGCGAGCAGGCCTCGCGCGGCAGGTCGGCGACGGTGCCGTCCGGCTCGAGGACGCGCACGCTCTCGATCACGTCCCAGAGCACGCCCCAGCGGCCGCCGGCGTTCATCGCCACGCCGCCCCCGACGCAGCCGGGCACCCCCACCAGGCCCTCGAGGCCGCTCAGGCCCAGCTGCTGGGCGGTGCGCACGAGCCGCGGCAGAGTGGCGCCGCACCAGGCGACCAGGCGCGGGTCCCGCCCGCGCTCGGGGGGCGCGACGTCGGCGGCGACGGCGGGGTCCAGCAGCTCGCCCGCGGGCCGCTCGGCGGCCTCCGCCCCGGGGCGGAACAGGCGCTGCAGGCGGTCGGTCCCGACCACCACGCCCGGCAGCACCCCGTCGCGCACGATCAGGTTGGCGCCGCCGCCGAGGACGCGGGGCTCGACGCCGCGCTCGCGCGCGGCGAGCACCGCCTCGCGCACCTCGTCGGGGTCGCGGGGCTCCAGCAGCCACTCGACGCGGCCGCCGACGCGCATCGTCGTCCTAGACGCGAGCTCCGCGTTCGGCAGGGCGGCGCAGGGCCAGCTGGTCGAGCAGGTCATCGCGAACGGTCTCCACGTCGCCCGCCCCGAGGACGAGCACGGCCGCGCCCTCGCAGGTCAGGGCGGCGAACTCGGCGGCGCAGCGGTCGAGGCCCCCCACCGAGCGCGCCTCGACGCCCAGGGCCCCGAGGCGGTCCACGAGCTCCGGCGCGCCCGCCAGGCGCTCGCCGTCGATGTGGGCCCGCGCACCGTACACGTCGGCGACGCCGACGCGGTCGGCGAACCGCAGGGCCTGGGCGAACTCCTCCAGGAAGCGCGCCGTGCGGCTGTGCTGGTGGGGCTGGAACAGCACGCACAGCGGCGAGCCGGGGAAGCGCCGCCGGGCGGCCTCGAGGGTCGCGCGCACCTCCGTGGGGTGGTGGGCGTAGTCGTGCACGACGGCGACGCCGCCGACGGTGCCCCAGGGCTCGAAGCGACGGCGCGCGCCGGGGAAGCGCTCGAGGCCGCGCGCGCCGGCCGCGGCGACCTCGCCGGGCGCGGCGTCGACGCGGTCCGCGCTCGCGCCGACCGCCAGCGCCAGGGCCAGCGCGGCGTTCTCCGCGTTGAAGCGGCCGGGCAGCTTCGGGCGCACCGGCGGCGAGGCCCAGCCGGGGCCGCGCAGCCGGAACGTGAAGCAGCCGTGGGTCTCGCCCAGCAGGTCGAGCGCCAGCTCGCGGCCCAGGCGCCAGGCCGTCCCGCGGCACGCGCTCTCGACGCGCTCGGGCACCTCGGGGCCCAGCACGCACGGGCCGTCGGCGTCCGTCCGGTCGACGAAGCGCGCGAAGGCCTCCTCGAGGGCCTCGAGCGTGCGGTAGTAGTCCAGGTGGTCCGCCTCGACGTTCGTCACGATCGCGCCGCGCGGGGCGAGCTGCAGGAAGCTGCGGTCGTACTCGCAGGCCTCGACGCAGAACCAGCCGGCGTCCCCCGGCCAGCGCGCGTTCGTGTGCAGCGCGCGGCACTCGCCCCCCACCAGGCCGCCGGCCTCCGGCCCGCCCAGCTCGTCGGCGACGCCGGCGAGCGCGTGCCAGAGCAGCCACGACGTCGTGGTCTTACCGTGCGTGCCGGCCACCGCGAGCGTCCGCCCGGCCGGCGCCAGGCGCCCGAGGGCCTCGCTGTACTTCCACACCGGCAGGCCGCGCTCGCGGGCCGCGACGACGTGGGGGTGGTCGAGCGGCACGGCGGCCGA
>JAUIDW010000481.1 GCA_030428395.1 bacterium | reverse complement strand
CGCGGTCGATCCACACCGACGGGACGTCCGCGGCGAGCTCGAGGCGGCGCAGCACGCGCTCGCCGCGGTGGGTCACGCCGCCGCCGCAGAGCTTGGGGCGCGGGTGGTGCGCGCGCTCGAGCACCAGGGTCGCGGCCGCAACCGCGGGGTCCGCCTGCGCCAGCGCGGCGGCGGTCGCGGAGCCCGCCGGGCCCGAGCCGACGATGACGACGTCGCGTTCCTGCACGGGGCGGATTGTAGCGACTGGCGCGCGGCCGCCGTCTCAGCCGCCCTTGGCGTCGACCTTGTCCCCGACGGCGTCGAGGACCAGGCCCTCGAGCTCGCGCGCCCGGCGCTGGAGCTCGGCGCCCCGGTCGAGGAAGTCGCGCCGCGCCGAGGCGTCCTCGAGGTCGCAGGCGTTGATGCGCACGTTCAGGTAGGCCCCCAGCACCGCGGAGCGCGCGCACAGGGCGCCCACGCCGGCGTCCGAGACCGAGCTGGGCATGCCCTCGCGCGCCATCGCCAGGGTCACCTCCATGGACTCGCAGGCGACCTCCATCACGCGGAAGGGGACCTCGATCGCGCGCAGGGTCGCGGCCTGGACGGCGGCGCGCTGCGCCTCCTTCTCGGCGTCGCTGCCCGCCGGCAGGCGGAAGGCCGCCATCAGGTCGTTGAAAGCGTCGGTGTCGGCGTCCACCAGGGCCAGCAGCTCGTCGTGGGCGCGCTTGCCGCGCTCGGCCCAGTCGGAGAACTCCTCCCAGCGCTCGTCCCAGCCGCGCTTGTGCGACGACAGGTTGGCCACCATGGTGCCCAGCGCGGCGCCCAGCGCGCCGAGGGTCGCGGCGACCGAACCCCCGCCGGGCGCGGGGGACTCCGCGGCGGTCTCCTCGACGAACCCGCGCACGGAGAGGTCCACCAGCCGCTTCGGGCCGCCGGCGCGCAGCTTGTACTCGATGATCTTCTGGTCGGGGTCGAACGGGCCCAGCTCGTCCAGACCCATCGACTTCACGGCGATCTTGATCAGCTCGCGGTCGGACACGCCGGTCGAGCGCTGCTGCTTGCGCAGGAAATGGCGCCCCGCGTCCAGCATCGACTGCAGCGGGACCAGCCCGACCACCTCGGACCCCGTCACGCGCACGCCGCGCGCCTCGGCGCGCCGGCAGCACTCGTCGAAGGCAACGTGGATCGGCGTGACCGAGATGTTCGTCAGGTTCATCGAGATCTGGGCGACGCCGTACTCCTCGATGAACCAGCCGATGCCCTTGACGCACTTCAGCGCGCCGGGCTCCCACACGGGCTCGCCGTCCGCGTCGCGCACGATCGGACCCGTCAGCGGGTCGCCCTCGCGCTTCACGCGGCCCTTCTCGCGCACGTCGAAGGCAATCGCGTTGGCGCGGCGCGTCGACGTGGTGTTCAGGTTGACGTTGTAGGCGACCAGGAAGTCGCGCGCGCCGACCGCCGTCGCGCCGCTGCGGGCGTTGAACGCGGCCGGGCCGAAGTCCGGGGCGCCCGCGGGGGTGGCGAGCTTGTCCTTCAGCCCCTCGTACTCGCCGGCGCGGACGGCGGCCAGGTTGCGGCGCGCGGGCGTGCGCGCCGCGTTCTCGTAGCAGTACACCGTCAGGCCGACCTCCTCGCCCAGGCGGCGCGCGAGCTCGTGGGCGTACTGCACCGTCTCGTCCATGTCGATCCCGGCGATCGGCACCAGCGGGCACACGTCCAGGGCGCCGAAGCGCGGGTGCTCGCCGCTGTGGCGGGTCATGTCGATGCGCTCGACCGCGACGCGCGCGGCGCGCACGGCGGCCTCGACGACCTCCTCGGGCGGCCCCACGAAGGTGAACACCGTGCGGTGCGTCGCGGCGCCGGGGTCCACGTCCAGGAGGGCCACGCCCTCGACCGAGCGCACGGCCGCCGCGATGGCGTCGAGGACCGCGGGGTCGCGCCCCTCGCTGAAGTTGGGAACGCACTCGATCAGGCGCTGCATGCTGGCTCCGGGGGTCGGGCCGCCCGGGCGGGCGGCGGGGCGGGCGGGACACTTTACGGGGGTCGCGCGCAGATACAATTCGCCCGGCCCCCGCCGGTGGGGGCCGCCTCGACCGGAGCCCCGCCCCGATGCTCGTCCCCCTGATCCTCGCCCTGGCGCCCGCGCTTCCGCCCCCGGCTCCGACCGCCGCGTCGGGCCCGCAGACGACGCGCGAGTTCACGATCACGCGCTTCCCGTCCGAGGACGGCCTCGAGATCACCGCCGACCTCTACAAGCCGCACCCCAGCAAGGCGCGGCCCTGCATCGTGCTGTTCCACCAGGCGCGCTGGAGCCGCGGCGAGTACCGCCAGATCGCCCCGCGCCTGGTCGAGCTGGGCTACTCGTGCCTGGCCGTCGACCTGCGCTCGGGCGGCAGCACCGGCGGCGCGAGCAACGAGACCGCCATGGCCGCGATCGCCGCCGGCAAGCCGATCGAGTACGCCGACGCCCTGCCGGACGTGCGCGCCGCCCTGCGCTTCGCGCGCGACCGCTACGTCGAGGACGACCAGCCCGTGATCGCCTGGGGCAGCTCCTACTCCGCGGCGCTGGTCCTGGTCGCGGTCGGCGAGGACCCCGGGCTGGCCCAGGGCGTCCTGTCGTTCTCGCCGGGCGAGTACTTCGCGAGGCAGGGCAAGCCCGACGACTGGGTCCGCACCGCCGCCGGCAAGCTGAAGGCGCCGGTCTTCGTCACCTCCGCCCGCGGCGAGCAGGCGACCTGGGAGCCGATCGTCGAGAGGATCCCCTCGGAGAC